>JAIFMP010000144.1 GCA_020048405.1 Hydrogenophaga sp.
CTGGTTGTCGCTGAGGTTGAGCACCTCCAGCGTGTCGGCCAGGCCGTACAACTCGGGCGGCAGGTGGGTCAGGCCTGCACCGTTCAGGTCCAGACGGCTTGTACCAGTGAGTGCGCCGCTGCGCAGGAGTTCCAGGGTATGCATGGGGTGGGCATGTTAGGGCACGCCCGATGCAGAGCCGACACAGTGAAGGTCAATATGGCTTGGCAAAGTTCGCGGCCACCCGCTGGCGCAGGTAGTCCCCTGCGCTGATGGGCGGGTACCGCTTGCCCGGGCCTTCAATGACTGCGTCTTTGTTGGCCTGGGCAAAAAAGGCCAGCGTGTAACGAGAGCCCAGGTACTCATTTGGCAGCGGGCAGCGCACGCGGTGGAAGTTGGAGGGCAGCTGGTCGTCACTCCAGCGCATCAACATGTCGCCGATGTTGCAGGTGATGGCCGCGTCGTCGGGCTCCACCGACGTCCAGGCCTGGCTGTCCATGTCCTTGCCGGGGCACACCTGCAACCCGCCTTGGCCTGCCCGCTGGAACAGGAGCGTGAGGCAATCGAAATCGGTGTGAGCACCGGCGCGCCACAGGCCGGGTTGGCCCAGCGTGGTGGCGTCCACCGGAAAGTAATGGAGCAGGCGCAGGGTGCTTTGGTACTCGGGGCTGTCCCGGTGGTGGGCGCGGGTAAAGAACTCAGAATCAAAGCCCAGCTTGTACGCAAAGCAAGACAGCACCTTCATGCCCAGCGCCCAGCACTCTGCCTCGAAGGTCAGTATGTCGAGCTTGAAGCCGGGCAGCTCGGCCTCGGAGGGCCACAAACCGGTCATGTGCGGGCGGGTGATCTGGTAAGACTCTTTCTGGTCTGGGGTACCCGTGGATGGGCGCACCTGCGCCTTGCTTTCCCAACCCACGTTCAGCGCTTTGTTGTGCGGGTACTGCGCCTTGACGGCATGGGGCAAGTCAAAGAACCGCGCCGATGTGGCAAAGGCGTGGTCCACATGGGCCTGCGGAATGCCGTGGTTGACGATCTGGAAAAAGCCCACGTCCACCGACGCGTTCCAGAGTTCCTCGGCAATCTGGGCTTTGCGCGCCTCGAAGTCGGACAGGTCGATGCGGCGCACCTCGCGGGCGGTGCTGTCGGAGCCTACGGCCCCCATGCGGGATTCTTTGTTGAGTTCGGCCAGTTTGTAGGCGGCGGCATTCATGCGTTTCTCCTGAAAAGTACAGACAACGGGTGGTGGTCATGGCCTGCCGCGCCGGCCCGCAGGCCGCAAGGCCAGCAGGTACACGCAAAGGGAATGGTGCTGCACTTGCTGCCCCGGCACGTAGGCCACACCCAAAGGGTGCGCTGGCACAGGCACATCAAGAGCAATTCCCGTCCAACCCGCGCGCCGTGTTTTTGCAGCTGGGGTTGGATGAACGCTTCTACTCTCAAGCCCCACCGCAAGCAGGTTTCGGGCCAAACGCGAGCGTCCTCCACACACCACCACCCAAGCAGTTGGTGCACCACAGCCGTGCAAAACCAGGTCGAAACGGTGCCTGCGGGCTTGGCATGGAACCTGCTGATTCACGGGTGCCGAGAGTAGAAGCGTTCAGCCTGGTGCAGTGGCGCACCCGCCCGGAAATTGCTCTTGTGAGGTCCTGTTGTGTCCGGCGCACCTGCCGACCCGACAGGAAAAACTTGCACTGTTTTTTCCGGAGCCTTTCCATGCAACGCCGTTCCTTTTTGGCCCGCACCGCAGCGCTGGGTGCCACCGCTTCCGTTTCCTACGCCACGTCCACCGCATGGGCACAGTCAGGCACCGGGCTGGTGCCGATCCGCTTCACGCTGGACTTTCGCATCACCAGCCAGACGGCACCGTTTCTGGTGGCACTGAACAAGGGGTACTACAAAGACGAAGGGCTGGATGTGCGCATCGACCCCGGCGCGGGCTCGGTGGCCTCCATCACCCGTGTGGCCACCGGTGCCTACCAGATGGGGCTGGGCGACATCAGCTCGCTCATCGAGTTTCAGTCGGCCACGCCCGGCACACCGGTGGTGCAGGCCGTTTACCAGTACTACAACCGTGCGCCGTTTGTCATCATCGGCCGCAAAGACCGGGGTGTGACCACCGATTTCCGCAGCCTGGCCGGCAAAAAAGTGGCAGCCGCCGCCGTGGAATCGACCCGGCGTGCCTGGCCCATGGTGGCGCGCAAACTCAAGCTGCCGGGCGACCATTTCAACTGGGTGACGACCGACTTTGCCTCGCGCGATAACGTGGTGGTGCGCGGCGATGTGGACGGGGCCACCTACTTTCACGACTCGGCCGTGTCGCTGTTTGCCCGCATGAAGACCGACGAGTTGTCGGTGCTGCGCTACGACGAAGCGGGCGTGAACCTGTATGGCAATGCCATTCTGGCCAGCAACAGCATGATCGTTCAGCAACCCGGCGCCGTGGCCGGTTTCCTGCGTGCCACCAACCGCGCCATCCAGGACTGCCTGGCCGACCCCACCCAAGCCGTGACCGCCACGCTGGCGCGCGAAACCATTTTGAACGCCGCCGTTGAGCTGGACCGCTGGCGCATCACCAGCGGCTACCTGGCTGCCCCCGACACACGCAGCCACGGTTTGGGCGATGTGTTGAAGCGCACACTGGAGGCGCAGGTGGACGAAGTCACCGCCGTGTTCGGCCTGAAAACCCCGCCCAGTGTGGAAGGTGTTTTCAACCGCGCCATGTTGCCTGCGGCTGCCGAACGCAAGGTGGTGCTGGCATGAGGCTGCACACCCAACCGCCAACCCACCTGCCCGCCGAAGCGCCATTGAGCGAACGCGATGCGCTGTACCTGAGCCAGGCCATTCGTTTGTCGCAGGTGGCGCGCGAGCGGGGCAACCGCCCGTTCGGCGCGGTGGTGGTGGCGGCAGACGGGCAGCTGTTGTCAGAAGCCTGGAACAACACGGGCGAAACCGGCGACTGCACTGGCCATGCCGAAACAACGGCCATCAGGCAACTCGCAGGCAAGGCCGACCGGGCCACACTGGCGCAGGCCACGCTTTATTCGTCGGGCGAGCCCTGCGTGATGTGTGCCGGGGCCATCTTCTGGAGCAACATCGGGCGGGTGGTGTTCGGCATCGACGCGGTTCGCTTGCGCGTATTCCGTGGCGAGCGGGCCGAGCAGCGCGATGCCGAGCTGTCATGCCGCGACGTGTTCGCGACCTCGCCGCATTCCATTGACTGCATCGGCCCCGCCATGCTGGCCGAGGCCAGCGAACCTCATGAGGGCTTCTGGCAAGCCTGACGCCCAACGGGCACACGAGGGGATTTGCAAAACAGTAGCTATAGGCCCAATGACAGAAAGCGTAAGATGCCTTTTCTGTCTTGATATCTGACGTCACGTGCCCCCATCCACCGCCTTCAGCCCCGCAGCCGACCGCAACAAAGAACCCATCCTGGCCACGCTGCAGACTGTGTTGCCCGCCCAAGGCCACGCACTGGAGCTGGCCTCTGGCACCGGCCAGCACGCGGTGTGGTTTGCAGCCGGGTTGCCGGGCTGGACCTGGCAGCCCACAGACGCGCGGCCCGAGGCACTGGGATCCATTGCCGCATACACAGCCGACAGCGGCCTGACCCGCGTGCGCCCTCCCCTGCTGCTGGACGTGATGGCCACACAGTGGCTGCCTGCACACCAGCGGTTTGACCTGATTTACTGCGCCAACATGCTGCACGTGGCCCCCTGGCCGGCCTGCGCAGCGCTGATGGCGGGCAGTGCACGGCACCTCGCACCCGGGGGCGTGCTGGTGACCTACGGCCCCTACCTGGAACAAGGGGTGGACACGTCGCCCGGCAACCTGTCATTCGACGCCAGCCTGCGCGCAGAGAACCCCGCCTGGGGACTGCGCCAGCGGGAGGATGTGGAAGCCGAGGCCGGGCAGGCGGGCCTGCGGCTGGTGCAACGCCATGCCATGCCAGCCAACAACCTGTTGCTGGTGTGGGCAGCCCGATAATCCGCGCCCATGAATTCATTGCTTTCACTTCTCCCCCATGGCTGGCAGCACTATTTGCTGGGCGGTTTGCTCATTGGCAGCGGCGTGGGCCTGCTGTTTGTGTTCACAGGCCGAGTGGGGGGCATGAGCACCGTGTTTTCGTCCACCTGGTCTTTTGTGGTGCAGAGGCCTTTTTTTCAGCAGGCCCGGTTTGTAGGCTCGCGTGGCTGGCGGCTGGTTTACGCAGTGGGCTTGGTGGTGGGGGCACTTGTGTGGTGGGTGACGCTGGGCCAACAGGCACCGCAGACCACAGGTGTCCCTATATGGCAGTTGCTGGCGGGTGGTTTTTTGGTGGGCTACGGTGCGCGCCTGGGAAATGGCTGCACCTCGGGCCATGGCATCTGCGGGCTGGGTTCTCTGCAACTGCCGTCGCTGTATGCGGTGCTCACTTTCATGGCAACTGCATTCATCACAGCCAACCTGCTGGCGACCCTGACAAGGGGTCAGCCATGAGTACCACCCACCATTCGCTGGCAGGGGCGATCGTTACCCTGCTGGCCGGGGCATTGTTTGGCTTTGGGTTGTCGCTGTCCACCATGGTGCAGCCGCAAGTGGTGTTGGGTTTTCTGCGCTTTCAAGACATGGGGCTGATGCTGGTCATGGGCGGCGCGGTCGTGGTGGCGGTGGTGGCTTACAAGCTGCTGCCCCGGGTGATGAAAAAACCCTTGCTGGACGACCACTTCCACCCTCACCCCAGCACGTGGAACCGCAACACCGCAGTGGGCGCAGCGCTGTTTGGCGTGGGCTGGGGGCTGTCGGGCGTGTGTCCTGGCCCCGCCATTGCCGGGCTGGGTACAGGCAACTGGGATTTGTTGTGGGCTCTGGGCGGCATGGCTGTGGGTGCCCTGGTACAGGGGCTTCGAGCCAAGGCCTGATTCACTGGGCATTTCACCAAGCCTATGCACACAATCCATACCGCAGGCGCACAAAGCCGGGCACGCCGTGTGGCTCAGCTCAGCCCACGGGCGTGCATAGCTCCACCAAAAAACCATCGGGATCGGCCACATAGGCCACGGTTTGGCCCCAAGGCATGGCTTCGGGCGGTTGGATGAGTTCGGCACCTGCGGCCACGGCAAGCCGAACAGCGGCGGGAACATCGTCGGTGGTCAGCGCGATTTCAAAGCAAGGCGCACGGGCGTCGGCGCGCGCAGGGTTTTTGTGAAGCTGTGACATGAGCTGGCGCGACGAAAACGCGAGCGAGGTGGTGCCGGTGTCGAGCTCGCCAAAATCGCCGCCCTCGTGCTGGAATTTGACCGACAGGCCAAAAGCGCGGGCATAAAAATCGAGGCTGCGTCCCACATCGTCAACATACAGAATGGTGTACCCCAGTTTCATAATTTTCCTTAAAAAATGGGACTTTTTGTTACCAGAAAAGCATTAACAGCTATCAATTAAGTATCCATCATGTCCCACACTCCACAAGCGATCCGGTGCCGGACCCCGGCATGCTTTGTGCTGCGTTAGGCCCATGTCCGAAGCCAGTTTGTCCACCGCGCCCCATACCCCGTTCGAAGACGCCCAGGCCGTGTTCACCGGCACGCTGTTCGTGTCGCTGGCACTCATCCTGTATGGCCAGGCGGGGCTCATCACCGGCGGCACGGCGGGGGTGGCCTTTGTGCTGCACCACCTCACGGGCATCAGCTTTGGCAAGCTGTTTTTCGCGGTCAACCTGCCGTTCTACGGTTTCGCCTGGAAGCGCATGGGCCGGGAATTCACGCTGAAAACCCTGGGCGCGGTCACACTGCTGACCGCGCTGACCGAGTGGTCGCCCGCGCTGTTTGCGGTGGAACGACTGCACCCGGCCTATGCCGCCATTCTGGGCGGGCTGCTGCTGGGAGCAGGTTGCCTCTTTCTGGCCCGCCACCGCGCCAGCTTGGGCGGCGCCACGGTGGTATCGCTGTACCTACAGCAGACGCGGGGCTGGCGGGCCGGCAAAGTGCAAATGGCCATCGACATCGCGGTACTGGCCCTGGCAGCGATGCTGCTACCCCTGCCGCAGGCGCTTTATTCGGTGCTAGGTGCGGTGACAATGAGCCTGTTTTTGGCCATCAACCACCGACCCGGGCGGTACACCGGCAGTTGACCCTGCCCGAACACCCCCGGGAGTTACCACCGCCAGATGTGGGCAGTGCTGTGGATAACTGGGGCCCCATCCCCCACAAAGCCACGCCCAGTCTGGCTTTGTGCTCTCTGCCTGTTTATTGGGCACACTGATGCCTTGCACCTGTCAGACAATCTCACCCCATACCAGCCACCTTTGCAGCCTCTGAAAGTACACCCATGAAAGCCACCTGGAACGGCGTTGTCATCGCCGAAAGCCCTACGACCGTTGTGCTTGAAGGCAACCACTACTTCCCCGAGGGCAGCCTGAAGCGCGAGTTCATCACCTTCAGCAACCACCGCACCACCTGTGCCTGGAAGGGCCAGGCCAATTACTACTCACTATTGGTCAACGGCGAGCTCAACCCCGATGCCGCTTGGTACTACGCCGACCCGAAGACGGACGCCGAAGAAATCAAAGGCCATGTGGCCTTTTGGAAGGGCGTGAAAATTGAGGCGAGTTGAACCCCGACACCCCTGCGCTCTGGCGTAACATGCCTGCCGCGCGTCATTCATCCCACTTCAAAACCTTTCAGGAGGCCATATGGCAAAAGGCGACCAACGCACCGAAAAACTGGCTAAAAAGCCTAAAAAAGACAGCTCTCCACCCAAACCGATGGGCGGCGTGTCTGACCGCCCCATGGCCCCCATGACGGCGGTGCTGCCCAAAGGCAAACTGAAAAACAAGCCCGCCTGAGCGCATTCAACCGGCTCTGCCCTGCAACTGGCGCTGGATGGGCCATGACCTCACTGCCCAGCCATTCCCAAACACCGACCACCTCACACACCATGTCCCTCGGCACACTGGCGGCGCTGCCCGGCCTCAAGCCCAGTCCGCGCATGCCGGTGGTGTTTGTGGGCCACGGCAGCCCCATGAACGCCATTGAAGACAACCACTGGCGGCGGGGCTGGCAATCGTTTGGACAGCGGTTTGGCAACGGTGCAGGGGCGCAATATCCCATGCCACAGCTCATTCTGTGTGTGTCTGCACACTGGCTGACCCAGGGCTGGCACCTCACGGGCATGGCATGGCCCAGCACCATCCACGACTTTGGCGGCTTTCCCCAGGCCCTGTTCGATGTGGAATACCCGGCACCCGGCTGGCCGGAAGTGGCCCAAGGCCTGGGCCAGGTTTTGCAACAGCCCAACACCCAGCAACCCGTGGGCGTTGACAACATGCAATGGGGCTTGGACCACGGGGCATGGAGTGTGTTGCAGCCGATGTTTCCGGCCGCAACCACACCGGTGATGCAGCTCAGCATGGACTACAGCCGCCCGGTCAGCGAACATCTCGCGCTGGGCCAGCAATTGCGCGCCCTGCGCGAGCGAGGCGTGCTCATCGTGGGCAGTGGCAACGTGGTGCACAACTTGCGGGCCATGGCCCGGGGTGTGGCCGACAACCAGGCACATGACTGGGCATTGGAGTTCGATACTCTCGTGTCCCGCCACGTCCGCAGTGGCGACACGTCGGCATTGGCATCATTGATCGATGGTGGCCCCCTTGCCAAAATGGCCCATCCCAGCCACGAGCACTACCTGCCCCTGCTGTACACGGCCGGTGCCGTTCAGCCCGGCGAAGCGCCTGCATTCTTCAACGAGGGATTCCAGATGGGCGCCATCTCCATGCGCTCGGCCATCTGGGGCTGAAGCCTGGCGTTCAGGGCCTGACATCGGCCCGCTCCAGGGCCTCACGCAAGCGGTTGAGGTTCACGGGCTTGCTCACAAAGTCATTCATCCCGGCGGCCAGACAGGCTGCCTTGTCATCGGCAAACGCATTGGCGGTCAGGGCGATGATGTGGGGTTGTTGCAAGTCAGGGGTGGCGCGAACCTGGCGTGTAGCGGTCAGGCCATCCATGTGGGGCATTTGCACATCCATCAGCACCACGTCGTAGTGTTTGGCATGCATGCGCTCCAGGGCCTGCAAGCCGTCGTGGGCCACATCGGGGGTGATGCCCAGTTTCTCCAGAAACTTCAGCGCCAGCAGGCGGTTGGTGGGGTTGTCTTCGGCCAGCAAGACGACAAGATGGCTGAAGTCCTGCTGGGGAGTTACCACCGTTTGTGTGGCCGAAAGTTGCGGTGCCACCCGCGGCGCATGAAACGTGAAGTGAAAAGACGACCCTTTACCCGGTGCGCTTTCGGCCCAGATGCGCCCCTGCATCAACTCCACCAGCGTGGAGCTGATGGCCAGCCCGAGCCCGGTACCCCCGTAGCGGCGGGTGGTAGAGGCGTCGGCCTGGGTGAATGCGTTGAACAACTTGGCCAGCACCGTGGAGCTCATGCCAATGCCAGTGTCACGGACGGTCGCGCAGTAAACGTCGGGCTGATCGGTCAGAGCCAGGGCGATGGACACCCCTCCCTGATGCGTGAACTTGATGGCATTGGAAATGAGGTTGAAAAACACCTGGCGCAGGCGCGTGGTATCGCCCAGCACAAGTGCGGGCAGATGCGAGGTGTCGTCGAGTGTGAGGCTGAGATCGCGGGCCTGGGCCTGTACGGTAAACACGTCTTTCAGCCCATGAAGCAGTTCGGGAAGGTTGAAGGCAATGCGCTCCAACTCCAGCTTGCCGGCTTCAATTTTTGAAAAATCCAGAATGTCGTTGATCAGCGTCAGCAGCGACTGCCCGCTGGACTGCAACACCCGCAGCAACTCCTGCTGCTCGACGGACAACGGCGTGGCGCTGAGCAGCTCTGTCATGCCCAGCACGCCGTTCATGGGCGTGCGGATTTCGTGGCTCATGGTGGCCAGGAACTCACTTTTGGCCTTGGCCGCCGCTTGCGCCTGCGCGAGTGCCGTGGCCAACTCACCCGTGCGGGTGTCCACCATGGTTTCGAGGTTGGCGGTCAGGTCTTGAAGATCGGCATTTTTCTGCGCCAGTTGCGACTGAGCGGCCTCAGCCTTGTCTTTGGCTTCCAGCAGTTCCTGTTCCAGCACATACCGTGACGTCATGTCTTTGGCCGTCACCAGAACGTGCTGGTTGCGGTGCATGAGCGCCAGCGACATGTTCACAGTGACGCGCTTGCCGTCTTTCACCACACAGGTTTTGACAAAGTCGCGCACAAAACCCTTGCTCACCACCTCGGCCATGGCCACCCGGCTTGACTCCAGGTCTTCTTCCAGCGTGAGGGCAAAACAACTGGTGCGCAGCAACTCGGCGCGGGTGAAACCCGTCATTTCCAAGTAGGCGGGGTTGGCATCCAGAAAGGCCGTGGTATACACGTCGAGCACGGCGATACCGTCTTTCGATGCGTGGTAAATGGCCTCGAACTGTTCTTTCTGCTCCCGCAGCTCTTGGGTGCGGATGTCGATGTTGCGCTGCAGAAACTGCTTTTCCTCACCCCAGGCGCGGTAAAACAGGCTGGTGTTCACGGCGCTCGACAGGTGGACGATGAGGTTTTGCAACGCCACCCGTGCAAACGGGTGTGCCACCGACACAGTCCCGCTGTGCCCCGCGCCGTTGCCCACCATCAGGATGCCCAGCGGCACGTTCACGTCCCCGCCGAACAGGTCGAGCAGTGCTTCGTCCACAAACAGCCTGGGCAACAACGCTTCTACCAGCTCATTCGGGGTGTCTGCGCTGTGAACGATGGGCTGGTTGGCGTGGCGCAGGTTTTCAACGATATCGCCCGACAGCAGCAACTGCACGATACCCAGCATCGGCCGCTGGCCGGGCTCGTAGCCGCGATGGAACCGCACTTTGAACAAGCCGGTGTCATCGTCATGGATGAACAGCGCGCAGCGCTGGTAACCCAACTCGTCCACGGCAAATTCGAGGGCCAACTCTGCGATGGTGTCGAGCCCGTGCGTTTCGTTGATGCGCCGCCAGCGCTGGTGCAGCTTGTCGTAAAAGCCCGTGTGGCGGTCAAAGGCGGTCATGGTGCGGGCTTACAGGGAAATTTCCACTTCCAGGTAGTCGTCACCGCAGGCCATGCTTTTGGTCATGCGCGTTTTGTATTTGGCCTTGGAGCGGCGCATGTGCCTGAAGCCCTCCTCGGTGTTGATGACATCGCCCTCCACCAGATCGGTGTTGTAGATGAGCTGCATCAGCCCCGTGAAGCCACCACTGTTGGCCCAGTGCACGGGCTGGCTGGCCTGCCCGTACATCCGCATGTAGCTGAGGTCTTCAAAGTCGTTGTAGTTGCGGAACACAGCCCGGTCACGCGAGAGCTCCACCGCTGTGTGGTAGCCCCAGCCCATGGTGTTGATGAGCGACGCCAGGCCCTTGATCCAGTCTTCCCGCGTGCGCAGGTAAGGCTTGACGACGGTTTTCCACTCTTCCGAGGTCATCACGCCGCCATAGGTAAAGAAGCCACAGGCATGGCCGGCCTCCAGCAGCAGCTCCGATGCCAGCTTGCCGCCGTAGTCGCCCGCCACGGCTTGCATGGCACGCATGAACTCGAACTGCAGGCGGTTGATGAAATCGCTGTGGTTGCGGGTGAGGTACACGCCAAATGCCGGTATGTAGCCTTCTTCGTTGCCCACCATGTGTGCGTGCGCACCCAAAAAGGCGTTGGTGACGGCCTCTTCGTGCTCCCACCCAATGGGCAGCTTGGGACTGCTGCTGAAACGTGTGGGGTGCTTGGCTGGGTAGGTCGAGAAGTTACCGCCACCGGCACGGATCACGTGGGTGTTGAACTCGTCACCCCTCGCCATGCAACGGGTTTGCTCGGCATGCACCTCGGCCAGCGGCTTGCCGTAGATCACGGCGTACGCCGCTGCAATGAATCCGCTGGTGTAGTAATCCACCGGCTTTTTGCTGGGCCCGAACTTCATGACCCAGGTTTTGGAATAGAACGACTTGTAGGTGTTGACCGTCACGCCGTCTTCGGTCATGGCGCTCAGGTCGATCAGGCCGTAGCCAAAGGTTTTGTACACATCGGCCGCCATTTTTTTGGCATCGTCGGTCGACAGGCCTTCGCACAGCATGGACAACTGGTGGTACGCGGCATCGGCCGCCGAGCCGATGATGAACGGGCGGCTGTCGATGTACTCGGCATCCAGAATGGACCGCTGCAGGTAGTTCACATAGTGGTGGCAGTGAAAAATCATGGCCTCGCCGGCCACCACGATGCAGTTGTGCTCTGTGTCAAACGGGTACTGGTGAATGTCAAACATGGGCCCCCACCAACTCTTCGGCCACATCGCGGATGTGGTCGTACAGGGCGTCGGGCACAGGGATGTGCTCAGCCTGTTCAATCGCCTCGGCCGTCAACATCTGGCCGTGCTGCACCAATGCAGGCAGCACCCGCACCAAAATGCGGTCAACGATCATGGCCTCGCTTTTGGCTTTGGCACACACAAAAATATGTTTGGCGTCTTTCACGGCGAGGCTCCGATCAATGGCAGGTGTTGACATCTGGGGGTACCCAGCTTAACGCAAGGCAGAGGGCCCGAACAGACAGCCTGGCCTGGCTGTGGCAGCCCATCAACACCCACACGTCAGGCACACCGTCACGGCTGCTGTTGCAGCCAAGCGCTCAGGGTGGTGCGCAGCGCGTCAAACGCGGCCTGCGCCTCTGGGTAGCGGCGGCGCAGCAGGTTGAGCCACTGCTTGAGCCGTCCGGCGCGGTGGCGGCGTTCCACCCGCCGCTCCACCAGCGCCCAGAAGCTTTGCATCAGCGGCCTCATGTCAGGCCAAGGCACTGCCGGGGGCTGGCTGCCCGCCAGCATGCTGGTGAATGCGCAAGCCGAGCCCGGTCGGCCTTCAGGCACGAACTCGGTCAACATATCTTTTTGTATAGCTGCTTCAGCAATACCGTATTGCTTAAATGGCACATTTTTTATAAATTTTTCTGCATGGCCCGAAGCAGCCCTGATGGCCAGGGCCAACCCAGGGTCGGCCACCATGCCCCGGCCTAGCATCAGGCTGGTGCAACCGCTGGCGGCCTGAGCGCGCAGGGCGTCGTCCACCGTCCAGATTTCGCCGTTGGCCACCAGCGGCAGCTTGACCACCCCACGCAAATCGGCAATGCGCTCCCAGTAGGCGGGCGGACGGTAGCCGTGTACCTTGGTGCGGGCATGCACCACGATTTCACTGGCCCCGGCGGCTTCGATGGCCAGGGCGTTGTCCTCGGCCTGCCGGTCGTCGGTGTAGCCCAGGCGCATCTTGGCCGACACCGGTACATCCGCAGGCACGGCCCGGCGCACGGCGGCCACGATGCGGTGGATCAACTCAGGCTCCTGCAGCAGCGCAGAGCCACCACCGTGGCGGTTGACCACGTTGGCGGGGCAGCCAAAGTTCAGGTCCACCCCGTGCGAGCCCAGTTCGGCCAGGCGTGCGGCGTTTTCGGCCAGCAGCGTGGGATCGGACCCCAGCAACTGACCACGCACGGGTACCCCCGCCAGCGTGCGCCCGCCCGTCAGCAGCTCGGGCATGGTGCGAATGAACGAACGCGGGGGCAGCAGTGTGTCGGTGATGCGGATGAACTCGCTCACACAGCGGTCGATGCCGCTGGGGTGCGGGCCGGTGACCGACGGCTCGAATGCCCCTTCGGCATTCACGCGGGTGAGCGTGTCGCGCAGCGCAAAGTCCAGCAGGCCCTCCATGGGCGCGAGCAACAGTTGCATAGGGGGCTGGCGGCAGAACTAAAAGCCGTAGCTAAGTTCCGCACTGAGGTGTGCAGTACTGTGTTGCCACGCAGGCTGCTGCGCAGAGCCCGCAATGCGCCCTGTTTTGAACAAGGTGGTGGCTTCGCCCGCCTTGAACTGATCCTTCCGGTAGCCAAATTTGACTGCCGCTTGCCATTTCGAATCGGCAAACGACTTCACCAACCGCCATCCAATCTCGGTGGTTCGCCCAAGGCCCAAACTCATGTACGCTGCGTCATAACCTGGCAGCCGCAATAACAGACTTTCGGTAAACGACTTCCCCAGCCACACGGACGTATGGAGCTGCAGATCAGGCGACAGGACCAACCGATGTTGAACCCCAACCTTCCCCAAGGTGTACTTGTAGTGCTCGGGATATCCTACGGCGGTTGGAGTGGACAGAATACTTCGATGCATCGAAACGTGGTCTGTCGCCACGCCAAGTGCCCAATTCGGGCTTACAGGCGCAAGGAGTGTCAGGCCAAGCGTGCCATTCTTCACATTTGTGGTGGATGTGGCACGCTGCCCCCGGTTGGTCACGCCTTCGTACAG
>JAIFMP010000128.1 GCA_020048405.1 Hydrogenophaga sp.
TCAGTGTTGATTCGCAAACTTTGTTCAACAACAGGAGTTTTGCGATGACCTTTCATCCCCCCCTCGTTCGAATCTGGCGAGCCACCCTCATGGGCATGGCAGCCACTTCAAGTGCCGCCGCTTTTGCCGTGGTGGCACCCGCCCCAGGCACACAGCTCATCAACGGCCAGACGTTCAACACCAGCAAGTGCGCCAGTGAGCGGTGGCCACTGACCAAACCAGCGGGTGTGGCAGCCAACACCTGCCGTTTTGAAGGCACCCGCAGTGTGGCCTTTGGCGCCAAGGGGAAATTTGTCATCCTGACCGCCACTGGCAGCATCGACTGTTCGACGGCGGTTTTCGGTGATCCGATCAAGGGAACTGGCAAAGCTTGCTACACCAATATAGTCACCCTGAGCAACGTTACAGACACGACAGCCAGTTCGACTATCGCAACACCCGCTGCCAGTCTGGCCACGCCTCCTGCCAAACAGGTCAAACCTGTCACAACAGGTGCCTGGAAGGATGTGACCATGGGATTGCCCGAAGGAAGCGTGCCCGCCCAGCTGGCGGTGATTGGGAACACCGTGTTTACCGGCATCAACACCAGCATGGGAAAGTACATCTACCGCTTTGATGTAACGAATCCTCAGGCCGGCTGGGTGGTACACACCCGGCTCAATGACCCCTACAAGGCCAACGACCTGATTGCTGTGGACGGTGAACTATTCGTTGGTGGGCACAACACCGCGTATTGGATCAGCCAGGAAAGTGGTCCGGATGGCAAGGCCATTTACAGCCTCGGCGCAGCTCCGGGAGGGGTTGGCAACATGGTCGCCGGACGTGGGCGCATCATCACCCAAAACGGTGGCGATGGCTCCCCCAAGGTCTGGACGCTGAACATCCAGGCTATTCGGTCTGCGAGTGCAAGTCTGAAGGCAGCCGCTTTGCTGGCTCCGGTAGGCCAGCGCCAATC
This sequence comes from Hydrogenophaga sp., assembly GCA_020048405.1. Taxonomy (GTDB): domain Bacteria; phylum Pseudomonadota; class Gammaproteobacteria; order Burkholderiales; family Burkholderiaceae_C; genus UBA2334. The sequence goes on from JAIFMP010000128.1 coordinate 956, forward strand.
CGCCAAATTGCAACCACTGGGAACCTGGGTTGATACCGGATTGAACATCTCCGTGAACAACGCCAAGCCGCATACCCAGCTCTTTGAAGATGGCCAGCAGAACATTTGGTATGTCACCAACTACGCGGACAATGCCACCAACAATGGGGGTTCGTTCAAGTATGACGGACGCCAGTGGAGCAAGCAGTTTGGTGCCCTGAGCCAGGCCTACGGCGGTGGCCCTGGCACAGGCAACGCGCCCGGCTACTTCAGTGTCACCAGGAATGGCAGCATGCTGGTGAGCTTTGAGCGTGCGCCCAGCACCCAGATCAGCTCCACCTTCCGCTACGACCCCACGTCCACCAGCCCGTTCAAGGAGCAAGGTGCCTTGGTGCCTGTGTCCAGCAGCCCGGGCTACGGAGTAGGTTCTTTCCAGTTTGACACCGACAAGAACGTGGTGCTGGCATCGCGCTTCGGACATTTTGTGCTGGGGGGAAGCGGTGCCAAAGCAGGTCTCAAGCGTTGGCAACTGCCTGACGCGATGGAAGGCTATTCACTCAGCGATGAGCAGAAGCTGCGCACCACCATTCGCAGCGCAGTGACTACGACAGACGGCACCATTGTTGCCTACCAAGAAGACGGTGTAAGTGCCTGGCGCATGATTGCCTACAAGCCAGACATGAGCAAACTGCCCTACTACAACGGTGCCATTGATCTGGAGAGTGGTGCGGTGTTGGGTCAGACCGATGCCGCCACCGAGGCCATGACCGTGCGATGGCTCGATGCGGGCAGCCTGCTCGCCGCATTCAACAGCACGGGCACCGTGTCCGGCGGCGAGACCTGCGTCAAAGCGTTTGCCAAGGCAGCCTGCGGCCAGGGTGCGCTGACCACCTTGACTCCCTTTGGCGCCGTGATGCAGACTTTGCGTTTGGATAGCAGCGTGCTCGACATGGAACTGCGTACCCTGTCAGGCGTGCCCCACGCTGCACTGGCCCTGGCCGATGGCTTTGCGGTCCTGGACCTGCGCAACAACTCTGTTGTGGCAACTCAAGCGAACGCTGGCGCGCGCCGCATCGACCTCAGCCCCAGTGGACGCATCGCCACGCTGGCCTACAACGGCAGCACACAACGCTATGAGGTCAAGCTCTATGCAGGCATGTCCCAGTTTGCTGCCAATGCCCCGACGTTCACCTACCAGGCACAGCGCAGCTACGTCGAGGATGTCGTGGTTGCGGACCAGCAACCTGCTCAGCCTGAGCGTGTGGTGTTGGTCGGCTTTGACAACAAGCGACTGCCTGGCGGCAACCCGGTACAGGTGGCATTTGCCCAGGGTCTGGATCTGACCGGCGCCTCACAATGGACAAAGTTCGGATTCAACGGTGCCGATCTGTCCAGCAACATTGCAGACACACGTTTGTACCGTGCACGCATCAATGCCCTGGGAACGCTGTACATCACGGGTGAAACAGCCGGTTCGCAAAGCATCTTCCGCTACAACGGCAATGTGTTCTCAGGCCCCGAGATGCTCAGTTACACCGACTTTTACAACCAGTTGTGGAATACCGGCAGCGCCCATGAGTCGTATTACGCGCAACTCAATCCGGCAACCGGTGCCATCGAGCAATCGCAACTGGCCATGTCCCGTTTGTCCAGCGGCAAGTCCAACACCTTCCACCGTGTTTTCATGCCCGCTGTCGGCGCCGCATCCATCGGCAACCGCAACGCCAACGTACTCAACGGAAGGCCGGTGGGCGAGTATGCCGGTGGCGATCCGGTCCTGCTGGCCGTTGACGGCAAGAACTTTGCCAACCGGCTGGCTTGGACCACCTTGAGCCGCAGCAACGGCGCAACCGGGGACATGCGCTCCGTGGATGTGTTTGGCAGCAAAGTGGCCTTGTTTGGTTTCGCCAAGGCCAATGGCAGCACGACGGCCAGTGTTGGCTGTGGCGCGGGAGATTGCAGCGTCGACACAGTGGCACGCCCCTATCTGGTGGTGCTCGACAGCGAGGTCAATTTCGGGCTCGGTCGCTGAGGGAATTTTTAGTGGCCCACGCCGGGGGGGACAGACTGCCACAGGTTTGTGGAACCCCCTTTCCCGGAGTGTGGGTGAAGACTTTTGTGCAATTGACACTGGCACACCCGTCCGAAAGGCGGGGTCGCAAAGCTTCCGGTCTACCGTTTCCCTCAAAAGAAACCACGACAGCGGGGTTGCCAAAATGCCTCCGACCCGGTGCAAACCGGGGCGGCTGTTCGTTTCAGTGTTGATTCGCAAACTTTGTTCAACAACAGGAGTTTTGCGATGACCTTTCATCCCCCCTGGCGAGCCACCCTCATCGGCATGGCAGCCACTTCAAGTGCCGCTGCTTTTGCCGTGGTGGCACCCGCCCCAGGCACACAGCTCATCAACGGCCAGGCGTTCAGTAGCACGGTATGTGCTTCTGAGAAAAAAACCTGCAACTTCACCGGCACCCGCACGGTGGCGTATGGAGCCAAGGGGCAGTTTGTCACCAAGCAGCTCACCGGCCCTGTGGCCTGCAACAACAGCACATTTGGCCGTGATCCCATTGTGGGCTCTGTCAAATCGTGCTTTATGGATGTGGCAACGCTGCAAAGTAGTACGCCTGCACCCGTTGGGCCCACCCAGCAGATCAACGGCAAGGCATTCAGCAGCACCGCCTGTGCTTCTGAGAAAAAAACCTGCACCTTCACCGGCACCCGCACGGTGGCGTATGGAGCCAAAGGCAAGTACGCAACCAAGCAGCTCACCGGCCCTGTGGCCTGCAACAACACCACGTTTGGCGACCCCATAAAAGGAACTTTCAAGTATTGCTATCTCGATGTAGTCACTCAGACTACACCCACACCCACACCCACACCCACACCCACACCCACACCCACACCCACACCCACACCAACACCCACACCAACACCAACACCAACACCAACCGCCTACACCCCAGGCTCGAGCTATGCGCGTGCCTTGCAGTTGGGTCTGTATTTCATGGAGGTGCAGGAGTCGGGCACCAAGTCGCCGGGTAACCGTGTTCCATGGCGTGGCAATGCGCATCTGGACGATGGCGCGGAATGGGGTAAGAACCTCTCCGGAGGCTGGAATGACGCGGGGGACCATTGGAAGAGCAACACCACCATGGCCTATCTCGGATCGGTGCTGGGCTGGAGCTATATGAACTTCCCGCAGGCCTATGTGCGCGCAAACCAGAACGTGCAACTGCTCAACAATATCCAGCATGGCAACGACTACCTGCTGAAATCTATCGTGGACCCGGCTCCTGACAATGTGTCCAACTTCGGTGGCTACGAAATTTTTGTTGACGTTGCTGGCAAAGCCAATGGCCTGGAGGCGCAGTCCAATCTGCACTCGGTCTGGACGGCCCCTGAATTGACAGATGGTTTTACCGTCCGACAAGCCACGAAGGTCAACACCGTGGTGCGCGGTCCGGATGTGGCGGGTCTGATGGCGGCCTCACTGGCCGGCGCTGCTTTGGTGCTCAATGACAACAGCCAAGTTGCCAAGGCACAGAGTTACCTCAAAGCGGCGCGCAAGCTGTTTGCCTATGCAAAGGCCTATCCCATGGATTCCAATTCGCTCAATGCCGCTGGAGAGCCATTGGCCTTGCGCGCTGATGGAAGCAAAATTCCGGTTGGATACCGTTCCAGCAATGCATCTTCACACGCGATGTTGGCAGCTGGCCTGCTTTTCAGGGCTGAAAATGCAGCCGGTCTGGGCACGGTTGCCAATGCCAGCCAATACTTGGCATTCGCCACCGATATGGTGAACAACCCGGCAGCCTATGGTTACGTCGCCGACTGGGATATGTTTGGCTGGTGGCGCGACACGATGGGCGGGCAACTCAACCACCTGGCGCTACAACTGTGGCTGACACTGCAGCCGGGCAATACCGTGTTCACCAGCAAGGCGGCCCTACTCGAGAGCTTACTCAACCCGTGGTGCAATGCGGGCCAGCCCAATCAGCACTCACGTACTCCCGGTGGTCTGGCCTACCGGTCGGTGTATGGCGGCAATTTTTCCTTCCAATGGAATTTGAACAACATGATGGTGGCCGCTGCCTACGGCAGCAAGCAGAACAAGCCTGCCTACTACAGTTGCGCCAAGTCGCAAATTGATTACGCGCTCGGCAACAACCCGGCCAAGGTGAGTTATGTCACGGGCTATGGCAACCAGTGGCTGAGCACGATGCACCACCGTGGCGCTACCGGCGGCTGGACTGGCTTTGACTCCATTACGCCCGGAAAGCCCGGTTACATGGCGGCAGACCGGCATGTGCCGTATGGTGCCATTCCCGGTGGACCGAACCCATATGCGGCGGATCCGGACGCGGCACCGGTAGGACGCACGCATTCCTACACCGAGCCGGGCTTGCTGTTCAGCGCGGGATATCTTGGCACCTTGGCAGCTGTGGTGGCCACTGAAAGCGCTGTGGGAGCGCCGGATTCTTTCCTGCCCCCTCCTGAGACTCGCAACACCAACACCGACTGGGCCACTACCGACCGCGAATTCTTTGGTGAAGTCCAACTCAAAGGCAGCACCGCCACATCCCAGCGGATGGACGTGCGTGTGAATAACCGTACCCGCTGGCCGGCACGCATCACCACGCAGACCAAGCTGCGTGTGTTTGTTGAACTGTTGCCAGGCAGCTCCGTGTCTGATCTCACTGCAACGGTCAGCAATGGCCCTGCCAAACTGACGTTGAGCCAGCCCAAGCTGTGGAAAACCGGCATTGCTTATGTCGATCTGGATTTCAGCGATGAGCGGATGAGTCCTCATTTTGTTTGGCAAGCAGCGAAAGTGCCTGGGAAGGCAGGTACACCGGACGACATGTACCGCCGCAGTGCCACTGTGCAGTTGAACTTCCCGACAGGCAAAGGAGTGAGCCTGACCAAGCAATCTCTGGCAGGGGCCAACTTCAGCAGTTTCGCGATACAGCCTTTGATGGCCGTGTATGAGGCGGGCACCCTGGTAGGGGGCACGGAACCCTGAGTTTGAATCTAGTTGTAGAGTCCCGGATCATTGTATAGACTCAAAACGCTACCCGTTGTTCATGGCACGTGAAGTCATGGCGGGGTTGATTGAGCAACTCAAA
>JAIFMP010000076.1 GCA_020048405.1 Hydrogenophaga sp.
GCCGAGCACCACCGCGTGGTCAACCTGAACCTGCGCGCCCAAGCTGAGGCACTCGCCAAAGGCCGTGGCGAGGCAGACACCCTGGCCAGCCTGCTGGCCAGCGGCTTGACCGAGTCCCAAGCCCAGGCGCTGGTAGCGCACCGCAGTTTTCCGGGCAACGTGCCCAACAGCACGCTGTGGCTGGATGCGCTGACGCCCTCGCGCCTAGGGGCTTTGATTGCGCTGTACGAACACAAGGTGTTTGTGCAGGCCGCCATCTGGGGCATCAACGCCTACGACCAGTGGGGCGTGGAACTGGGCAAAACCATGGCGCAGGCGATGGAAAAAGCGCAAGACTGAGCAAAAGGCACCCCGGCCTGCCCAAGCTCCGCGGAGGCCGACTCCGTACAAATTCGGTAGCTACAAACCCAGCACATAAAAGCGCCAGATGCCAAAAATACCTTGAACTCAGATCAAGGCAAACTTCACCCTCACCTCCTCCAGCCTGGTGCTGCCCACCGGCGTGGTGCGCAGGGTTTTCATGTCGCGTTTGAAACCGGCGGTGTCGTAAAACGCCAAGCCACGTTCGTTGCGCACAAACACCCAGGCAGTGACCTCATTGAAGCCTTCTTCTTCGCAGGCATCGCGGGCGGCGTCCCACAGGGCCAGGCCTGCGCCGGTACCCAACACACCGGGATGCACGTAATGCGCCCAGATTTCGCCGGTGGTGGATTTGGTTTTGGGGTCGCGCGAGCGGTCAAACCCGATGAAACCCACCACCTTTTTGTCGTTATCCAAAGCCACCAGGACCTGGGGTTCGGCAAATTCAATTGCTTCGCGCCACAGAGCCATGCGTTTGTCCACCGACAAAGCCTTCAAATCATCTTCATCCACCAGACCCTGGTAGGCGTGTTGCCAGGCAAACACATGGATCTCGGCAATGGCTTTGGCATCGCGCAGGGTGGCGGGTTTCACTTCAAACAGGGACATACGTTGGGAAGACAGAAAACATGGGATAGACGGAGCGTGCTGCGGGCACAACATGCTAGCCACAGCGCGGGGGCCGTATTGTGACCGCCCGCACACTGCCCTACCTTGGCAGACGCACTTCGGAGGTGCCGGCCCTATGATCCCGGTTGACCACCATTCAGGAGACCTCCCTTTGACCACCGCACACCGCTTAATGCTTGGCCTGGCACTCAGCGCCGGACTGTGTTGGAACGCCCAGGCTCAAAGCGATGCGCGCAGCGGCACTTTCAAAAACCTGGAGGGCACAGTCTCCGTGGTGCGCGGCTCTCAAAGCCTGCCCGCCATGCCGGGCCTGGGCCTTCGCGAAGGCGACCGTGTGGTGACGGGCCCCAACAGCGCTGCGGCCATCACGCTGCAAGACGGCACCGTGTTTTCTTTGGGGCCCAACGCCAGCGTGGACCTGACGCACTATGTGTTTGACACGACCTCGCAAAACGGCAGCCTGCTGCTGAATCTGCTGCAAGGCACGTTGCGCATGGTGACCGGTACCATGGGCAAAACCAACCCCGAACTCATCAAGGTCACAACCCCTACCTCGGTGGTAGGCGTTCGCGGCACAGACTTCATCGTGGAGGCCCTGCCATGAAGCAAGTCGCAGCGCCCATCACCTCGGCTTGGCTGGTGGCTTTGGCCGGGCTGACGGCAGGTTGCAGTACCCCACCGCCTGCACCCTCGCCACCCAAACTGAGGGTGGTGCTGCTGCCCCAAAGCGACCCGGACGGTCAACCCAGGGCAACTGCGGTGGAAGTGAAATCCGGCGATGCCTCTCTGGTGCTGAACAAACCCTTTGCACTGGCCGAACGGAACGACGCAGGCCAGTTGACGCAACGCATCACCACGGCCGACGAGTTGCAGGCACGGTACGGAGCGGTGTTCAAAATCCAGCCGCCGTCCCCTGAGAGCCTGGTGCTGCGGTTTCTTCCCGGCACGTCAAAGCTGACCAAAGAGTCGGAGGCCGAGTTGCCCAAACTCATCCAGATGGCCCGCGCCCGCGCAGGGGGCGAAATTCTGGTGGTGGGTCACACCGACCGGCAAGGCACGGTGGAGGCCAACGATGCGCTGTCGCTCAAGCGCGCTCAGTCCATCGCCGATTTGCTGGTGGAACAAGGCTTTTCGCGCGAACTCGTCAATGCCAGCGGGCGCGGCGAAAGGGAACCTTTGGTACCCACAGCCGACGAGGTGGTGGAACCCCGCAACCGGCGGGCTGAAGTGATTGTTCGCTGAACCGATAAGGAGAAACACATGAAAGTCGGACTGCTGACAGGGGGCGGTGACTGCCCAGGATTGAATGCCGTGATCAGGGCCGTCACGCGCAGCCTCATACGCCAGTGCAATGCGGAGGTGATAGGCATCAACGATGGTTTCGCAGGACTGATGGAGATGCGCACCCAGCCCCTGACCTGGGACAACGTGGGGGGATTGTTGGGCATGGGCGGCACCATTCTGGGCACCACCAACCGACTGGACCCGCTCCAATCGGAGGCTGCAACACAGCGGGCCCTCCACAACGCAAAGGCGCTCGGGCTCGACGCGGTGGTGGCCATGGGCGGCGACGGCACCATGACCATTGCCCACGGCCTGGCACGGCGGGGTTTGAAGGTTGTGGGGGTACCCAAAACGATCGACAACGACATTGAGGGCTGTGAACGCAGTTTTGGCTTTGACACAGCCATGGCCACCGCCACCGAGGCACTGGAGCGGGTGCACACCACGGGCCAGAGCCACGGCCGTGTGATGGTGCTGGAAACCATGGGCCGCCACGCTGGATGGATCGCGCTGGAAGCGGGCATAGCTGGGGCCGCTGACATCATTCTGCTGCCCGAAATTGACTACGACATCCGTACGGTGGCGCAGGTATGCCAACAACGCGAACAACAGCAGCATTTCACGCTGATCTGTGTGGGTGAAGGAGCCAAGCCCGTGGGCGGCCACATCACACTGGACACGCCTGCTCCCTCCGACCAGGGCAAGCCTCGGTTGGGCGGTGTGGCATTTGCGCTGCGCGACCAGTTGCAGCCCTTGCTCAAAAGCGAGGTGCGGGCCACGGTGCTGGGGCATGTGCAGCGCGGTGGTTCGCCCACACCGTTTGACCGGGTGCTGTCGACGCAGTTTGGCGTGCGAGCTGCTCAACTGGTGTTGAGCGGTCAGTTCGACCATATGGTGACCATGCGGGCCGGGGTTCTGGACAGCATTCCGCTCAGCCGGGTGGCCGGGCACAACCGGCGCATCGCACCGAACGACCCCATGCTGCAAATGGCCCGCCAGGTAGGCATATGTTTTGGGGAAACCGACTGTGCCTGAGTCCGCCCCGACGCTCCCCTCTGCCGTGCATGAAAGTCGGCTCTGCTTGGCGCTGCGCGAATTGCTGGCGGGCCAACGGGTGGCATCTCTGGGCACACTGAGCGAGGATGGTTTGCCTTTTGTCTCGATGGTGCCGTTTGCCCTGGCCACGGCCCACAAGGTGCTGGTGGTGCACATCAGCGGGTTGGCTGCACACACCGGGAACCTTCAGCGCCAGCCGCTGGCCTCGCTCATGGTGATGCGTTCTGAAGCTGCCGACGAGCCAGTGCATGCGCTGCCGCGGGTCACGCTGGCGGTTCGCGCCCACACCGTGAGCAGTTCACACCCTTGGCACACTGAGTGCCGCAAAGCCTATCTCACGCGTTTCTCCGAGGCAGAGCCCATGACTGATTTGCCCGACTTCCGTTTTGTGGCCCTTGAAATGTTGGGGGCACGACAGGTGGCTGGCTTTGGGGCGGCGCGTTCGGTGGGCATGGAAGAGCTGGAACGTGCGCTGGGCTCACCCGCCTGATTGGCGCAACGACGCAACCCCTGTGCCACCAGGACTGGACGGCTGCTTGGTGTTTGCCGATGCACACCTGCTGATACTGAACAAACCCAGTGGTCTGCTGTCCGTACCAGGGCGCGGCCCCGAGAACGCCGACTGTCTGAGCGCACGCGCCCAAACCGTTTGGCCCGACGCCCTGGTGGTACACCGACTGGACATGGGCACCAGCGGCCTGGTGGCCATGGCCCGGGGTGCACATGCCCAGCGCACTTTGAGCGACGCGTTTGCTCAAAGACTTACCCACAAGCGCTACGAGGCCGTGGTGGCGGGTGAAGTGAATGAGGGGGAGCACCCTATCGACGCCGATGGCTGGCACACCATCGACCTTCCGCTGCAGGTCGATTGGCCCAACCGCCCGCGCAGCATCGTCAACCATGCGGCTGGCAAACCCAGCCTGACCCGCTGGCGCGCCACCGAGCGAGGTGTGCTGGGCCAGCACACACGGCTGGCCCTTGAGCCGGTAACGGGCAGATCACACCAACTCAGGGTGCACCTGCTGGCCATTGGCCACCCCATACTGGGCGACACGTTGTATGCCACTGGGGCCGCACAGGCTGCGGCCCCACGGCTGCTGTTGCACGCCAACAGCCTGAGCCTGCCTCACCCGAACACAGGGTGCACCCGCACCTGGGAGTGTGAGACACCTTTTTGATGCGGGTCAAACGCAGTGAGTCGACCAGCGCTCAGATGTCAGCTTGAACGATGTTCTTGAATTCATAATTACAGATTACCCACCCAACCCCCACGGAGACATTCCCCATGAGCAGAGAAGTAGTAATCGTCAGCGGCGTTCGCACAGCCATCGGTACCTACGGCGGCAGTCTGAAAGACATACCTCCGACCGAGCTGGCAGCGACCGTTGTGCGCGAATCCCTGGCCCGCGCTGGTGTGGACGGCAAAGACGTAGGCCATGTGGTGTTTGGCCACGTGGTCAACACTGAACCCAAGGACATGTACCTGAGCCGCGTGGCCGCGCTGAACGGTGGCTGCGCCGAGGGCACACCTGCCTACAACGTGAACCGGCTGTGCGGCTCCGGTCTGCAGGCCATCGTCAATGCCAGCCAGAGCATTTTGCTGGGCGATGCCGACATCGCGATTGGCGGCGGCGCCGAGAACATGAGCCGCGGCCCCTACGCCAGCCTGAACATGCGTTGGGGTGCCCGCATGGGTGACACCAAGATGGTGGACATGGTGGTGGGCGCATTGCACGACCCCTTCCACACCATCCACATGGGTGTGACGGCCGAGAACATTGCCGCCAAATGGGGCATCACCCGCGAAGAGCAGGATGCGATTGCCGTGGAAAGCCACAACCGCGCCCACCAGATCGTGCCCGTCATGCTGAAAAGCAAAAAGGGCGATGTTGCCTACGCCACCGACGAACACTTCCGCCCCAACTGCGCCCCTGCCGACATGGCCAAACTGAAGCCCGTGTTCCTGAAGGAAAACGGCACGGTCACCGCAGGCAACGCATCGGGCATCAACGACGCCGCAGCCGCAGTGGTGCTGATGGAAGCCGGCACGGCCAAAGCACGTGGCCTGGCACCCATGGCTCGTCTGGTGGCCTACGCCCACGCGGGTGTGGACCCCAAATACATGGGCATTGGCCCTGTGCCCGCCACACAACTGGCGCTGAAAAAAGCCGGCCTGACCATTGCCGACCTGGACGTGATCGAGGCCAACGAAGCGTTTGCAGCACAGGCCTGCGCCGTGACGCGTGACTTGGGCCTGGACCCGGCCAAGGTAAACCCCAACGGCTCTGGCACCCATCGGGGCGACGGGTGCACTCATCACCGTGAAAGCGCTGTACGAGCTGCAACGCATCCAGGGCCGTTATGCACTGGTGACCATGTGCATTGGCGGTGGCCAAGGCATTGCCGCCATCTTCGAGCGGATGTAAAGTCGCAGGGCATTGGTAGCACAGGAGGTTCCCGCTTTGAAACGTGTCTTGGTTGTCGACGATCAGTACCAGATTCGCCGCATGGTGCGCTGGGCAGTCGAAACGGCAGGCTTTGAAATGATCGAAGCGGCCAACGGTGAGACGGGTTTGGCCATGGCGCTCAAACTCAAACCCCACCTGATCCTGCTGGATGTGATCATGCCCGGCCGTTTCGACGGCTTGGCTGTTTGCCGCATCATCCGTACCCGGCCCGAATTGGAGGGCACATGGGTGGTCTTGCTTTCGGGCAACGACAGCCCCCAAGACCGCGAACAAGGCAAACAGGCTGGGGCCAATGCTTACCTGAGCAAGCCATTCAAGCCAGCAGCGCTGGCAACACTGATTGAAAAGCTGGTGGCGAGTGGGCCCGCCCCAACGTCGAAAGCAGCCGAGGATCAGCCAGCTGACACGGCGTCTGAAACCTCAGAGCCTGGCACTTCGTCCTGAAATCCCCTGGCTCGTAGCGTCACCACCAGCGTGTCGCGCCAACCCAACCCGCCCGACACCAGAGGTTGAACAGGCGTGCTCTCATGGATGACACGGGCATCGTCGAGCAGCAGCACCGACCACGGCTCCGTCAGGGTAAAGCGCTGTCCGTTAGGGCCATCAGCCTCGAAAACACGGGTTTCACCCCCCTTGATACCGTGCCTGCACACCAGGAAGACGGCCACCAGGTCCACCCCGTCCCGGTGTGCACCTTCAGGCGTGGGCCGCCCGATGCCACCTTGCGTGTCGATCCGAAACTGGTGCGCCTCGGCATACCAAGGCTGAGGACCTTTCAGTTCAGAGGTCAGTCTACCGAGCAGCTGCAACAACATGCGCCACGCCGCGTTGCCTGTGAACGCCGGCAGCAAAGGTTCGAACCAACGCTCCATTCCGCCGTGCAAAGCGTTGTATTCCAGCGGTTGCCAATGCGCCCTGTGTGCGACCTCCTGCAAATGGGAGTCTGAAACCATCAGTGAGCCATGGCGACGGCGACGGTAGTGCCCCCCGTCTTTCAAATGGTTGTCGAGGGGCAAGGTATCCCACAGTGGCCCCAACGCTTTGAGCTCGGTTGAAGCGCTCCCAAGCCACCCACGCACCGTTTCAGCGTCAAGTACGGCAAAACCCCTCCGCGTCAACGCATCGACTGCCTGCGACACAGGCACACACGGAGGGGAGAAAAGAGGACCTGACATTGACGGGATTCCTGGAAAGACGCGCTGTGCCGCTGCCAGCATTGTTGCAGCTTGAGTTTAGCGATGACATCGGATTCATTTGGCGCACGTCTGCGCTGGATCAATGTGGCGCGCCCCAGAAAATGCCAATCTGTGCGGGTGCGCAACCCTGTGCACATTTGCTTCAGGAGGCTTCAAATGCCCACACTCAATTGGTCTGACACTTTGGTGCTCGACTTCGCTCCCATGGACGACATGCACCGCGACTTTGTCAACATGCTTGCCAACGTCGAAACCTGCCCGGATGCTGAGTTGGCCACCCGGTGGGACGCGCTCATACAACGAACACAAGCCCTTTTCGGGCGGGAGGACACTTGGATGAAGTCCACGCACTTCTCATCGGAACCAAACCACACCCTACAGCACCGGGTGGTGTTGAACGTGATGCGCGAAGGATTGGGGCTTGCGCGCAACGGCGACAACACCGAAGTCCGCGGCATGGCGGCCGAATTGGCGCGCTGGTTTGCCAAGCACATCCAGTCCTTGGATGCCGCATTGGCTTTGCACATGCGCAGACATCTCGAGGTTTCAGCTAAGCCCGTGTGACGAGCCCCACACCCTTACCCGCAAGGGTATGAAGGGAAAACCATGATGGCAGAAAGGCTGTCAGGCGCTATCGTCTCCTTGACATATATCAAGGAGACGAACTTTGAGCCCAGCAGTTTTGACACACAGCGATGCTTTGAACGCCGCTGAAAGCCACGAGCGCACCGAGACAGCCCCAGCTCAGGTTGACAGCGGATATGTGCCCTACGTCGAGCCCGAACGTGCATCGATTTTCAGCCTGCCCCTGGCCAACCTGCCGCTATCGGCACCTCTGGGCTGGGTAAAAAAGGGGTTTAACGACTTCATGTGTTGCCCCAAAACAGGCTTGTTTTTCGGCATCTGCTTCTTTTTAATGGGCCACGCGCTCTGGGCCGTGTTCACCAGCGCACCGGCTTATGTGCTGGCTTTGAGCGCCGGCTTTCTGCTGATGGGTCCATTTCTTTGCCTGGGCCTCTACCACGCCAGCCGCGAAATTGAATCCGGACGACGCCCCTCTTTGCGGCAATCCCTGTTGGCATGGCGTCCCACCAAAGGCGCGATGGGCATTTTTGCTGGTGTGTTGCTGATACTGGAAATGATTTGGGGACGCGCATCCTTGATCGTGTTTGCGGTCACGTTCAACGGCATGCCTTCTGCTGAAAGTACGCTGTCGCAACTGATCACGATGGAAAACATCGGATTTCTGGTGACTTACGCACTGGTAGGCAGCTTTTTTGCCGGGCTGATTTTTGTCACCAGCGCCATTTCAATTCCCATGATCATGGATCGGCAGGTGGATGCCGTGTCTGCAGGGCTCACCAGCATCAGGGCTTGCTTTCAGAACCCCGGTGCCATGTTCGTTTGGGGTTTCCTGATCACGCTGCTCATTGGACTCAGCATGTTGCCGTATTTCCTGGGTTTGCTGATCATGGGTCCGGTCATCGGGCACGCAACCTGGCATGCTTACCGCGCGATCGTCCCTTCATCCACTGACAAGACTTGAGCCTTGCTGCGGTTGGTTAAGCCAGGCCGCGCTGCGCATGTTCTTGGTCTTGCAACTGCCGCCACATGACCTTGCCACTCCCGCTTTTGGGCAGTTTTTCCACAAACTCCAGCACTCTGGGGTATTTGTAAGCGGCCATGTTCTCCTTGCACCAAGCCACCATGTCTGCCTCCGAGAGGGTTCCGGCGCAGCCAGGCCGCAGCACCACAACGGCCTTGACGGTCTCTCCACGGTAAGGGTCTGGGGTTGAAATCACACAGGCTTCTGCAACGGCGGGATGCCGGTACATCAAGGCTTCGACTTCGGCAGGCCACACCTTGAAGCCACTGGCGTTGATCATGCGCTTCAACCGGTCAGTCAAAAAGAAATACCCTTCTGAGTCCACCCAGCCCAAGTCCCCGGTGCGGAAAAATGGCTTCCCTTCCAATTGGAAGAACGCCGCCTGAGTTGCCTCGGGACGGCGCCAGTAGCCCGCAAAAACCTGAGGGCCGTGAACCACAATTTCCCCCTGTTCTCCCGCAGGCAGTTCCTGCAAGGTTTCAGGGTCCACCACACGGGAATCGGTGTTGAAAAACGGCACACCCAAGCACTGCTGTTTGGGGGCATCGGGTGGATTGACGTGTGAGGGCGCGGCGGTCTCAGTCAAACCATAGCCCTCCGTGTAACGCAGCCCGTACTGGTCAAGCAGCCGCTGAGCCAATGCCTGTGGCATGGCAGCTCCGCCCCCCCCTATGTAGACCAAGCTGGACAAATCAAAGGCCGCGAAATTGGGACTCGCCAACAAATCCATGACCATCGTCGGGATGTTGGTCCAGTGCGTGACTTTCCACTTCGAAATGAGTTGTCCCGCCAATTCCCTGTCCCACCGAGGCATGATGACCATGGACCCACTGCCATACACACAGGCGTGCACACCCGACACCATTCCTGTGATGTGAAACATAGGCACCACGGCGAGCATCACATTTTCGGGCGTTCCGTTGCCCCACAGGCTGGAAGCCATGGCGTTGTGCATGACGGTTGCATGGGTGTGCACACACCCCTTGGGCAGCCCTGTGGTGCCACTGGTGTACGGCAGCACCGCCATATCCGACGGCTTTGAGTGCAATGCAGGGGGCGCACAGGCGCAAGCCAACGCCGTTGCCCAATCGGTGATGGTGGGGGGTACGTCACTCAACAGAGGCTCCCATTGCACCATGCCATGCCGCTGGGCAAGCCAGTCGCACCAAGCCTGCGGAACACCCTGCTGCATCAACGATGAGGTTGTCGGCTCAAGTCCGGTCGGTCCAAGTGCATCCGTGTAATGCGTGACCAGCACATGGTGAAGTCTCTGCTGGGGTGGCAACTGGGCGTTGGCTCGGAGCAGTTCAGCTGTCAAGTCGGCGGCCACGATGGCCACTCGCGCCTCTGGATCGCTGATGTGGTGCTGCAATTCATGCGAACGGTTCATGGGATTGATCGGCACTACCACCGCATTGGCCCGCAACACAGCAAAGTGCGCCACCACCCATTGGGGGCTGTTTTGCATCAGGAGCACCACGCGATCGCCCGCTTTGACGCCCTGCGCAGCCAGCCAAGCCGCCATGACCTCGACTTGGCCATGCAATTCGGCATAGGTCATGACACTGCCGAAAAACACCGTGGCCGGCTTGTGGGGGTAACGCAAAGCACTGACCGCCAAGTTGTGCCATAACGAAGTGGCAGGTGTTGTGATGTTGTGCGGCAACCGCGCTGGCCAGTGTGCGAAGTGCGGTGAGGGGCGTGGAACGGTTTCGCCCCCGGGTGCATGGCTCTCAGGCATGTCTGATGTCTCCGGTTTTGCTCCCAGCGTAGACGCTGCCCCTCGTGCTGGGAAGCGCAAAGGTGTCTCGGCTGAGACCAGAAGCCAAGTCCGCAACCCAATCCTGAAGCAGAGCTGACAGACATCACAAGGCGGCACGTTATGTGCTTATGCTTGACTGACCGGAGAGGGGCTCCATCAGGTCATGATTTTTTTGCATGATCAGACCTCGTAAACCCCAATGCTCCGGCGGAAAGCGAACGCTAAATTCAGGCTGCGCTGCAAACAGCACCAAAAAGGTGAACGTTTGCGGCTCACGGTTTGGCATCTATCACACACATTTCGGAGATTCGACACATGGCATTTCCCTCTATCAAACTGGGCGCAGTGGCCCTGGCGGCAGCAACAACACTGGTGAGCGCACCCGCTTTCGCTGGCAAAACACTGGATGCCATCAAGGCACGCGGTCAGATTGTGTGCGGCGTGAATACCGGACTGGCTGGCTTCTCTGCCGCTGATTCCAGTGGCAAGTGGACCGGTCTTGACGTGGACGTTTGCAGGGCCATTGCAGCGGCCACGTTGGGTGACGCAGAGAAAGTGAAGTACGTGCCGCTGAACGCTCAGCAACGCTTCACGGCACTTCAGTCTGGCGAAGTGGACGTGTTGTCGCGCAACACCACTTTCACCCTGAACCGCGACGGTGCATTGGGCCTGCACATGACAGCCGTCACCTATTACGACGGCCAAGGCTTCATGGTCCCCGTCAAGAGCAAGATCAAGAGCGCCAAGCAGCTCAAGGGTCAAACGGTGTGTGTGCAGTCTGGTACCACCACCGAGAAAAACATGACCGACTTCTCCAAGGCCAACGGTCTCAATCTGAAACCAGTGGTGTTTGAGAAAGTGGAAGCCGCAACCGGCGCTTACTTCGCAGGTCGTTGTGTGGCCTACACCACCGACGCATCGGGTCTGGCCTCTGTGCGGAACAAGGAAGCCAAGGTGCCTGCCGACCACGTCATCCTGCCCGAGTTGATCTCCAAAGAACCCCTGGGTCCCATGGTCCGCCGTGGAGACGACGAGTGGTTTGCGATCGTGAAGTGGGTGATTCACGGCTTGGTCGAGTCCGAGGAATACGGCCTGACCCAAGCCAACGTGTTGGCAGAAAAAGCCAAGAGCACCGATCCCGTGGTGCAGCGCATCACCGGTGCCACCGAAGACACCGGCAAGAACTTGGGGCTGGACCGCGACTGGATGGTGCGAGCCTTGCAAGCCACCGGCAACTACGGTGAAATTTTTGAACGCAACGTAGGCCCCAAGTCACCCCTGGCATTGCCACGCGCGATGAACAACCAATGGAACAAAGGCGGTCTGATGTACGCCTACCCTGTGCGCTGAATCTCCGCCACAACCAGAAACCGTTCGAACCTCTCGGGTTCGGACGGTTTTTTTTAACCTGTTCATGGAGTGCATGGCACATGACACCCACCACCCCACCGAAAAAAAACTCATGGTCCTGGCGCAGCCAAGCCTTCCGTGGCCTGGTTTACCAAGCCCTCGCATTGGGACTGATTGGCCTGATGGTCTGGTTCCTGGTGCACAACACCATGGAAAACATGCGGATCCGGGGCATCCAGAGCGGCTTTGACTTTCTGGGTCAGCCAGCTGGTTTTGACATTGGCGAAAGCATCACCGCATTTGACTCTTCAGAGAGCTATCTGAAAGCCCTCCTCACTGGTTTGGGTAACACGTTGCGTGTGGCCATTCTGGGCATCATCATGACAACCATTCTGGGCACACTGCTGGGCGTGGGGCGGTTTTCCCGCAACGCGCTGGTGCGCGGGCTGTGCTCAGCTTATGTCGAATTTTTCCGCAATGTACCCATCCTGCTGCAACTGCTGATGTGGTACCTCCTGCCCGATACGCTGGAACCCATTCAGATCGGCTCCTTCTTTCTGAGCAAAGGCGGATTGAACTTCCCGGCCCCGGTATGGGCCCCGGGGTTTGCGTGGGCACTGTGGGGCCTGGTCGCGGGCCTGGCATTGGCATGGCTCTACCGCCGTTGGGCACACGTGCAGTTCGAGGCCACAGGCCGCGTTCGCAGCATGTTCTGGGTGCCTGTGACAATCGTGCTGTTCTGTGGCGTGCTGGGCTGGTTGGCAGGCGGCGCCCCCAGTGAATTCAATGCGCCCTTCAAGGGAGAATTCGCCGTCGAGGGCGGATCATCGCTCACACCTGAATTCATTTCCCTGCTGTTGGGTCTGACGGTTTACACGGCGGCTTTTGTGGCCGAGGTGGTGCGAGCTGGTATCCAGTCTGTGGCACGGGGCCAGAGCGAAGCGGCAGCTGCGCTGGGTCTGAGCAAAGGCCAGGAAATGCGCCTGGTCATGCTGCCCCAAGCCCTTCGCGTGATCATTCCACCGATGACAAACCAGTTCTTGAACTTGACCAAGAACTCGTCTCTGGCTGTGGCCATTGGCTACCCGGACGTGGTGTCGATTGCCAACACCGCCATCAACCAGACGGGTCGGGCGGTGGAATGCATTTCCATCGTGATGTTGATTTACCTTGCCACCTCCCTGAGTACCTCCGCCCTGATGGGTTGGTACAACAAACGCGCGGCAATCCAGGAACGCTGACCTGAGCACACACATGACTGCAAAAACTTTCCAACCGATTGCACCGCGCCCCGCGCCGGTGCGCACCGACGGCCCAGTGGCATGGGCCCAGCGAAACCTGTTTGCCGACTGGAAAACCACCCTGGCCACGCTGACCATCGGCGGCGTGTTGCTCTGGTACCTACCCCAACTGTTGAACTGGGCACTTTTCACCGCCATGTGGAGACCCGACGCGGAAGCCTGCCGAGCCGATTCGGTGGGTGCGTGCTGGGGTGTGGTGGCTGAAAAATACCGCCTGATCATCTTCGGCCGTTACCCGTTCGAGGAGCAATGGCGTCCTTTGGTGGCCACGCTGCTCATGCTAGGCCTGCTCGTCGCCAGTTGTGTGCGATTTTTCTGGAAGCCTTGGCTGGCTGTGCTGTGGGTAGTCGTGCTCGCCGTGTTCTTTGCACTCATGTACGGCGACGTTCTGGGGTTGACGCGTGTCGAGACGGATCGTTGGGGCGGACTTCCCCTCACCATCTTGTTGGCCAGCCTCTCGATCGTGATGGCGTTCCCCATTGCGCTGGTGGTGGCACTGGGTCGACGCTCACACTTGCCTGCCATTCGCAGTTTTTGCACCATTTACGTGGAGTTGGTTCGGGGCGTGCCGCTGATCTCGGTGCTGTTCATGGCCTCGTTCATGTTCCCGCTGTTCATGCCTCAAGGCGTGACCATCGACGTGCTGGTGCGCGTGCTGGCGGGCATCACCCTGTTTGCTGCCGCATACATGGCGGAGGTGATTCGCGGTGGCCTTCAAGCCATTCCCAAGGGGCAGGTGGAAGCCGCTGCCACGCTGGGCCTGAGCTACTGGCAAACGCAGTTCAAGATCGTGCTACCCCAAGCCTTGGCCATGGTTGTGCCCGGCATCATGAACAACTTCATTTCCATCTTCAAAGACACGTCTTTAGTCACCATCGTCAGCCTTTATGAACTGACCGGCGCACTGGGCCTGGCGCTCAACTCCGATGCCGACTGGCGGCCATACAAGATCGAAGGCTACATCTTCATCGCGCTCATCTATTTCGGCTTCTGCTTTGCCATGTCCCGCTACAGCCTGTGGGTGGAAAAGCAGGTCAATAAGAGCAAGTTGCGCTGATCCATATTGACTTTATAGCTACATATTCAGGAACAACATCATGTCTGAACCCATCATCACCTTCGACAAAGTCAACAAGTGGTACGGCAACAACTTCCATGTGCTGCGTGACATCGACCTGTCCGTGGCCAAAGGCGAACGCATTGTGGTGTGCGGCCCGTCCGGCTCGGGCAAGTCCACCATGATCCGCTGCATCAACCGACTGGAAGAACACCAGCAGGGCCGCCTCGTCGTGGACGGTGTGGAACTGACCGATGACGTCAAAGCCATCGACCAGGTTCGCAAAGAAGTGGGCATGGTCTTCCAGCAGTTCAACCTGTTCCCGCACCTGACCGTTCTGGAAAACCTCACCCTGTCACCCATGTGGGTGGGCAAAGTGCCCAAAAAAGAAGCCGAAGAGCGCGCCATGGCGCAGCTCAAGCGCGTGCGCATTGGCGAGCAGGCCAACAAATACCCGTTGCAACTGTCTGGCGGGCAGCAACAGCGCGTGGCCATTGCCCGTGCGCTGTGCCTCAAACCCAAAATCATGCTTTTCGACGAGCCCACCTCGGCACTTGACCCGGAAATGATCAAGGAAGTGCTGGACGTGATGGTGGAAATGGCCAGCCAGGGCATCACCATGATTTGCGTGACCCACGAAATGGGCTTTGCCAAGGCCGTGGCCGACCGCGTGATCTTCATGGACCAAGGCCAAATCGTGGAGCAGAACACGCCGCACGAGTTCTTCAATCACCCTCAGAACGAACGCAGCCGAGACTTCTTGTCGAAAATCCTGGGCCACTGATCACTTGGTGCCCATGACCACCGCCACTTTCCAACTCGACCAGTTGCAGCGCGCCTTGACGGCTCTGCGCGCCGCACCCCACACAGCGGCGCAGTTTGCGCAAGACTGCAGGGGCAGCGCTGCCGACTTGCTGGCGGCCCTGCCGCCCCGCTACACCGAGGTGCTGCACAACCTGCTGGACCGGCTGGAATCCAGCGCGTTGTTTGCCGAAGAAAGCTGCTCGTTCAGCCACAAGGAGTTGCTGGACAGCCTGCAACTCTGGATTGACAAGGCACGCGGACAACTGGTGTGACAGCGCCCTTGTTGCACGGAAGTACCCACAAGGGTTACCCCGAATGGGCAACCACCCTGCCCCCAACTGCCGTTGGCGAGCAAGGCTGGCACCTTCTGCAGCCCGACTGGCCGCTGCCTTGTGCGGTGCTGAGGCAGAACGCTCTGGAGCACAACCTGGCCTCGATGCAACAACTGGTGGTACAGGCTGGCGCAAAACGACCATGTCGCCCGAACTCTTTCGTGCCCAGCTCGACGCAGGGGCGTGGGGCCTCACCGTGGCCTCGGTGGGCCAATTGGCCTTGGCAGTGGAAGCTGGGGCGGGGCGCGCAGTGATTGCCAACCAAGTGGTGCTGGAGCACGACCTCGCATGGTTGGAGCGCCTGATGGCGGACCACCCGGGGTTACAGGCTCCGTTTCTGGTTGACTCACTTCAGCAACTCAAAGCCATTGAACATTTCGCCGCAGAACACGCCCACCCCACAGATGGGTTTGAAGTCTTGGTGGAGCTTGGCCTCTCGGGCGGACGCACCGGATGCCGCAGCGACGACATGGCCTTGGCTCTGGCCCGCGCCATTCATAACAGCCCCTCTGTGCGCCTTACAGGGTTTGAGTGCTACGAGGGGCTCTGGGCCACTGGCGCAGACGCACCCGACACAGTGCTGGTGGAACAACTCATGCAGCGCGTGCACAACCTGGCGCGCCGTTGCGACGCAGAAAACCTGTTTCAGGCCCCGGAGGTACTGCTGACAGCGGGAGGGTCCGCCGTGTTCGACCTCGTGGCCCCGGCGCTGCGCTCTGTAGCGGGACAACCGCTGGTACTCAGCCGCGCAGTGCGTGGCTTGTTGCGTTCGGGCTGCTACATCACGCACGACCACGGTTTTTACAAACGCTTGGGTACGCTGGCCGACCGTCGCCTGGCCCAGCTGGGGTTGAACGGCCACCCCTGGGGCTGTGGCAACGGACTGCAATCCGCGCTTGAGGTTTGGGCTGTGGTGCAGTCGTGCCCAGAGCCGGGGCTGGCGATTTTGAACGCTGGCAAACGCGACGTGTCATTCGACATGGGGTTGCCAACCCCCGTGCGGTGGTGCCCCGCAAAAGCCCGGTGTGCCACCGAGGTGCAGAAGGCGCCCAGCCATTGGAGCATCACGGCGCTGAACGACCAGCACGCCTACCTGCGCGTGAACCCAAACGAGAGCTCACCTGACACCAGGGATCTGCAAGTGGGGGATCGCGTGGCGATGGGCATCAGCCATCCCTGCACCACTTTCGACAAGTGGCGATGGATGCCGTGCGTGAACGACAAGCTCGACATCGTAGGAACCATCACCACGCGGTTCTGAGCACGCGGTTGGATGCAGTATCAGCTCAGCGGAGGCAAGAGGTCGGGATATGTGGTGTCCTCCCCTGGAGCGGCGGGGATGCGGGCGCTGTTGATAACCGCCACATCCACCACGCTGTCCAGTGCATCGTCCACCACACTGTGAGCGGCCACCAACGCCAAACGCTCGGCTTGCCAGAGCTGTTCGAAACTGCGGTGGGACATCGACATGGTTTGTCCGTTGGGCGCGTTGAAAAGGTGCATGGTGCCGTGAGGGCTGGACCAGGTGAGCTGAATACGATGCCATTGGCCGTCTTCTTTCTGAAAAGACACCCAGGCACCCGCAGCAAGTTTGGGTGCCGCCTGCGCCAACACATCAACCGGTCGTGTGTCGTATTGCGGCAAGGTGTCGGCAAAGTCGGTCGCGTTCAACTCTGGGAAGGGTTCTGCCATGAAGCCTGTGTCTGCCACCTCATTCGGGCCCATCCAGGGTTGCCCGGGGGCTGCCGCAGCATGGGTTGCCGCAGGCAGGATCAGGTGTGGCGCTGCAGCAGACAGGAGCTCTCGCTCACCATCCGCTTTGAGCCCCGCCTCGTGCAACGACATGATGGTGCTGAAAAACTGGCGAGATACATCTGGGGCGCAATCAATGGTTTGCAAACCTTCACGCAACGTGCGCAGCAGCCCGGGAATGAGCCGCGCCAAGCGCCCACGGTTACGTCCCGCAACGTCAACTCGACTGCTCCAAAAAAGGTCTGACAGCACCCCCAGGTAGCGCAAATCGGGGGACAACCGACCCGGAGGTATGTGGGCAGCAGGCTCCAAACGGGCCTGAGCAATCACCTGAGCCCAAGTGCCCAACACAAAGTTTTTCACCCGATCATCGGCTTTTGCGAAATCTGGCCTGCGCGACACCTCCTCCGCCACTTTTTCCGCCAAGAGGAAGCGCTGCTCCGCCTTGACGAGTGTTGCCACCGCGCGTCCACGGTTTTCAATCTCCTTGGTGTTGGCGTTGGGGTCTTCATCGTGCGTCAATACTTCAAGCGCGGTCTCAAAAAGGGCCGAAACGTCCACCTCAGGTCTCAGAAACAACTCAGCGACATCGTCCAGCGTCGACAAAAAGTGGCTCAGCCCCCTAGATCCGACGGTCTCGAAGGCCAGACTGCGTTGAGTCACCTCATCCAGCAGGCGCCGGGCAGGGTTGAGCTTGTCGGCAAAAAAACGCGGGTCCTCATGGGCAATCCGCAGCAACGCCGGTTTGAGCCGCTGAAGCATGTCTCGCACGGGAGGCAACAAGCGCGTGTCACGGGCCATGCCATCGAGCATCAGCTGGACCACCTCGCTGGCCAGTGCCTTGAGGTGGTCCGCCGCGTCCTCTCCGGTCTTGGCATCGGTCGCGCGACGCCCCCTGCGGTCAGGCCCTTGGTATCCGTTTTCGCGCTGGCTTGCCGGAACAGCAACAGCAGATGGCGTTGCTGGGGTGTCTGGCAATGTCGGCAAAAGAATGGGGAATTGACCTGGCGATTCGGCCGAAACGCTTGGTACCGCTGGCATAGACCGGGGCACGATCGTGGTCCAAGGGTCGAAGGCAGGTGGAGCGATCGCCGGCGTTGCAGGCAGCAGTGCTTGCGGGGTAGCGGGCAATGCCTCGGTCAAACTTGAGTCGTGCGACCCTGTGACCAACAGCTGATGCAATTGGTTGAGTGTGAGCAGATCAGACGTTGCACCGGCACCAGCGGAAGACGCACTGGGCTGCGCAGGCTTGAACTCAGCCTCCAGCCCGTCAGCAACACCATCTGGGCGCCGCTGCGCATAAGCGCCGCCAGCTTTGGCGGTGCCCGTACCAGAAGGGGACTGCACCACATTGAAACCCACGGGTTCAACGCCATGGGTCTCCAGTAATTGAATCAGGTGACGGTAAAGCACCTGCAGTTCTTGCCCCAAGATGGGTGTGCCTTGTTGCAACCAATGGGCTCTCGCGCCTTTGTCGGTCGTGAGGCCTTCCATGGTTTGCCGCAACGCAGCAATCGCGACATCTGGGCGCAAAGGATTGTGGCCAGCTTTCACCGTGGTGAACCCTTGGGCACGGCTCAGCAAGGCCGACAGTTCGGTCAATGCGTCACCCGCAGCGCCTTGCACGGCCTGCTCCAAGCGTGCCACCTGAACCGTGGCCTGGACCTGGGTGTCGTCCATCAATTCAAGCTCGTCGAAACTGATGTTGGCCAGTGAGCGGCGAGCGGCATGCCCTTCCCCGCGCCGATGCAGGGAATCGGTGATGGCGCGCGCCCAGTGTGCAACCCATTCGGCCTCAAGGCGGTGCTTGTGCAGAGAGAGCAGCTTGATGGCATTGCCAAAACTGGCGCGGTCACGCGGGTTCGCGGACCAGGCCTCTTGTTGTTTGAGCACATCTGTCAAGCCTGCCACCCAGCGCGTCACCAAGCCGGGCGCCTCGGCCAGGGCCTCTTCAATACAGGCCTGCAAGGCCTGCGCATGCGGGTTGTTTCCGGGCGAATAGCCCAGTGGCAACGACGGGTTATTCATGCTTGACTCCAGGGTCAAAACTCAAATAAAAATAGCAAACTATTCATGACTGAAAAGTACAAATACAACTTTTTATTAAATATTCACCTGCAAGAACTTGTCTTCAGCAGGGTGGGCTCGGGCTCAGGCACATATCAGGCGCTGCCAGCCTTGCGGCCCGAGCTTGCGCAGGACTTCGATGTTGCGCTCAAAGATCACATCGGTGTCCCCAAATGACTCTATGGCCTTTTCCAGACTTTCCTCGCGGATGAGGTGAAGTGTGGGATACGGGGAACGGTTGGTGAAGTGACTCATGTTGCCTTCGTCTTCACCTTCAAACACAAACCCGGGGTGAAAAGGGGCGATCTGAATCACGCCTTCCAGTTCATGCTCCACCAACACGTCGTCGGCCACGTTCAGGAAATCGTTGAACACCATGAAGTCGGGAAACAGCGCGGGGTGCACCAGCAACGTGGTGTCCACCTGTTCGGCCGGGGTGGTCTTCAGCAGTTCCAGTTCGCGGTCCAGGTCATCCAGAAACGCGTCGAGATGGCGCGCCCGGCTGACAACCAGCCGCACCTGATCCTTCACGTAGACCGACTTGGCAAACGGGCACAGGTTCAGGCCGATCACGGCCTGCTCCAGCCAACGGCGCGTGGCCGCCAGCACCTCTTCGTCTGAAACGGCTGTCATCATTTCAGTGACTTGAAGCGGGCGCGTTTGGGGCGTGCGCCCTCTTCACCCAGGCGCTTTTTCTTGTCGGCTTCGTACTCGGAGAAGTTGCCGTCAAAGAATTTCCATTGCGAGTCGCCTTCACACGCCAGGATGTGGGTGCAAATGCGGTCGAGGAACCAACGGTCGTGGGAAATCACCATGGCCGAACCGGCAAACTCCAGCAGCGCCTCTTCCAGCGCGCGCAGGGTTTCCACGTCCAGGTCGTTGGACGGTTCGTCCAGCATCAGCACGTTGCCGCCCTGTGCCAGGGTTTTGGCCAGGTGCAAACGGCCGCGCTCACCGCCCGACAGACTGCCCACCAGCTTTTGCTGGTCGTTGCCCTTGAAGTTGAAGCGGCCCAGGTACGCCCGGCTGGGCATCACAAACTTGCCCACGGTGATGTTGTCCAGCCCGCCCGACACGTCGGCCCACACGGTTTTGCTGCCGTCCAGGGTTTCGCGGCTTTGGTCCACAAACGCCAGCTTGGCGGTTTTGCCGATGACGATGCTGCCCGCATCGGGTTGCTCCACGCCCTGCAGCATGCGGAACAGCGTGGACTTGCCCGCGCCGTTGGGGCCGATGATGCCGACGATGGCACCCGCGGGCACGGTGAAGCTCAGATTGTCGATCAGCAGACGGTCACCAAACGACTTTGTCACGCCGTGGAACTCGATGACCTGTGCACCCAGACGTTCTGCCACGGGAATGAAAATTTCATTCGTCTCGTTGCGCTTCTGGTAGTCGACATCGCTCAACTCCTCGAAGCGTGCCATGCGCGCCTTGCTCTTGGCCTGGCGGCCCTTGGCGTTGGAGCGCACCCACTTCAGTTCTTCCTTCATGGCTTTGGTGCGGGCGTCTTCGCTCTTTTGCTCGGACTCCAGGCGGCGCTCTTTCTGCTCCAGCCAGTCGGAATAGTTGCCTTTGTAGGGAATGCCGTGGCCACGGTCCAGTTCCAGAATCCACTCGGCGGCGTTGTCCAGGAAGTAGCGGTCGTGGGTGATGGCCACCACAGTGCCGGGGAACCGCTGCAGGAACTGCTCCAGCCAGTTGACGCTTTCCGCATCCAAGTGGTTGGTGGGTTCGTCCAGCAAAAGCATGTCGGGCTTGCTCAGCAGCAGGCGGCACAGGGCCACGCGGCGCTTCTCGCCACCCGACAGGTTCTTGATCACTGCATCCCAGGGGGGCAGGTTCAGTGCGTCTGCGGCCAGTTCCAGTTGCAGGTCGGTGTTTTCGCTGCCTGAGGCGGCAATGATGGCTTCCAGCTCAGCCTGCTCGGCGGCCAGGGCGTCAAAGTCGGCGTTCTCGTCGCCGTAGGCGGCATACACCTCTTCCAGCCGTGCTTTGGCGGCCAGCGAGCCACCAATGCCCTCTTCCACCGCCTGGCGCACAGTTTGGTCGGGGTCGATCTGCGGCTCTTGCGG
Organism: Hydrogenophaga sp.; assembly: GCA_020048405.1. Lineage (GTDB taxonomy): Bacteria > Pseudomonadota > Gammaproteobacteria > Burkholderiales > Burkholderiaceae_C > UBA2334. The sequence goes on from JAIFMP010000076.1 coordinate 21,101, forward strand.
CAGGTAGCCGATCTTGATGCCCGGCATGGGGATGGCTTCGCCCTCGATTTCCTTGTCAAGACCGGCCATGATTTTCAGGATGGTGGACTTGCCCGAGCCGTTCAGGCCCAGCACACCGATCTTGGCGCCAGGGAAGAAACTGAGGGAGATGTCCTTCAGGATCTGGCGCTTGGGCGGCACGGTTTTGCACACCCGGTTCATGGAAAAAACGTACTGGGCCATGTAAGCTGCTCTCTTCAAAAAAGGGGATTTGCCGACGATGTGGGCGAATCAAACCGCGAATTATCCCAGCATGCGACAATGCAGCCTGTTGAGCGCCACAGTCGGCGCCAGACCGGCACCTTCGCCGGGGAGCACAGCGCGTCGCCACCAGTGGCTTGCGGGCACTCCCAAGACCCCAACTGCATTCGCCCAGACTGACCGGCACCCTGTCTTTCGCCGGCAAGGCAATGCTCCCAGCGCCTGCGGACAGGCGCGACATTCCACATGACCTTTGAAGAACTGAATCTGGCCCCCGCCATCCTGCAAGCCGTGCTTGAGCAGGGCTACACCACGCCCACCCCCATTCAGGCGCAAGCCATCCCGGCGGTGATTGCAGGACAAGACCTGCTGGCTGGCGCCCAAACGGGCACCGGCAAAACGGCCGCATTCACGCTGCCCATGCTGCACAAGCTGTCGCAGCTTGACGCCGACAAGAACCGCTTTGGCGGCAAAGCCATCCGTGCCCTCGTGCTGACCCCCACCCGCGAGCTGGCAGCTCAGGTGGAAGAGTCTGTGCGCACCTACGGCAAATACCTGCCCGCTGTGACATCCGGTGTGGTGTTTGGTGGTGTGGGCATGAACCCGCAGATCAGCATGCTCAAAAAGGGCGTGGACATTCTGGTGGCAACCCCAGGCCGTCTGCTCGATCTGGCCCAGCAAGGCTTCCTGGACTTGTCCAAGGTTGAAATGTTGGTTCTGGACGAAGCCGACCGCATGCTCGACATGGGCTTCATCCACGACGTGAAAAAAGTGCTGGCCATGGTGCCCGGCCACAAGCAGAGCCTGCTGTTCTCTGCGACCTTCAGCGATGAGATCCGCGATCTGGCCAACACCCTGCTGCGCGACCCGCAAAGCATCCAGGTGACGCCGCGCAATACCACGGTGCAGCGCATCACCCAACTCATCCACCCGGTGGGCCGTGGCAAAAAGAAGGCCGTGCTGGTGCACATCATCAACGAGCACAACTGGAGCCAGGTGCTGGTGTTCACCCGCACCAAGTTCGGAGCCAACAACGTGGCCGAGTACCTGTGCAAAAACGGCATCAATGCCATGGCACTGCACGGCAACAAGAGCCAGGCCGCCCGCACCCAGGCGCTGGCCGGTTTCAAAAGCGGTGACATCCGCGCGCTGGTGGCCACCGACATCGCAGCACGCGGCATCGACATCGACGACCTGCCGCATGTGGTGAACTATGAAATCCCCAACGTCAGTGAAGACTACGTTCACCGCATCGGCCGCACAGGCCGCGCCGGTGCCAGCGGCGAAGCCGTGAACCTCGTGTGCATGGACGAAGAAGGTTTCATGCAAGACATCGAGCGCTTCACCAAGCAGCGCATTGAAGTGAAGTTCATTGAAGGCTTCGGCCCCGAACCCGGTGAAAAGGCCGAGCCCATCGCCATGGGTCGCCAGACCATCTGGGGTGGTGCAGGCAAGCCCCCCAGCCGCGAGGTGATGGCTGCGGCAGCCAAAGCCGCTCGCGGCGAGATGATGGAACGCATCCGCGAGAAAAAAGGTGCAGAGGGCGGTGGTGGTGGCCGCGGCGGCCAGAAGCCCGCTGGCCGTGGTGGTCAGGCACGTGGTCCTCAGGGGCCGCGGGAAGGTGCCATCGGCAACGAGGGCAACGGTGCACCACAGCAGCGCCGACAGGGCGGAAACGGTGGCGCGCCCGGAGGCAACAAGCCACGCCATGCACGCGGCCCGCGCCCTGAAGGACGCGAATTCCGTCCGGACAACCGCCCGCATGGAGGAGACCAGGGTGGTGGCGAAAGCCAGCCGGGGCCCAACGCCTTTCGCAACGCCAGCGTGCGCGGCGACCGGCCCGCATTCCGTGATGAACCCCGTGGCCCTGCCGGTGCACCGCGCCAGCCAGACCCGCTGCGCACGAGCATCGACTCCATCGCTGATCGCGGTGGGTACAGGGGCAACCGCAACCGCAATGGCGGCGGCGGGCGTGGCCCAGGTGGTCCCGCAAGTGGCAGCCGTGGCGGCCCTGCAGACCCCTTGCGTACCAGTTTCGGCCGCATCAAATAAGCACGGTTGTTTGACATGACCCCGAAGCACGACACGCTTCAAAGATGGCTGGAAGAGGAAGCAACCGTCCAGTCACGTTTGCGGACGGGCCCTGGCGCAGGTGTGGCGCAAGCAGCGCAGCTCAAAGGCAAGAACGGTCTGCAAACCATGCAGGCCATGCTGGCGGGTGAATTGCCCTTTGCAGCCATTGCACAAACCCTGGACTTCTGCCTGGTCGAGGTGTCCGAGGGCAAGGCAGTGTTCCAGGGCACACCCGGACCGCAGCATTTCAACCCGATGGGCACGGTGCACGGCGGGTGGTTTGCCACCCTGCTGGACTCAGCGCTCGGTTGCGCCGTTCACACGCTCATGCCTGAAGGCCGTGGCTACACCACTGCCGAGCTCAGCGTGAACATCGTGCGTGCGCTGTTGCCGGGGGTGCAACGTGTTCGGGCCGAAGGCAAGGTGTTGCATTGCGGCAGGCAGCTGGCCACCGCCGAGGCGCGATTGGTCGGCCCCGATGGCAAGCTCTACGCGCACGCCACCACCACATGCCTGGTTTTTGATCTCCCGTCATGACCCCGGCGACCGACCTTGGCACAATTCAGTCCATGAGAATTTTGCACACCATGCTGCGGGTGGGTGACCTGCAGCGATCCATTCAGTTCTACACCCAGGTGTTGGGCATGCAGTTGCTGCGCACCTCCGAAAACACCGAGTACAAGTACACCCTGGCGTTTCTGGGCTATGGAAGCAACCCAGAACATGCCGAGTTGGAGTTGACTCACAACTGGGGCGTCACATCCTATGAAATGGGCACCGCCTACGGGCACATTGCCCTGGGCGTACCCAATGCGGCTGCCGCGTGCGACAAGATACGCGCAGCCGGCGGCAACGTGACCCGTGAGGCAGGCCCAGTGAAGGGCGGGCACACGGTCATTGCCTTCGTGACCGACCCTGATGGCTACAAGATAGAGCTCATCCAGCGCCCCGGCATGAGCTGAACGCTGCCACTTTCACCAACCCCAGACGTTAAAAAAGCAGGCCCTCTCGGGCCTGCTTTTCATTGTGGTTGCACACCAAATGCTTACTGAACAGCCACTTCCACACGACGGGCTTCGGCATCGGTGCCTGTGCCAGTGAGTTGCTCGGGCTTTTTCAGCTCGATGCTGGCTTCGGCAACACCGACAGCCTTGAGAGCACCGCTGACTGCCAGAGCGCGCTGCTTGGCCAACTCGGCGTTGAATTCTGCGTTGCCGGTGGCATCGTGGAAACCGGACACCACCAGCTTTTTGCCTGCGGCGGCAGCTTTCACAGCATCGGCCAACGCCTCGGCTGCGCCGGACGCGAGATCGGCTTTGCCGGATGCGAAGTAGAACTTCACCACACCGTTTTCCACTACCACGCTGGCGTCTGCGCCCACAGCAGCAGGCGCTGCAGCGGCCACTGGTGCAGCCACATTGGCCTGAGGGCCTTTGGCCTTGTGGATACCCAAGCCAACCACAAAGCCCACCACGAGCACCAGCAGGGGAATCAGCACTGCAAAAGCGGTGCGGGTACCTTCATCTTGATCTTGAGCCGACATGAACACTCCGTAAATAATGAACCTCTGATTTTAGTCCCCCACATTGATAAACCCTGACAAACGATGCCCGCGCAAAGCCCTTTTCCCAAACGGTGCGGTGAAACCTTTCTGAGGCAAACCCTGGTCGCCTGGTCGCAGCAAGGTGGAGACCTGTGGGTGTTTGCCTACGCTTCACTGATCTGGCGTCCGGAAGGCACCGTGCAAGAGGTGCGGCCCGCCCGGGTTCAGGGCTACCACCGTGCGCTGAAGATGTGGAGCCGGGTGAACCGCGGCACCCCTGAAACACCCGGGCTGGTGTTTGCCCTGCTGCCGGGCGGCTGCTGCCAGGGTGTTGTTCAACGGATTGCGCGGGCCGATGCGGAGATATACCTGCCTCAACTGTGGCTGAGGGAAATGCCCAACCCTGTGTACGACCCGCGCTGGCTGACCGCACACACACCCCAAGGGCCGGTCAAAGCACTCGCCTTCACGCTGGCCCGGCACAGCCCCAGCCACACCGGCACACTGACCGATGCGCAGTACCGGCACATTTTTACCCATGCGAGGGGACGTTTTGGCACAACCCTGGACTACGCCCGCCAGACACACATGCACCTGCAGCGCATCGGCATCCAGGACCACGCCCTGGGACGTCTGCTGACCCATGCGCCAAACACCCGGGACTGACGGGTCACTGTGCTTCCGATATGCTGACCCCATGAACATTGCAGACCTGAGAAAAAGCTACGAACGCGCCGAGCTGAGTGAAACCGAATCGCACAGCGACCCTTTGCAGCAGTTCGACCAGTGGTTGAACGAAGCCATCAAGGGCGAAGTTCCCGAACCCAATGCCATGACCTTGGCCACCGTGGCCAGCAACTTGCGGCCGAGCACGCGCGTGGTGCTGATCAAGGGCTATGACGAACGGGGCATCGTCTGGTACACCAACTATGAGAGCCAGAAGGGCCAGGAGCTGGCTGGCAACCCGTTTGCGGCCTTGCAGTTCCACTGGGTGGAAATGGAACGAGTGGTGCGCATTGAAGGGCAGGTTGAAAAAATCAGCCCGGAGGAAAGTGATGCCTACTTCCACAGCCGTCCGCTCGACAGCCGCCTGGGTGCATGGGCAAGCCCGCAAAGCCAGGTGATTTCAGGCCGCAGCGTGCTGGTGGCCAATGCAGCCAAGTATGGCGCCCAGTTCATGCTGCAGCCCCCCAGACCACCGCACTGGGGTGGCTACCGTCTGAAGCCCGAGTTGTGGCAGTTCTGGCAAGGCCGCAAAAGCCGCCTGCATGACCGCAGTACTGGCAGCTGGTTGCGCGAGCGACTGGCTCCCTGATGTGGTGAGCCTGGCGGCCGTCAGCGAGCCACCCACCCGCCGCACACGGGAAACACCTGCCCCACAAAACAATTGGCTGCGTCACTGCACAGGTAGGCAGCAAATTCGGCATCTTCTTCGGCGCTCACCAGGCGCCCCAGGGGAACCTCTCGCTTGAGGCGTTCCTGGAACGCCGGGTTGGCTTGAACCGCAGGAGGGAAGTACGTGGGGTTGTCCACAAAATTCTGTGCAATGGCGTTGACCTGAACGTTGTGTGGCGCCACCTCTGTGCCCACCGACTGCACATATGCCAACTGAGCACCTCTGGCCGCGCTGTAGGTGGATGCGCGTTTCATGCCCCGCAGCGCCGCAGCGCTGCCCATGACCAGAATCTTGCCCGCGCGGCGATCGATCATCGCTGGCAAGACCGCCCTGAACAGGCGCGGCAGCGGGTGCACCAGCGCAGCAAACACCGCGTCCCATTCGTCGTCTGCGACGTCTTTGGCCAAGGTGGTGGGAGCGGCATATGCCAGGTTGGCCACCAGCACATCGATGTGATCTGCCGCACTCACCACGGCCGCAGCCGCCTCAGTGTCGGTCAACGGATCGGTATTGGCAGCCACGGTCGCTCCGTGGCGGGCCAGCACATCGCCGTCGGCATGGGTGACCAGCACCCGCTTGCCTTGAAGAAACTGATGACCCATGTCGGATTTACCTCCTGATGCAGAACCGCCTGAACCCCAACTCAGTCTAGCGCCAGGCACACGCGCGGCGGCAGATTCACGTCTGGATACGCTCAATGTGCTGCCCCGATACCGCCAGCAGCGCCTGTGGCGGCACCCTTTCGGGAGCCACTTCAGCCAGAGGCACGACCACAAATGCACGTTCCCAAATGCGCGGGTGCGGAACGGTCAGCCGTGGCGACGCGATGCGCCCACTGCCGTACAGCAGCAAGTCCAGGTCCAGAGTCCGGGGGGCATTGGGGTAAGGTCGTTCGCGCCCGGCCTGTGCTTCCTGGTGCAGCAGCGCTTCCAACAGTGCGGGGGCAGTCAGGCGTGTGCTCACCAAGGCCACCGCATTGATGAAGTCTGGCCCATGCGCTTGCCACGGTGCCGTGCGGTACAACCCGGAAGCCGACAGCAATTCTGTGTGCGGCAAGTGGCCCAGTTGCCGCAACGCGTTTGCCACGGTGCGTGGCGCATCTCCCAGGTTGGCGCCCAGAGCCACGCAGGCCACCACAGGCTCGCGGAGGGTTGGTGCCAGCGGTAACTCAGTCGTTGGCATCACCACCGCTGACCTGCCCGGACCCACCCCCGTCCCCGCCCGATCCCCCCCCCGGCTTGCGGCGACGCCGACGGCGTTTGCGCGCAGGGGCATCTGGGTTCAGGGCATCACCGGGAGCAGACGCATCGCCGTCTGTGGCCCTGAAGCGTGGGTCGTCATCAGGCTCCTGCCCGCCTGCCTGCTGCGCTGACGGCGGGGCGGACACCTGGTGCACGCGGGGCACACGGTGGCGGGGCTTGGCGGCCTGCTCGGCACGCACCGCGTCCACCATGTCCTGGCGGGTGGCGTCGTCAGCAGTGCTGAACGATTCCCACCAGTGTGCCAACTCTTCGGGCACCTCTCCCACCTGGGCGCGCAGGCGCAGGTAGTCGAACCCGGCCCGGAAGCGGGGCTGGTCGGCCAGCGAAAACGGGGCGTTGCCCGTGCGCCGCTCAAAGCGTGGCTGCATGAGCCAGATTTCGCGCATGTCGGCACCCAGCTTGCCTCGGCCCGACACGTCGCCAATGCGCGCGTCGAACACCTCGTCCACCGCCTCTTGCAAAGCAGAAAACGGGGGCATGCGCTGCGCCTGCTTGCGGGCCCAGCCCTCGCGCACATCGGACCACAACACCGCAGCCAGCAAAAAGCTGGGGGCCACGGGTTTGCCTTCGCCCACGCGGCGGTCGGTGTCTTGCAGCGCCAGCTTCACAAACGGGTCGTCGGCGCGGTCCACGGCCACATCCAGCAGCGGGTAAATGCCTTTGGACAGCCCCAGCTTCTTCAGTTGCTCGACGCTGGCCAGCGCGTGGCCGGTTTGCAGCAGCTTCAGCATTTCGTCAAACAGGCGGCTTTGGGGCACCTCGGCCAGCAGGCTGGCACTTGCAACCAGCGGATTGCCTGTTTTGGGGTCGAAGGCAAATCCCAACTGGCTGAGCTTGGCGGCGAAGCGCACGGCACGGATGATGCGAACCGGGTCTTCGCGGTAACGGGTGGCCGGGTCGCCGATCATGCGCAGCACTTTTTGCTTCGCGTCACGGATGCCGTGGTGGAAATCGACCACGGTTTGCGCTTCCGGGTCGTAGTACATGGCGTTGATGGTGAAGTCGCGCCGCGCGGCGTCTTCTTCCAGCGGGCCCCACACGTTGTCACGCAACACGCGGCCACTGGCATCCACCGCATGACTCATGCCCGCCAGCGCCTGTTTGCTGGTTTTTTCGTTGCCGCTGACCTGCTCGGCATCGGCGTTGTCGAGGTATGCACGGAAGGTGGACACCTCGATCACCTCGCTCAGCCCCCGTTCCTGGCGGCCACGGCCGAACACCACATGCACGATGCGAAAACGCCGCCCGATGATGAACGCCCGCCGGAACAAACCTTTGACCTGCTCGGGCGTGGCGTTGGTGGCCACGTCAAAGTCTTTGGGGGCCAGGCCCAGCAGCAGGTCGCGCACCGCACCACCCACGATGTAGGCCTCGAACCCGCCTTGCTTGAGGGTGCGCACCACGTCCAGTGCACGCCGGTCCACCAGCGCGGGGTTGATGCCGTGCTGCTCAGGGCCGACGTCCTGGCGTTTGCCAAAGCGGCTGGCTTTGGCCGTCTTTGGAGTACCGGATTGGCCCAGCAGCTTCTTGATGAAGGTTTTGATCATGAGAACAGGTTCAGTATGGGCCAGCCGCGTGCCTGGGCAATGGCCGTCAGCCGGTCATCGGGGTTGGTGGCCACCGGATGGCTGACTTTTTCCAGCAGGGGGAGGTCGTTGATGGAGTCGCTGTAAAACGTGCTCTGGGCCACATCGCCCCACGTTTTGCCGCGCTCTGCCAACCATTGTTCCACACGCGCCACCTTGCCCTCGCGAAACGACGGTATGCCCGCGATCTCGCCGGTGGGCAAACCGGTGGCGTCGCGCACCAGATCAATGGCAATCAGGTGTTGCACGCCAAAGGCCTGGGCAATGGGTCGGGTGACGAACTCGTTGGTGGCGGTGACGATGATGACTTCATCGCCCGCAGCCTGGTGGCGCTGCACCAGCGCTAGCGCCTGTTTTTTGATGCTTTTTTGCACCACATCGCTCATGTAGCTTGCGTGTGCAGCTATGGATTTTTCAAGTCCCTGCTCACGGATGGCGGCGGTGGCAAAGCGCACGTATTCGGCAATGTCCAACGTGCCGGCCTTGTAGCGTTCATAGAACACATCGTTGGCGCGGCCAAAGGCCTTGGCATCGCGCCAGCCCAGCGCCACGGTGAACTGGCCCCACGCGTGGTCAGAGTCCATGGGGATGAGGGTGTGGTCCAGGTCAAACAGCGCGAGCTTCATTCGTTTTCCAGCATGGCTTTGATGAGGGGGATGGTGATGGCGCGCTGCGTGCGCATGGCAAACCGGTCAAGGTGCTCCAGCAACTGCATGAGGCTGCTGAGGTCGCGCGAAAAGCGGCTGAGCATGAAGTCCATCACTTCGTCTGTCAGCACCACGCCACGCCCGTCGGCAGCGCGGCGCAGCACGGCGCGGCGGTTGGCCTCGCTCAAACCCTGCAGTTGAAACACCTGGCCCCAGCCCAGGCGGGTGCGCAGGTCTTCGCGCAGCTTCAGGTCGGCAGGCGGGGCAGCCCCGGCGGCCAGCACCCAGCGCGCGCGGCCTTCAACAGGGGTTTGTGCGTTCACAAACCAGTTGAAGGCGGCCGCCTGCTGCTCGGCGGTGTACAGATGGCAATCGTCCAGACACACAACGTCCCACTGGTTGTCAAAGGTGGGGGGCATCAGCACGCTGGCATCCAGCCAGCCCACGGCAGAACCTCGCGCCATGAGTTCACCGGCCACGGCATGCAGCAAGTGCGATTTGCCGCTGCCACTTTCTCCCCAAAGGTAGGTGGGCACGGGCGAACGCAGCGGGTTGTCCACCCACAGGCCCAGGTGGGCCAGTGCGGCTTCATTGCCGGCAGACACAAAGTTGGCCAGGCGGGGCAGCGGGGCCAGGTCGAAATCAAGCGCGAGCTGCTTCATTCAGCGGGCGGGGGCGGTGGGGCACCGGTGTAAAGCTCGCTGCCAAGGTAGGTCTGGCGCACACGGCGCAAGGCCACCAGCAGCACGGCGCTGGCTGGCAAGGCCACCAGCACACCGACAAAACCAAACAGGTGACCAAACGCCATCAGCGCAAAAATCACGGCTATGGGGTGCAGTCCAATGCGCTCACCCAGCAGCTTGGGCGTGAGCCACATGCTCTCAACCACCTGGCCCACCCCGTAAACGGCCAGCACCAGCACCACGCCGGACAGGTCTTGAAACTGCAAGGCGGCGGCTAGTACACCCAACACCAACCCCAAACCAAACCCGAGGTAAGGCACAAACACGGCCAAACCGGTGAACACCCCAATGGGCAGCGCCAGCTTCAACCCCACCAGCGCCAGGCCCACTGTGTAAAACAGCGCCAACGCAGCCATCACCAACAGTTGGCCGCGCAGGTACTGGCCCAGCACCTCATCGGTTTCATGCAGGAAGCGCTGGGTGGCACCGCGCCAGCGCGGAGGAACCGCGTTTTTCAGACGTGCAACCAGTGGGTTCCAGTCGAGCAACAGGTAATAAGCCACGATGGGTGTGAGCACCAAGTTGCCCAGCACTGCAGCCAATGCGCTGCCGCCGATGCGCAGCGACGACAACACGCCGTCCACCAAATCTTGTTCATGGCCCGCCACCAGCTTGCGCAACACGTCACGCACGGCGCTCACATCCACTTGCAATTCGAGCCCAAAGCGGGCCGCAATGGGCTGCAGCCAGGTGTTGAAATGCTCCATCAGTGCAGGCACCTGGTCTCGGATCAGGGGCACCTGACGCGTCACCACCGGCACGATCAGCAGCAGCACCGCCAGCACCACCGCGCCCAACAGCACCAACGCCACGCCGGCCCCCAGCCAGCGGGGCACACGACGGGCGTACATCTTTTCCACCAACGGGTGCAGGGCGTAACCGAGAACTGCAGCCAGCACAAAAGGCATCAACACCGGCGACAGCAGGTGCAACAGCCCCCATGCCACCAGCGACAGCGTCACCCAGGCCAGTGCGCGTGTTTGGGAAGGGGACAAGTTCATGCGGGGCAATGCTGTGTATGAGGCGGCGGAGCCCGCCCCGCAATATCGGGAGGGGTGGCCATCCGGTGCGGCTGCCCGGTGGGCAACCCGTAAAATCGAAGGCAAATTCTATCTTTCCCCCATGACCAGCGCACACACCCCCTCCCCCACCGCCACGCCCATTTCCTACAAAGACGCGGGGGTGGACATCGAAGCCGGCGACGCGCTGGTGGAGCGCATCAAACCCCTGGCCAAAAAAACCATGCGCGAAGGCGTGCTGGCCGGCATTGGCGGTTTTGGCGCCCTGTTTGAAGTGCCCAAGCGCTACAAAGAACCCGTGCTGGTCAGCGGCACCGACGGCGTGGGCACCAAGCTCAAGCTGGCCTTTGAATGGAACATGCACGACACCGTGGGCATCGACCTGGTGGGCATGAGCGTGAATGACGTGCTGGTGCAGGGTGCCGAGCCCCTGTTCTTTCTGGACTACTTTGCCTGCGGCAAGCTCGACGTGGACACCGCCGCCGCCGTGGTGGGTGGCATTGCCAAGGGTTGCGAGCTGAGTGGCTGCGCCCTGATTGGCGGCGAAACCGCTGAAATGCCTGGCATGTACCCCGCTGGCGAATACGACCTGGCCGGTTTCTGCGTGGGCGCGGTTGAGAAAAGCAAAATCCTCACCGGTGCCACCGTGCAATCGGGCGACGTGGTGTTGGGCCTGGCCTCGGCCGGCGTGCACTCCAACGGTTTCAGCCTGGTGCGCAAGTGCCTGGAGCGCGCAGGGGCCAACACACCCGCCACGCTGGACGGCAAGCCTTTCAAACAAGCCATCATGGAGCCCACCCGCCTGTACGTGAAAAACGTGCTGGCCGCGCTGGCCGCCCACCCCACCGATGGGGGCGGCATTAAGGCCCTGGCCCACATCACCGGCGGCGGCCTATTAGAGAACATTCCCCGAGTGCTGCCCGACGGTCTGGCCGCGCACCTGACACACGGCAGCTGGCCCCAGACGGAGCTGTTTGCGTGGCTGCAAGCCACTGCGGGCATTGACCACATTGAAATGAACCGCACCTTCAACAACGGCATTGGCATGGTGGTGGTGGTGTCTGCAGCACAGGCCGACGCCGTGGCGGCCACGCTGCGCGCCTCTGGCGAAACGGTCTACACCATTGGCACCATTGCGCCGCAAGGTGCCGGCGCGCAGGTGGTGGTGGCCTGAGAGCATCACCTTCAAGACAAAAACACCATTCACCGCTTGACGGACATGGGATGCTTGCTATATATTTAATTAAATAGCATAGTTTTCAATACAAACAAGCGCCAGGCCCTGTTTTCTTTTTTGAAACCAGGGCTTTTTTGTGGGCCAACCGCGCCGCTGTACCCCACCTGACACCGCCCGCACTCCATCGCTGTTAACGTGCCTGCCGCACACACAACAAGAGCCGGAGACAACAACATGGCAGACGTTTGGCACAGCGACGTGCTGGTGGTCGGCGGCGGGCTGGCGGGCATCGTCACCGCGCTGGAGGCACTGCGCGCGGGCAAACGCGTGACGCTGGTGGACCGCGACACGCCCGAGCGCTTCGGCGGCCTGGCGCTGTGGGCTTTTGGCGGTATGGCGCTGGTGGGCACACCACTGCAAGCCCGCATGAAGATCCCTGACACACCCGAGGTGGCGCTGCGCGACTGGCTGCGCTTTGGCGAGCTGCCAACGCACGACGTGCACTCCCGGGCCTGGGCGCAACACTATGTGGAGCAGTCGCGCCCGCAGGTGTACGACTGGCTGACGGGTGAAGGCATCAAGTTCATGCCCGCCGTGAATTGGGTGGAGCGCGGCCTGAACGGTGACGGCAACAGCCTGCCGCGTTACCACATCGTCTGGGGCACGGCCCGCGAGTTGGTGCGCTGCCTGGTGGCCTCGCTGTACCGCGCCAACACAGGCGGGCGGCTGACGCTGCTGCACCGCCACCGCGTGACCGCGCTGGACCACCAGGCTGGCCAGGTGGCCGGTGCCGTGGCCATTGATGAATCCACCGGGGCCGAGGTGCGGCTGCAAGCGCCCGTGGTGGTGCTGGCCACCGGCGGCATCAACGGCGGCCACGAACAGACGCGCGCCAACTGGCCTGCTGGCAGGCCCATGCCTGCCACCATGCTCAACGGTGCCCACCCGTTTGCGGACGGAGCCATGCACCACTGGGTGGCTGGCCACCTGGACGGGCACATCACCAACGCGGGCGAAATGTGGAACTACGCCGCAGGCTTTCCGCACCCCTACCCGCACTTTGCGGGTCATGGGCTGTCGGCCATTCCGTGCAAGTCGGCGCTGTGGCTCAACCACCGGGGCGAGCGCATTGGCCCGCATCCGCTGGTCACAGGCTTTGACACACACTGGCTGTGCCAGCGCGTGGCCGAGCAGGTGCAACCATGGACCTGGCACCTGCTGAACTGGCGCATTGCCGCCAAGGAATTTGCCATTTCAGGGGCCGAGCACAACCCCCGCATCCGCGACAAACAGTTTGCGATGTTCCTGAAAGAAACCCTGCTGGGCAACCACCGGTTGGTGCAGCAGATGCAGCGCGAAAGCCCGCATTTTCTGGTGGATGACACGCTGGCCGGGCTGGCCGCCAAGATGAACGCTCTGACCACCTCGCACCACATCAACCCGGCCACGCTGCAAGCCACTGCCGATGCCTTCGATGCGAACTTTGCCAACGGCAACAAGCTGCACAACGACGAGCAAATTCGCCGCATCCTCCACGCCCGCCAGTGGGGGCCAGACCGCTTGCGCACCTGTGCGCCCGCACCGCTGCAAAAGCCGGGGGCCGGGCCGTTCATTGCCATTCACATGCAACTGATCACCCGCAAGAGCCTGGGCGGCTTGCAGACGGATCTGCACAGCCGCGTGATGAACGCAGCCGGTCAACCCATACCCGGCTTGTACGCCGTCGGCGAGGCCGCTGGGTTTGGCGGCGGCGGGGCCAACGGCAAACGTTCGCTGGAAGGCACGTTTTTGCCCGGCTGCATCCTCACGGCGCGCTCTGCCGCACGCACCTTTTCGACCGGTGGCTGACCGCCGCGTCCACCCGCATTGCACACACAGAACACCCACGGAGCCCACCCCATGCCCACAACACCCATGAACGGCGCCCAAGCCCTCATGACCACGCTGGCAGATGCCGGCATCGAGGTCTGCTTCACCAACCCGGGAACGAGCGAAATGCACTTTGTGGCCGCGCTGGACAGCGAGCCGCGCATGCGCGCAGTACTGGCCCTGTTTGAAGGCGTGGCCACAGGTGCGGCCGACGGCTACGCCCGCATGGCCGACAAACCCGCCGCCACCCTGCTGCACCTGGGCTGCGGCCTGGGCAACGGGCTGGCCAACCTGCACAACGCCCGCAAGGGCAAGGTGCCCGTGGTCAACGTCGTTGGCGACCACGCCACCACCCATACAATGCAGTCAGACATTGAAACCGTGGCCCGCAACGTGTCGCCCGGCTTTGTGCGCACGTCGCAGACCACCGCCAGCCTGTGCCAGGACGCGGCCGACGCCATTGCCGCTGCCCGTGGCCTGCCCGGCCAGGTGGCCACGCTGATATTGCCCGCCGACGTGTCGTGGGGCGAAGGCGGCGTGCCCTGCCCGCCCCCACCCTTGCCCAACCCACCCGCCGCCAGCGACGACACCGTGGCCCAAATAGCCCAAGCCATCCGCAGCGGCCAGACCACGCCAGGCCCTGCGCGAGCCCGGCCTGATGGCGGCGGCACGCATTGCCACACACTGCGGCGTGAAGCTGCTGGCCGAAGTCTTCCCCACCCGGCTGCAATGCGGCGCGGGCCTGCCGCCCGTCGAGCGCATTGCCTACCTGGCCGAGATGGCCGGGGTGCAACTGGCCAACGTGCAGCACCTGGTGCTGGTGGATGCCAAAGCACCCGTGTCCTTCTTCGCCTACCCCGGCAAGAAAAGCGATTTGGTGCCCGACACCTGCACCGTCCACACCCTGTCCAACCCGGAACAAGACGCGCTGGCCAGCCTGCACAAACTGGTGGCCGCACTGGGCGCACAGCAGGCCCAGCCCGCGCTGCAAGCCGCACAACGACCAGGACTGCCGCGCGGCAAACTGACCGCGCCCAAGGTGTGCAAAGCGGTGGGCGCGCTGCTGCCGCCCGATGCCATCGTCATCGACGAAGCCATCACCTCGGGCCTGATGCTGGGGGCCATGACCGCAGGCGCACCCCGGCACGACCTGATCACCCTGACGGGCGGCGCCATCGGCCAAGGACTGCCCAACGCCGTGGGCTGCTCAATAGCCTGCCCCACCCGCCCCGTGATTGCGCTGATTGGCGACGGCACCGCCATGTACACCATCCAGGCGCTGTGGACCATGGCGCGGGAGCAACTCAACGTCACGTCCGTCATCTTCAACAACGCGTCGTACTCGGTGCTGAACGTGGAACTGGAGCGCGTGGGCGCCGACAAAGCAGGACCCAAAGCCAAAGCCCAGCTGGACCTGCACGGCCCGGTGCTGAACTTTGCCCAGCTTGCCCAAGGCATGGGCGTGCACGCCGTGCGTGCCACCACCGCCGAGGACTTTGTGAAAGCCCTGACCTACGCCCTGGCCCACCCCGGCCCGCACCTGATCGAGGCCGTGGTGCCCGAGTCGCTCAGCGGGGCCAAGCGCAAGGTGTTGCCGTGGTTGTTGCGGTCGCTGCCGAACTTGCCGAGGCCGGTGGCGATGGCGCTGAAGCGGAAAATTGCGCCTTGAAGGGGAGGGAGATTGGGGCAACGGGTGGCTGGTTGCGACCCTGAAGAGCCGTTCAGGATTTCAGGCCCACCGTCGGCAGTGCAGCGTTACCTGCCAGCCACGAACAGCCGGTTAGAGGAAGTCCAGCGGCATCATGCCGAAGTCTCTGAGACTTGCGATAGGACCTGCCTGAGCCAAATGGAAGAAGGGTCGCTACTATTTCGTGGGTGCCAAGCCATGTTCAACGTAAAGCCTTCAGCGATGAATGGCAGCTCAAATGCGTCCAGCAGATACTCATACTGTTTTGCCAGCCGACCGGGCAGCGTGCAGACATAGTCGGTGGTTCGTAGTATCTCTGGCACCAAGGTGAACTGCGGCACCGACAGCACAACACGACGCGAACGTTTGATGCGAGTGAGGTGCTCGTCCATAAAGCCCTCAAACGATCCACCCGATGTGGATACCAGAACGTGTTCGAGCGAACAGTAAACATCCAGATCAAGGGGCGAAACCCCTCGCGGATGTCCCTTTCTCTGGGCCATCACAAAACGCTCGGATATAAGTGGGCGAGTTTTCATGGACTGCGGCACCATGCGCGCTGATCCCAGCAGCACATCAATTTCCCCGCGCTCCATCTGCTCTGCCACTTTTTCTGCATGCGGTGCAACGAAGGCAACACGCACACCCGGCCCGGCTGAAGTATTCAAACTTCGAATGAGTGGCAGCCCCAAGGTGACCGCTGCATTGTCACTGGCAGCCAAACAAAACTTGCGCTCATCTCGCATTGGATCGAATGTCGGTCGCTGTTTCACTACTGTTTCAAGGTCTTTGAGCGCGGCACGCAAAGGTGCAACCAATGCAAGCCCACGGGCGGTGGGGTTCATGCCACGGCCACTTTCAGCAGGCACCAGGAGTGCATCATCGAAGGTCAAGCGCAGTCTCGCCAGTTGCGCAGACACCGACGACTGGCTGAGGTGCAGGCGTTGAGCGGCCCGGGTGACATTGCATTCTTCGAGCAAGGCATCCAGTGACACCAGCAGGTTCAAATCGACCCCTCTCAAATCGACCAAGTGGATACCTCCTATAAGAACAATCGATTTCCAATATATGGCGTGAAAGGCTAAATTGCCACTGATCGCGGTACTTCGTCGCTTAGGAGCGTTGGTTGAAATCCACAACATCAGCCCGTTACGGGCTACCTGCATTGGCACTGGCCTATTTCACGCTCGGAACGGGTTCACTCGCCGTGATCGGTTTGCTTGGGCCGCTGGCCGTGCAATTTGGTGTCAGTCAAGCAGAAATTGCAAGTTTGGTTACCGTCTTCGCCCTTACGTTTGCCGTGGCGGCCCCACTGGTGCAGGTGACTTTGGGCACGCTGCCAAAGCGCACGCTCTTGAATGCCGGACTCGCAGTCCTCGCTGTCGGATCTCTGGCCTCCGTGCTGGCGCCCAGCTTCGCATGGGCCATCGCTGCCAGGGTCTTGATGGCAATGGGTGCTGCCTGCGTGGGGCCTGTTGCCTCATCACTGGGTGCGGGTTTGGTGCAACCGCATGAGCAGACTAAAGCTCTAGCCACCGTCTTTGGCGGTATGACCATGGCCACCGTCGTCGGAGTTCCGCTGTCAGCCTGGGTTGGCAGCATATTGTCATGGCAAGCGGTGTTCTACGCAGTCGCAATTCTGGCGGCACTGTGTGCCATAACCATCCATTGGCTTATCGAAGACACCGTCGCTGGACAACGAATTCCACTGCGGGCATTTATAGGGGTATTCCAGCGCGCTTCCACAGGCTGGGCCGTGGGAGTCACCTTATTTCAAATGGCGGCACAGTTTGCCACGTACGCACTCATCAGTCTGTTGCTGCAGGAACGCTTTAACGCAACATCGGCAGTGGTTTCCCTCGCGTTAATGATATTTGGCGTCGGAGGAATCGGAGGCAACTGGGTGGCGGGGCGCATCGGCGACCGCTTTCCCACCGAGTCCGTCTTGTGGGTGTCCCAGGTGGGATTGATGGTGGTCTTTCTGGCTCTGGCCTCAGTATCCGAGCGCCATGAGATCGCGCTCTTGCTATTGGCGAGTTGGGCGGTTTTTGCCATGCTGTTCCAAGCCCCGCAACAAAAGCGCCTGATCGCGCTTGCGCCGGACATGCGCGGCCTTTTATTGGCCATGAATGCCTCCGCGCTTTATCTAGGCATGTCTTTGGGATCGCTAGTGGCTAGGCAGACCCATAGCCTGTGGGGTTCTGCAGCGTTGCCCTTGGCGTCCATGGCGCTGCTAACGGGTGCAATGTTGGCATTGCGCATCTCAAGCATTTCTGCAGACAGAGAAGCAAAGCGCCCCAGTGCCTAGCAAGAAATAACACCTTAACTCTTTCATTCACCAACCCATGGAGATTCATATGAACACCCACACAAACGGCGCAACACCGACCAGCACGCAACAGAACAAAGAACTCGTTGCTGACTATTACGCTCGCATTTGGAATGACAAGAACCTGGCCGAACTATCCCGGTTCGTAGCCGAAGACTACATTCAGCATAACCCCCATGTTCCCAATGGGCGAGTGCCCTTGGAGTCATTTCTTTCAGCTTTCTTTTTGCAAATGCCTGCCGCTAGCTTTACGGTGGTGCGCCTCATCGCGGAAGGTGATCTGGTCGTTGCACATGCGCTCTTCAAAATCAATGCAGATGACCGAGGCACTGCCGTTGTGGACATCTACCGGGTCGCGGCTGGCATGCTCGTTGAGCACTGGGATGTGAAAGAGCCTGTGCCCGAGACTTCGGCAAATGGCAATTCGATGGTCTGAAGTCTTCACCATCAAGATCAGCAGACGCAAACAGATGATGGCAGTCACAAGGTTAGCGGCTACGGAGTCACAACACGGAATAGTCACACTTGGTCAAGCACGGGTGCTCGTTTTGACAATGTAGTTACAACGTCTCTGCCAGTCGCCCGTGCTGGCCAACGACAGCTTTGTGGCAGGCAGATTGCAATTCTCTAGGACCGCAATCAGCCTTCAAGAGCCATACCGGTTCGAGAATCAAATGCCCGCTTCTGGCCGATACCAGCCATACCAAGCCCAGCCTCAACCGCACAGTAATTGATAGATAAATTCACCCCTACCGCTTATCCGGCATAGGATGTTAGCTATCACTATAATTAAATAGCTAACAATACATACCCATCAAGCGACAGGGTCACTTTTGTCATAAAAATCCCAACTCTCGCCAAGCGCCGGTCCCCAAAGCGCCGCTGCACCCTGAACAGCGAGCATCAGCTGTTCCGAACAGCCACACCTGCACTCCCTGCGCCCTTGAAGAACCGCCACGCAGCTTCACCTACGCCTGCGTGAACAGGTCGATGTGATCTGTTCCAAAACCGAAAGCTGGCCATGGAAGTGACTCTGTTGTGGGTGCTGTGCGTTGCCCTGATTGTGTTGGGGCTGGCAGGCACGGTGCTGCCGGTTCTGCCCGGCACCCTGCTGGTGTGGGCGGGCATTGTGCTGGGCGCGTGGATTGACGACTTTGCCCGCGTGAGCGTCACCACCGTGGTGGTGGTCAGCGTGCTGGGCGTGGTGGCCTGGGGGCTGGACTTGGGCGCACAAAAGGCCGGGGCCAGCAAGCAGGCCTTGCTGGGCGCCGCAGTGGGCACGGTGGTGGGCTTGTTCATGGGCCTGGTGGGGGTGTTGTTCATGCCGCTGGTGGGCGCAGCCGTGGGTGAATACATGGCCCGCAAAGACCAAGCCCGCGCCGTGAAGGTGGGGCTGGCCACCTGGTTGGGCATCATGCTGGGGCTGCTGGCCAAAGTGGTACTGGCATTCATCATGGTGGGTGTGTTTGCCGCTGCGTTGCTGTTCTGACCTCACTCATGACCACACTCGAACAACTGACTGGCTGGATTCCTGGCCAATGGGAAAAGGTCATCGTCACCGCGTTGCTGGTGGGTTTGGCTTTGGTGGCCTCTCAACTGTGGGGGCGCTACCTGTCGCGGGGCGAAATGTCGGCGGAAAAGCGCCGCCTGCACTTGGTGTGGGCGCGCAACATCATCTGGTTTGCGGCGCTGCTGGTCATTGTGTCGGTGTGGGCATCAACAATTGCGGGCTTTGCGTTGTCGGTGGCGGCAGTGGCAGGTGCCATCCTGATCGTCAGCAAAGAGCTAGTGATGTGCGTACACGGCTACCTGTACGTGACGGTGGTGCAGCCCTACAAAATTGGCGATGTGATTGAGTTCAACAACCTGCATGGCCGGGTGGTGGACATCGACATGTTTGCCACCACGCTGGTAGAGCTGGACAGGGCGGGCCAGCGCACGGGCAAGGTGGCCGAGTTTCCCAATGGCCTGTTGCTGACGAACCCGCTGGTGAATGCCTCGCCCAACGGGGCGTATGTGCTGCACGCCATCCAGATACCCATTCCGGAACGTGCCGCGCATGTGCCGCCTTGGCCGCCGCCGACCACGCCACAGCTTCCTGGCGCGACGAGGCCATGGCCCACTTCCGCAAAGCGGCTGAAGCCAACTTCATTGCGCTGCCGTCGGGCAAAACCAAGGTGTCGTGGGACTTTTCAAACCCCGAGCACTTGGTGCTGGTGGTGCGGGTGGCCTGCCCGGTGGGCCAGCGCGCAAAGGTGGAACAGGCGGTGTTTCGTGAAACCTGGCGTGCCCTGTCGACTCAGCCAACATCAGATTTGCAGCAACGCTGAAACGTCAGCCAGCCCTGATGTCGCGTTCGGGCTGCACAACCGTGACTGCGGCGCACGCAAACGCCTGATGCTGCACTGAAAAGTCCCACCGCTCAACCAGACAACTTGCGCCCTGTGCGTGCAGGTGTGGCCTGTCAGTCGGAGGTGCGCCAACCACATCAACAGCGGAAACTGCCGAACCCCAGCGCAGCACATTGACCGAGTTGGGCACGGCGGTGCCGGCCTGCGCCACCACAAGCCGCCGCGCCAGACCCGGCAATGACAAGGTGTACGGCAGGTGAATGTGGCCACCCAGCACCACGTCGGCCCCCGCTTGCGCCCACACACGCGCAGCGTACGCATGGCCGCGCAACAGGTGCACCCGTTCACCGGCATGAGGCACTGCCAGAGGTTGGTGCACCACCACCACGCGCAGTTGCTCGGGCCGGGCAACAGCCAGCAGGCGGGCCACCCTATCCACTTGCGCAGCAGACACTTCGCCATGCATGTGCCGCCAGGCGCGGGTGGTGTTGACACCCACCAGCAGGCAGTCTGGCAAGGCCATGACGGGCTCCAGCTCGGGGCCGAACGCGCTGGCAAAACGTGCGTACGGGCGGGTGAGCCGCGCCCACAGGTCAAACAAGGCAATGTCGTGGTTGCCAGGTATGGCCAGCACGGGCGCGCCCAGCCGGTCGACAAAGGTTTTGGCGGCACGGAATTGATCGGGCCGCGCCCGCTGGGTGATGTCGCCAGACAGCACCACCGCGTCGGGCCGCTGCTGCGCAGCCAGCGCCACCACTGCCTCCAACACCTGCGGTTGCTCGGTGCCAAAGTGCGTGTCTGACAAATGCAGCAGCACACTCATGCAGTGCCCTCTGGCCCGTTTGCGGTGGGAGCCGTCGCACTGGGGGCTTGCAGCAGGTACAGGGGTTTGTCCAGCACGCGGATGTCAACAGGCGTGCGCATGCGGGCCACCTCGCCATCAAACGCAACCACCACTTCTTTGCGGCCAGGGGCCAACCGGGGCCGCACGACCATGTGGTGAAACTCGAAGCTCTCAACCCCTGCCGCCTCGCCCAGCCTGCCCATGGCGCCGTGCAGCATGAGCCTGACCATGGCCAGCGTGCCGATGGGCCGCAACATGAGAGCAGCCATGCTGCCGTGGCCGGGGGTGCCCGCCAGCGTGTCGACGGGCTCGGCACCCAGTTGAGCCAGCTGCAAGCGGTTGTTGCCCACGAACAGGGTCAGGGTTTGCACGTCGCGTTCTGCCGCGCCCATTTCGATGTGCAGGCGCAAGCGGCGCTGGGCACGCAACAAAGTGACCACAGCGGCCACAAACGCCACCCAGCGGCTGCGGCCAAAGCGGGCTTTGTAGGCCTCACGGTCTTGAAGCAGCTCGGGGTACACGCCCAAACTGGCGTTCACCAGAAACAACCTGTCGTTGATGGCGGCCACCTGAACGGGGCTGGGTTGCGCTGTCATCAGCAACTGTGCTGCAGCGGCCGGATCGGTGGGAATGCCATGTGTGCGGGCAAAGTAATTGAAGGTGCCGTACGGAATGACACCCATGGCACACCCTGCGGCATGAGCGGCCTGGGCCACGGTGTTGAGACTGCCATCGCCCCCCACGGCCACCACGGCCGAGCCGCGTGCCACCGCCGCTGCTGCGGCCTCGGTGGCCACCTGCCGCAAATCTGCCGGGCGACACACGCGCAGCTCTCCTTGGCGTCCGTGCGACGCCAGGGCAGCCTCGATCACGGCGCATTTGGCCGAAATGTCCTGCGCGCCCGAAGACGAGTTGATGACAAACAGCATGGGAGCCGCTGGGTCAAAGCGCACCCCATGGGCCGCGCCCTGCAATGCCTGGCCCTGACCCAGCACGCGGAGCTCAGCGGTCATCAGTCGCGGCGCAACAGGTCGCCAAACACAGTGTGTTCTCCGTCACGCCGGTCAGGCCCCGGTGCGTCGTACAGCACCAGCCAGCGGGGTTTGCCACCAGCCAAAGAAGGCGGCAGGTCGCAGATGGCTTCAGCACGGTTCACGCCGCGCCCGTGGGGCAAGGCCACGGATTCGGTCAAACCCGATTCGAATCGGGCGGCCTCTTGGTTGGCACGCAACACAGCCTTGGCATTGGGCCATCTGAAAACGCGGATGTCACCATTGAGCACCATGGTGGGGCCGGCCAGCACATACAGGTCTTCACCCGAAAAATGCAGGTCGCGCACGCCAAGGCCATCGAGTTGCAAAAAGTGTTTGCGCAACAAGGTGCCACGGGCATCCAGCGGCACCAGTCGGAGGTGGTCACCATGCGCCTCGACTTCGATCTCCAGCAGCGCAGACCAGCCACGCAGCACTGGGCCACGCAGGCCCAGCAAGAGGCGTTGACCATCCACTGCCAAGCCTTCGATGTCAAAGCCATTGTCTTTGCCGGGAATCAGCATGTATGGGCCGAAATGGGGGTCGTCTGCCAGCGCGCTGGTCAGCAGGTTGGTTTGCGCATCGCCTTTCAGGCGCATGGCCCGTCGACCATCTTGGGACCGCTTCACCAAACAAGGCTGGCCTGTGGCGTCCGGCTCAATGGGCAGGCACGCCAGCAGGCGGCGGTTGGCATCCAAAGACACCTTGGCCAGCCGCTTGGCATTGGCAATGTGGTCGCGGTCAGGCTTGGCGTTTTTGCGTTTGAGGCCGTGTGATCCCACCACCCACATGAACCCATCGGCAACGGCCATGCCCTCCAGGTCGGCTTCTTCCTCGCGGGTACCGGGCAAGTCCAGCAGGTCAGCCAACGGAAAATCTTGTACATCGCCGTAGCGCAGGGTTTCGCTGCCCACTGGCTCCAGGCGGCGCAGGCGGTCGAGACCACAGGCTTCATCGCCAGCCACCCACAGCCAGTCGTCCGTGAAGGCGGCTCCTGACAAGTTGGTTTGCACCAGGCAACCGGGAGCAAATTCAAGGCGAACGGCGTTGGCTTGACGGGTATTGGGCATGGAATCGGTTCTCGGCTGGGGACAGGGCAGCAGGCAGCACAGTTCAAACGCTTTCGCCGCTAGGTGAGGCGAGCAGTGTGAGGGCGAAACAGGGCGCATTGATCAGTTTTTTGCGATGCATGCAACATGCAAAACACTCTTTTTTGGAATGCTTCAAACGCGTACCGTATCGCGTTTTCACGTTTTACGACATGGCGCGCCAGCATTTGCCCCCACTTCCGCCGCACGGCACGGCCAGACACCCTCACACACCACAAGTCCTGAAGACCGCTCGCCGGTCTGCGGTGGACCGAATTGCCTCAACCCACCTGGCAGCCATGGGCAACACGGTGGCCGACACGGTCGGTCATGGCGCACGACAACGGCTGGTATGGCTGGCTTTGCTGGCCACACCGCTGTTGTTGCCCGTTGCGCTGCCAGGCATGGCCTCGGCCGTGGGCGTGCTGTGCCTGCTGGTGGCATACGGGCTGAGCATGGGTCGAAGCCCAGACCTGCCCGGCTGGCTGGGCAAACGGGTGCTCGGAGACCGGCTCAAGTCGCTGCTGGCAAAAATGGTTCAGCGGTCGGTGGGCATCATGTCGCGCATGGGGCGACCCCGGATGCTGGCTTTGAGCAACCAGGCAGCGCGTTTGCTCAATGGTTTGATGCTGGCCATCGCCGGACTGTCGATGGCTGTGCCAGTGCCCATGATTTCCTTTGATAACGTGCTTCCGGCACTGGCCATCGTACTGCTGGCCTGGGGCCTTCGCCTGCGCGACGGGCTGATGCTGCTGGCCGGCTATCTGGCCACAGCAGTCGCTGTGGCATCGGTGGTGGCGCTGTGGTGGGGTGGCTCGGTCGTGGTCACTGACATGCTGGCCTGGGCGACCGGCTGAGCCGCGCCCGCCCTCCCCTGCGCCAGTCAGTGCTGCTGCCCCCGGGTCATCCGCTCGGCAAACGAGATGCCCATGGCCGACAACACGAACGTGAAGTGGATGACGGCCACCATGGTGACGGTCTTGATGCTCTCCATGCTCAGGTCGCTGCTCAGGTAGGTTTTGAGTGCGTGCACGCCTGAGATGGAAATGATGGCAAACGCCAGTTTGAGTTTGAGGTTGTAGGTGTTGACGTGGTCAAGCCAGTCGGGCTTTTTCATGTCGGTTTTGTCGAAGTGTCCGGTGGTCACAAACAGCGACACACCTGCCAACGCAACCACCCACACCAGCTGGGCAACCATGGTCATGTCGACCAACTCCAGCACCTTGATGATGAGGTCAATTTTCTGCAGCTCACCGAACAGGAGGGTTTGCATGAGCTTGAAGCTTTCGAGCAACGACGTAAAAAAAGAGCATGGTGAACCGCATGCCGTACAGCATGGAACCAACCTTGGAGAGAACTTTGTCCATTTATGTATGGCTTTCCTGATCAAAACAATCAAATCCCACGGGTACTCGGCTGCGGGTTTGTACCAGATGTGAAAGCCAAACCGGAATACAAGACAGGCTGGAGCGTGTTCAAACCCAAATTGTCGATGGGCGATGACGGCTTGATTGCCATGGTGAACGACGCCAAGGGCAACATGATTGGCCTGCGTTGCACGGCCTGACCGGTAATCACTTCGGTTAAATCGAAGTAAAAGCACACATTTTTATGCTTTTACGGACTTAATTTCAACGGTAGGCTCCTTGGCTTTGACACGGATGCAGCATCCATTCCCACGGAGCCCACATGCAAGCCCAAGACCAAAAAGCCATTCTCGCCATTGCCCTGCAGGCAGCTTTTGCCGATGGCACCAAAGACGACCGCGAACGGGAGGAAATCCGGCGCATGGCAGAGTCGCTGGCCACCGAATCGTCTGCAGTGGACTTGCGAGCGCTGTACCAGGATGTGCTGCTCAAGCGCTTCACCCTCGACCACGCGGTGGCGGCACTGAGTGATGAGGGGCTACGCCACTATGCCTATGAAATGGCGCTGTGTGTGTGCGAGGCCGACGGCCGCAACACCGATGCCGAGCGCCAGTTTCTCAACACCCTCAAAACCCGACTGGGGCTGGGTGACACACAGGCGAAAGACATTGAGCGCGAGGTGGACCCGTTCGTCGATCCGTTGGGAGTACCCGCTGCCTCAGGCACCACCATGTCCACGGCCATAGCTGTCAGCGCCACTCAGCCTGCATTGAAAGCGGGCGCGCCGGCCTCCACGGCCAACGATGCGGCGCTGGACAAGTCCATCCTCAACTACGCCTTGCTCAATGGTGCGCTGGAGTTGCTCCCGCAGTCGTGGGCTTCCATGGCCATCATCCCGCTGCAGGTGAAGATGGTGTACGGCATTGGGCAGGCGCATGGTGTCAACCTGGACCAGGGCCACATCAAGGAGTTCATTGCCGCTGCGGGCGTGGGCCTCACGTCGCAGTACCTGGAGCAATTCGGTCGCAAGCTGTTGGGCGGCCTGCTGGGCAAAGTAGCAGGCAGAACGGTGGGCCGCATCGGCGGTGTTGCCACAGGCATGGCGTTTTCGTTTGCCACCACGTATGCACTGGGCCAGGTGGCCAAGCGCTACTACGCAGGCGGCAGGGTGATGAGCACCGATGTGCTGCGTGACACGTTTCAAAGCCTGCTGGGGCCTGCCAAACAATTGCAAACCCAATACCTGCCGCAGATACAGCAGAAGGCAGCCACGTTGGACGCTGGGCAAGTGATGGCCATGATCCGCAACCCTCAGACACCCAGCCCATGACGATGCAAGTTCTGATCCAACGCCTGCGTTGCATGGCACCCAGCCGGGAACAACTGGCGGCGACGCCCGGCCTGCAGCGCCTGGCACCGCGCCTGGCCGACCCCAAACTCTGGCAGTGGTCACGCCGTGGTGTGGCCCTGGGAGTGGCGCTGGGCCTGTTCATCGGGCTGTTGATTCCCGTGGCGCAAATCCTCTTCGCCGGATCTGCAGCTGTTTTGCTCCGGGCAAATGTGGCCATGGCTGCGGTCGGCACCCTGGTCACCAACCCGCTGACAGTTCCACCCATCTACTACGCTGCGTACCACCTGGGTGCCTGGGTCACAGGCACCTCAGTCGCAGACGGACTGTCACTGACGGACCCTGGAAGCTTGTTTGAACACTTCGGATCCATCGGCCTGCCGCTGTTCACCGGATTGGCGGTGACCGCGACTGTGGCCGCTGTTTCGAGCTACCTGCTGATCTCGCGCGTCTGGATTTTGCGAGTCAACACGCGACGTCGCACTTTGAAGATCTGACGCCTTTGCCACGGCTCAGGGTGGACGGCCAGCAGCACCGCCCTGCATGCGCGCCAGCACATGCGCCCTGAATACCCCCGCCAGCGGCGACAGCTGTTTGCCCCGGGGCCACACCAGGTGCCATTGCGACTGAATGGGAAACCCCACCACGTCCAGCACCACCACGCGGGCATCGGCCGCGCCGCTGCCCAGCGCGTGGCTGGACAGCACGGCCACCCCCAGCTTGCTGGCCACCGATTCGCGGATGGCCTCGTTGCTGCCCAACTCCAGCCAGTTGGCTGGGGCAAAGCCGTGTTGTTTGAAAGTGCGGTCGGTGGCCATGCGTGTGCCCGAACCGCGCTCACGCAACACGAAACGGCTGCCAGCCAGCTGCTCCAACGTCACCCCAGATTGGCCCGCCAGCGGGTGGGAGGCCGGTGCCACCAGGCACAGCGGATTGGGCATGAGGATGTCGTCTTCCAGCGCCAGGTCATCGGGCGGCTGGGACATCACGTAAAGATCGTCCATGTTGGCGCGCAGGCGGGTCACCACCTGGTCGCGGTTGAGAACTTCCAGCGAAATGTCCACCTCGGGGTGGCGGTCGCAAAAGCTGCCCAGCAGGCCGGGTATGAAGTATTTGGCCGTGCTGACCACCGCCACCCGCAACCGCCCACGGGCCATGCCCTGGATGGCGGCCATGCGTTGCTCGAAGGCCTCCCACTGGTCGAGCATGGGTTCTTCGCCCGCCTCCGTCAAATGCACCTTGCGCGAGATCACGTCGTACAGCGGCAGCCCCACGGCATCGGCCACGTCTTTGAGCTGCATGGAGGCGGTGGGTTGCGTGACGTGCATGCGCTGCGCGGCGGCGCTCACGCTGCCGGTATCAGACAGCGCCAGGAACAGCTTGAGCTGGCGGAAGGTCACATTCATAGACTTTTATCGATATATATAAACTTAAGAATCGATTTTACTTTTGTCATACGGGCTTTTAGCATCCCGGCACAAGGAGAGAGGCCATGCAAAGTCTGTTGGACCCGGCGGTGTTGTTTTTTGTGTTTGGCGTGTTTGCGGGGCTGGTGCGCTCCAACCTGGAGATGCCACCCGCCATCTCCAAGTTTTTGTCGCTGTACCTGCTGATGGCCTTGGGCCTGAAGGGCGGGTTTGCCCTGTCAGAGTCCGGCCTGACACCGAGCGTGGCCACCAGCCTGGGGCTGGCGGTGCTGCTGGCGGTGGTGGTGCCGCTGCTGGGCTACGTGGTGCTGCGCCGCTGGCTGTCGGGGTTTGACGCGGCGGCCATCGCAGCCACTTACGGTTCGGTCAGCGCCGTGACGTTTGTGACGGCCGTGCAATACCTGGAAACCCACCACATTCCCTTTGGCGGACACATGGCTGCGGCCATGGCGCTGATGGAGTCGCCCGCCATCATCCTGGCAGTGCTGATGGCCAATGCACTGCGGCAAAAGGCCGCTTCGCAGTCAGCCGTGCCTTTGGGTGGCGCTGCGGTGTTGACCGCAGGTTCATCGGGCAACCTGCCGCCCCTGCGTAAAGTTTTGCACGAGTCGCTGACCGACGGCGCTCAGTTGCTGCTGCTGGGTGCCATGCTGGTGGGACTGGTCAGCGGCGAGGCCGGACGCGAGGCCATGCAGCCGTTTTCGGGCGACCTGTTCAAGGGCATGCTGGCGTTCTTTCTGCTGGACATGGGCCTGATGACCGCACGCAACCTGCCGCAACTGCGCGGCCAGTCACCCTGGTTGATTGGTTATGCCGTTCTGGGGCCGCTGACCCACGCAGCTCTGGCGCTGGGCTTGGCACGTCTGTTTGGAGTGGCCATGGGCGACGCCATTTTGCTGATGGTGCTGGCCGCCAGTGCATCGTACATTGCGGTGCCCGCCGTGGTGCGCCATGCCATTCCGGAGGCCAACCCGTCGCTGTATTTCAGCCTGTCGCTGGGCATCACCTTCCCGCTGAACATTTTGTTTGGCATCCCGTTGTACAGCCAGGTGGCGCATTGGGCGTGGGGGGCCTGAGGCACCGGCATGGCACACAACGCTGCTTACCACGGACACACCGCTGCGCTGCTGACCCAGCATGGCAAGGAGGCCATCCTGGGCCCCGTGCTGAGGCAGCACCTGGGCTGCAGCGTGCAGCATGTGACGGGTTTTGACACCGACCAGTTGGGGACCTTCACCCGCGAACAGCCACGGCCAGGCACACAACTGGATGCGGCACGTCGCAAGGCGCGGGCGGGCATGGATCTGTCTGGTCTGCCCTTGGGTCTGGCCAGCGAGGGCTCGTTTGGGATGGACCCCCACATGGGGCTCGTGCCCTGGAATGTGGAGATCGTCATCTGGATCGACGACCGTCGCAGCCTGGAAGTGGTGGGCATGGCTCAAGGCCCGGCAGATGACCGCCAAAGCCTGCTGAACAGCCCTGAGGCGCTGCACACCTTTGCCACGGAAGCTGGTTTTCCCGCGCACGGCCTGGTGCTGCGCCCTGAGGGGCCAGACGACCTGCGTCTGCACAAAAACCTCGCCACCTGGGCCGACCTGGACCAAGCGTTTGACAAGGCCATGCAAGAAGCCGCCAACGGAGCCGTGTTTGCCGAGAGCGACCTGCGCGCCCACCGCAATCCCACGCGGCAGGCCCTGATTCACCAGGCCGGGCTGGACCTGGCCCAGCGGCTGCTCAGTGCCTGCCCGGTGTGCCAGTCACCCGGCTTCTCACGCCACAGCCATGTGCCGGGTTTGCGATGCCGTACCTGTGGCCGGCGCACACACCTGCCGGTGGCCGAGACATGGCGCTGCGCCTGCTGCGGGCACGAGGCCCAACGGCCACTGCCCACCGCCGAGGGGGCTGACCCGGCACAGTGCAGCCACTGCAACCCTTGAGCGCTGGCCCAGCTTGTCTGCCCCGTCTGGCACCCTCTCGCATCAGGCTGACTGCTTGCCTGCCGTGATGGCCGCCCCCATTGAAGCCACCACGATCAAGCCAATGGCCAGCCACTGGTCAGTGCTCAGGTGCTCTTGCAGCAGAGCCATGGCCAGCAGGGCGGCAACGGCAGGCTCCATGCTCAGCATGATGCCGAACGCCGCTTTGGGCAGACGCTTGAGCGCCATCATTTCCAGCGAAATGGGTATGGCGCTGGACATCACCGCCACGGCCAGCCCCACCCCCAGCACAACGGGCGACAGCAGCGCTGCGCCCGCATGCACCACGCCCACGGGCACCACCACCACTGCCGCCACCAGCAAGCCCAACGAGACCGATTGCCCCGCGTGCAGGTGCCCCACGCGCTTGCCAAACACGATGTAGGTGCCCCACATCAGCGCCGCGCCCAGCGCGTAGGCCACACCCACAGGGTCCAGCGCACTGGCACTCAAACTGTGTGCCCCCAAAGGCAACAGCAGCCCCAGCCCGGTGACAGCCAGCAATACCCAAACAAAATCTATGGCCCTGCGCGAGGAATAGACGGCCACGGCCAGCGGGCCGGCAAACTCAATGGCCACCGCCAGCCCGAATGGCAGCGTGCGCAGCGACATGTAGAACAACAGGTTCATGCCACCCAGTGCCGCGCCATACAGCGCGATGGCACGCGCATCGCCCGCCCGCAGGTGCCAGCGCCAGGGCCGCCACAACGCCAGCAACACCAGCGCCGACAAGCCCACCCGCACGGCAGTGGTGCCCTGCGCCCCCACCAGCGGAAACAGCCAGTGCTTGGCCCACGACGTGCCCACGCCCAGCGCCGTGACGGAGCCGAGCACGGCAAGGAATGGAAACCAGCGATGGTGATGCATCAGAGAACGGCCGGGTGCTGCACCGGCCACAGCCCGTCAGTCCTGACGAAGCTCGCCCAGACGAGCCCTGATGGCAGCGTGGTCGGTGGCCTCGGGCTGGCGCACCAGGTAATCGGTCAGGTCTTGGGCTGCGCGCACGTTCTCGCCCAGTTCAGCCAGCACCAGCCCACGGTCGCGGCGCTCGTCCCACAC
>JAIFMP010000142.1 GCA_020048405.1 Hydrogenophaga sp.
TGGTTCTAGAGCATGGCCACATCATCGAACGCGGCACCCACGCCGAGTTGTTGGCTGCCAACGGTCGCTATGCAGGCATGTGGGCGCTGCAAGAAGCCGGGGCATAGCGGAAGGCGTGACACCGAGGTTGGAAAGGGTAAATGCCGAACTGGCCGGGTGACTTTGTTGATGATGTGGCAAAGCGAAGTGGTATTTCAGAAAGCGCGGAGGGGTCAATCGGGCAAACGCAGTTTGCTGCGTAGCGAGGCAAGTCCGGCGGCAACTTGACGCGCAGTTTTGGGGGCGTGATGCGCTGTCACCATATCCAGGTGGCTGCTCTGGACGTGCAGGATGGCCAGCTTGCCCGGTGCAATCAACTTGCGCCAGCCGTTGGACTCGTGCAGGGGGTAGCCAATCCCCCCTGCGGTGGCGACGGGGATGTCGCTCTTTACCAGAATCACTTCAGCATTCAGGGGCTGCGGCACGTAGCGCCGCTCAGCCGCGTTACTCAACTCAGTCACCCACTCGACGCGGTAGGCAAAAGCGTCTTCAGGGGAGGCTGCCGCCGCTGCGGCACGGCTTTTCTGTTCCTGGGCGAATCGCTGATAGTGCTTTCGTGCGGCGAGCCGTTCCAGTATGTAATGCGGGCCCTCGGCCACCAAGTTGTTCCAGTGCTGCACTAGGCGGTCCCGCTTGCCCCACTTCAGCGAGTAGGGGTTGGCCGTGTCAATCAACACCAGGCCACCCACCCGCTCGCCCGCTTGGATCAGTTGCTGGGCCATTTCGTAGGCGGCCAAGCCACCGAATGAATAGCCGGACAGGAAGTAGGGCCCTGTCGGCTTCACTTTTCGGATGTCGGCAATGTACTCCTCGGCCATGGCCTCGATGGTCTCGTGGGGGCTCAGCACGCCATCCACCCCCCGGTGCTGCAGAGCGTAGAAGGGTTGGTTCTTTCCCAGCGCCTGGGCCATGTATTGGAGGTTGAGTGGGTTGCCGCCCAGCCCGGCCACGCAGAACAGCGGTGGCAAGTCGCCCTTGGTCTGCAGGGGGACCACGGTGCTCCAGGTCACCACTTTGGCTTTGGGGGCCGCTGGCGGGGCGGCGGGTTGTGCAGGTCCTGCGTTGGCGGGTGTGTCGTCCGCCATGCTTCCCAGGTCAGCCACATGGTGCAAGTGGGCGGCCAGGGCTCGAATGGTGCCGTGCTCGATGAGGGTGGACAGCGGCAGCCGGACCTTGAACTTCTGGTGCAACTCGTTGAACACCTGTAAGGCCAGCAGCGAGTGTCCGCCAAGCTCGTAAAAGCCGGTGTCCACGCTCACCTCGGGTACGCCCAGGGTGCGGGTCCACACGTCCACCAGGTAGCGCTCCAGCGCGTCTTTGGGGGGCGTCACGCCGCCCGGGGCGGCGGCCTCGTCTCCCTGGCCATTGGCGGCGTACACATGTTCCAACTCTTGTAGCAAACCCTCCAGCCACTGCGGGCTGCACAGGTCCGACAGGCCCGAGGCCTGGAGCACCAGCCGGTCGTGTGCTTCGGTGACGGTCAGGTCCAGCTCGGCCAGGGTGGCGCGGCGGGCGACCGCGTGGTAGGTGATGGACGCGGGCGCAAACTTCAACTCGCCCAGCTTGTACTCGTGCACGTAGGTGAACAAGGCGGCCAACGGGGGGCGGAGGGCGTCGGGTGCGCCGCCCAGTTCGCGCACCAGTTCGGTCGCGCTCAGGGCGCTGTGTTCGCTGGCGTCCTGGATGGCGGCCTGGCAGCGGCGGCACAGGTCGGCAAAGCCTTGGTCGTCTCGCAGGCGCACCCGCACGGGCATCACACGCACCAGACGGCCCACGGCGTCGGCCATGTCGGCACCGGGGTGGTCGGCAAAGGCCACGCCGATCAGCAGGTCCGATGTGCCGGCGCGGCGTGCCAGTTGCAGTGCAAACCCGGCCAAGAGCGTGGAGAAAAAGCTCACGCCCTGGCTGCGCGCAAACGCTTGCAGAGCGGCCATGGCGTCGCCTGGCACGGTCCGTGTGGCGGTGTGGGCACCCCAGGTCCGGGCGTGGGGGCGACGGCGGTCGTAGGGCAGCGCCAGTGGGGACGGTGGGGGTGTGAGTTGGCGCTGCAACCAGGCTCGAGCGGCTTGGGCCTTGGCGGCGGTCTCTGGGCGTTGCCGCCAGGCGAGGTAGTCGGCCAGGCCGTGGATCGGCAGGCGCGATGGCGCGGTGCGTCCTGCAAAGCTGGCGTACAGCCGCCCCAAGTCTTCCAGCAACACGTCAAGAGACCAGCCGTCGCACACCGCCGAGTGGGCGGCAAGCACCAGGGCGCGCTCCTGGTTCCCGGCGCGCAACAGCCGGGTGCGGATCAGGGGGCCGTGGTCCAGGTCGTAGGGCTCTGATGCCTCCTCGGCCTCTGCGCGGCGCAGGGCTGCTAGCCAGTCGGCCTCGGGGAGGGGGCCCAGGTCTTGCACGGTGCAGGGCACCTGCAGGGCGGGTTCGATCACGAACTGCGCCCCGTCGGCGTCAAAGTGTCCGCAGACTGCCTCGTGCACCCAGGCCAGCCCTTGGATGGATTGCGCCAGTGCGGTGTCGTCCACCGGGCCCGACAGTCGCAGGGCAAAGGCTTCGTGGAAGGCCAGGCCGACTTCGCCGGGTTGGCGTGCCAGCCGGTAGACCTCTTGCATTTCGGGGGAGGGGGTCAGCACCTGGCGTGGGGCTGGGGCGAAGGGGTCGGCAGGTGCGGTGTGCCCGCCCAGCGGGGCGTGGCCAGCGCCTGCCGGGGCGTACCAGGTGGGCTGGCCGTTCACGTCACGCCCCAGCTTCAACCCGGGCACGGGTTGCCCTGGGGCGGCTTCGTCTGCACGGGCCGTGTGGGCCAGCGTGGGTTCAGCCAACGGTACCGATGTGGTGGGTTCAACCGCTGGGCTGGTTTCGTTCACCACCTCCAGTCGCAGGGGGGCCAGCCAATGCGAGCGGCGCTCAAAGGGGTAGGTGGGCAGCGGCACGCGCTGGCGTGGTTCGGGGGCGTGGTACGCCTCCCACTTCACGTCGGCCCCCAGCGCCCACAACCGTCCGATGGTGGCGGTGGCAGCCGCCAGGTCTTTGGCGGGATCGCCCGCGGCGTCACCCAGCGACGCCAGCACCCGTGCCTTGCTGGCACCCTGCGCCTGCATGCGGCTCAGGGTGGTCAGCACGTCGCGCGGGCCGACTTCCAGGTACACGGTGGAGGGGTCGCGTTGGGCCAGCACCTGGCCGATGGCGTCGGCAAACAGCACGGGGCGGCGGATGTGCTGCGCCCAGTAGTCGGGCCCCAGCTCCTCGGCGCTGCAGACCCATGTGCCCAGGCTGGTGGACATGAAGGGCAGGGTGCTGCTGCCGATGGTCACCCGTGACAGGGCGTCGCGGAATACGTCCACCACCGGGTCCATCATGGCCGAGTGGAAGGCGTGCGAGGTTTGCAGCAGGCGCGTGGCAATGCCTTCGGCCTCGAGTTGCGCCGCACAGGCTTCAATGGCCTCGGAGGGCCCGGCCACCACGCACACCTGAGGGCCGTTGGCGGCGGCCAGCTGCACGTTGGGGGGCAGTTTGCCGTCCAGGTCGTGGGCGGAGCAGCGCACCGACAGCATGGAGCCCCGAGGGAGGTTGCGGATGAGTCGGGCCCGCAAGGCCACGATGGGAATGACGTCTTCCAACGCGAACACGCCGCCCAGGTGGGCCCCGACGAATTCCCCCACCGAGTGGCCCACCACGGCGGCAGGCTGGATGCCCAGGCTCATCCACCAGCGGGCCAGCGACAACTCGATGGCAAACATGGCTGGTTGGGTGTAGCCGGTGTCCATCAGCAGTTGGTTGGCTTCAGCCTCCTGCCCCTCGTGTGGGTACAGCAGGCCTAGCAGGTCGCGCTCCAGGTGCGGGCGGAAGAGTTCGCAGCAGCGGTCCATCCAGTGCCGGAACTCAGGCTCGTTCTGGTACAGGTCATGCCCCATGTTGGCGTACTGCGCCCCTTGGCCGGGGAACAGGAACACGACCTTGGGGTTGAGGGCCGTCAATTCGCTGCCGGCAGGCCGGTTCGTCACAAGCTTGGCGATGGCGTCCGCCGAATCGGCTGCAACCACAAAGTCGCGGCAGGCCAGGGCCTTACGCCCCATCTGCAAGGTGTAGGCCACGTCGGCCAGGTGGGCATCAGGTTGTTCGCCCAGCCAGAAGGCCAGTTGCCTGTGCGAGCGTTCTAGGGCTGCGGGTGTCTTGGCCGACAGCAGCAGCAGCTTCTGGGGACGTCCAGGGCCCGACGGTTGCCGGGCCGGCGCTTCTTCGAGGATGGCGTGCACGTTGGTGCCACCAAAGCCAAACGAGCTGACGGCCCCGCGGCGCGGCTGGGTGCTCTTGGGCCAGGGCGTGCGAGACGCAACGATGTCGAAGGGGCTGTGCGCCAGGTCAAACCGCGGATTGGGCGTTTTGAAGTGCAGCGTGCCCGGGATTTCTTCGGTGTGCAAGGCCATGGCCACCTTGATGAACCCCGCGATGCCCGACGCGATGGTGGGGTGCCCAATGTGCCCCTTGATGGAGCCGATCTTGCAAAAGTGCTCTTTGTCGGTGGTGGCGCGGAAGGCCTTGGTCAGCGCTTCCAGCTCGATAGGGTCGCCCAGCGGGGTACCGGTGCCGTGGGCTTCGACATAGCCAATGCTGTCGGCCTGCGCGTTGGCCTGCGCTTGTGCCAGGGCGATGACTCGGGCCTGTCCCTCGACGCTGGGGGCCAGGAAGCTGACCTTCTGTGCGCCGTCGTTGTTTTTGGCCGAGCCCAGCACCACGGCATGGATGTGGTCGCCTGCCGCCACCGCATCCTCCAGGCGGCGCAGCACCACGATGGCGGCACCGTCGCAGAACATGGTGCCCGAGGCATCGGCGTCAAAGGGGCGGCAGTGACCGTCGTGGGTGAAAGGGCCACCGGCTTGGTGGATCTGGCCGCTTTTCTGGGGGACCATGATGTCCACGCCGCCCGCCAGGGCCATGTCGCATTCGAAGGCGTTGAGGGCCTTGCAGGCGTTGTCGATGGACAGTAGCGAGGTGGAACACCCCGTGGTGGCGCTGACGCTGGGACCGGTCAGGTCCAGCTGGTACGAGACGCGGGTGGCGATGTAGTCCTTCTCGTTGCCATAGCCCACGGTCAGTTTGCCGACGGTCTTGACCAGATCGGGGTGGCACAGCACGTTGTTGACGTAGTAGTGGTTGTCGCCCACGCCCGCGTACACCCCGATCATGCCGGGGAAGCGGCTGGGGTCGTAGCCCGCGGTTTCCAGGGCATGCCAGGCCATTTCGAGGAACACGCGCTGCTGCGGGTCCATGACCTTGGCCTCCTGCGGGCCGATGCCGAAGAAGGCGTTGTCGAACTTGTCAGCGTCGTCGATGATGCCGCGGCACGGCACGTAGTTGGGGTCTTCGCGTGTTTCGGCATCGACCCCTTCGGCCAGCTCTTCG
The DNA here is from genome assembly GCA_020048405.1 of Hydrogenophaga sp. Taxonomy (GTDB): domain Bacteria; phylum Pseudomonadota; class Gammaproteobacteria; order Burkholderiales; family Burkholderiaceae_C; genus UBA2334. Next base: position 5,437 of record JAIFMP010000142.1, read on the forward strand.
GGGGTGAAACGCGAGATGGACTCCACGTCGTTGAGCAGGTTGTTCCAGAGCTGCTGAAGGTTGGATGCCCCCGGAAAACGCCCGACCATGCCGATGATGGCCACTGCTCCTGAGTGGGCCTTGCCGCCCAACTGGCCGTGGGCGCGAATCATGCGCTGGAAGGCATCGTTCATCAGCGGGTCGCCATCCGCACCCTCCAGGTGGGACGCCAACTTTTCCACCGAGGGGAACTGGAACACTTTCACGGCGGAGACTTCACGACTCAACTTGACGCTCATGGCGGCCACCACCTTGAGCAACTGGAGCGAGTTGCCGCCCAGGTCGAAGAAGTTGTCGCGGATGCCTACACGGTCGATGTCCAAAACCTGTTGCCACACGGCGCACAGCTCGCGCTGCAACGGGGTTTGCGGGTCCACCAGCATTTCGGCCAGTTCGGGGCGTGTGTTGACCACCGAGGGCAGTGCCTTGCGGTCAACCTTGCCGTTGGGCGACAGCGGCATGGCGTCTAGGTACTTGAACCGGGCAGGCACCATGTAGTCGGGCAGGTCTGTCAGCAGCGATTGCTTGAGTTGCTCGATGGCGGGGCGATCCCCTTCGGCCACCAGGTAGCCCACCAGCTGCTTTTCTTCCAGCCCGCCGTCGGTGGCGGTCACCACCGCGTCGCGGATGCCCGGCTGCTTGACGAGTGCAGCCTCGATTTCACCCAACTCGATGCGGAAGCCGCGCAGCTTGACCTGGAAATCGATGCGCCCCAGGTACTCAATGGCCCCCGAGGGCAGGTAGCGGGCCAAGTCTCCGGTTTTGTACAGCCGGGCACCGGGTTCGGATGAAAACGGGTCGGGAATGAACTTTTCCGCGGTCAAATCCGGGCGGTTCCAGTAACCCCGTGCCAGCTGGACACCACCCAGGTGCAACTCGCCCACCACCCCCACGGGGACGGGCTGCAACTGCTCGTCCAGGATCCAGGTTTGTGTGTTGGCAATGGGTGAGCCGATGGGGATGACGTTGAGGGTGCTGTCCGCCGTGCAGGGCCACCAGGTGACGTCTATGGAGGCTTCGGTCGGACCGTACAGGTTGTGCAACTCGGCGTGCGGCAGTTTTGCAAAGAAGCGGCGTGTCAGCTCGTGGGGCAGTGCTTCCCCGCTGCACATCACTTTTTTCAGGTGGTTCAGGCGCTCCAGCCCCGTGGCGGTCAGGAACAGGCCCAACATGGACGGCACAAAGTGGAGCGTCGTGATGCCCGCCGATTCGATGATGTTGACCAAATAGGCGTTGTCCCGGTGGCCACCAGGGCGGGCCATGCAGATGCTGGCCCCTACCATCAGGGGCCAGAAAAACTCCCACACCGACACGTCGAAGCTGAAGGGTGTTTTTTGCAGCACCCGGTCGTCTGGCGACAGCTGGATGGTTTCCTGCATCCACAGCAACCGGTTGGCCAGCCCGCGGTGCACGTTGGGTACGCCCTTGGGCTTGCCGGTGGAGCCCGACGTGTAAATCATGTACACGGCGGAATCCGGACCGGCCCGGTAATCGGGGGGCGTGTCATCGTCAGCTGTGGTGGTGGTGAAGGCGGGCGTGTCGATCAGGATCTGGTGCATGCCAGACGGGAACGGCACGTTGTTCACCGCGTCGTGGGTCAGCACCCATTGGGCCCCCGAGTCGCTGAACATGTGGTCCAGCCGATCGTTGGGGTAGTCGGGGTCGAACGGCACGTAAGCGGCCCCGCTTTTGACGATGCCCACCAGCGCGACCACCAACTCCAGGCTGCGCTTCATACACACGCCCACGAAATCGTCTGGGCGGGCACCCTGCGCCTGCAACTCACGGGCCAGTCGGTTGGCGCGACGGTTGAGTTCGCCGTACGTGAGGCTTGCCCCATCGAACTGCACTGCCAGCCTCTCTGGTGCCAAGCGCACTTGCTCCTCGAAGTGGGCGATCACGGGGATGTCGAGTGGATAGGCTTTCTGCGTCTGGTTCCAGCGAAGAATGTCTGCCTGCGGTGCCATGGCGCGGATTCCATTCATTATTGGGGTGAGCGGCGCTGTTCTAGCAGCCACTTGAACGCGCCGTTTGAGAAGGCGGCTTCGGTGGTGTCATGACCCACCCTTTCGACAAGGGTGTAGCGTGGGGTTCCGCCAATGGCCTGCAAGGCCTTCACGGTGTCTAATGTGGTGGTGTAAGGCGACACCTCGTCGCGCTCGCCGTGGAAGAACCACAGCGGTGTTCGCGTCAGGCTTTTGGCCTGCGAGGGATCGTAAGCACCCGACAGCATGGCGCTGGCCGCAAAGGGGTGTGTGGGTTGGCGGGTGAGAAGGTCCCAGCAGCCCGCCGCCCCTGCAGAAAAACCCATTACGTAAAGGCGATCGGTGTCAACGGCGTACTGCTCGGGCAATCGCTTTATCAGTTCGCGCGTGGCTTGAATCGCTGGTGTTTCTGGCGAATTGTGGAGGTTGAAATTGAGAAAAGGCGGGCCAGAAACTTTCGCCCAGTTTTGGCCCCAAGGGGCTTGCGGCGCAACGATGAACGCACGCTCGGATGCTTGCGATAATCGGATTAGCTCAGAAACTGCGAGCCCTAGGTGGCGCACATTGTCGCTACCATTGTTTCCAGCACCGTGCAGATAAACTACCAGTGGGTATTTTCTCCCCGGCTCCAAGTCTTCTGGTATGAATATCCGGTAGGGTAAGCTGAATTCAGACCCTGACGGCTTGAATACTTCACCTCTCATCTTTGCAGCAATCTCAATCGAGAATGCGCTGGGCCCCACAGATATGTTGTTGAAGTACCGCTTTATACCAAAAGCAAGTACCAGAACTACGACAGCTAGGGCGAAAGCCATTACCCCCATTTTTTTTTTGTTCTCTAGGTTCATAAATTATGTGTTGCTAAAAAGATGCATTTAATTAATATGCGGAATGATAGTTGCTCATGGTATCCAATCTCGCCAAGAAAATCATCAGCCCGGAATTACACAAGCATGTATGGTACAACCTGCAACGAGCCATGCCATACTGCATCAATGCAATCTGTTATGCCCTTTTGCCCCCTGATAGACAAGGCTGTTTTCTCCATACTACCAACACTGCTATACGAGCCTTCCAAATGAAAACAAGTTATCCATCCTTGGATGGCCTCCGTGGCATAGCGGCGTTGTTTGTGTGCGTACTGCATGTCAGCGTTTGGGGCAGTGGTCCCCAGTGGGACATCCATATTGGTCGGTCAGTCCTGGCTGTAGATCTCTTTTTTGCGATGAGTGGCTTCGTCATCGCGTCCTCCTATGAGCATCGTCTAGCAGATGGCTCAATGAGCACCAAGGGCTTCGTACTTACTCGCATGGCCCGACTGTACCCTTTGTACGCGCTTTCATTGACCCTAGCGTTGTTTGTACATCAAGATGCAGTTCTTGAGCAGGTTGCGGTAGATCGGTTACTAATTGTGGTTGCAAGCTTCATGTGCTTTCCCTGGAAATTGGGGGACAGTACGTTGTTTTTCCCTTTCAATATAGCGTGTTGGTCGCTGTTTTTTGAGTTGCTCGTTAACTTCCTTTATGTCGTCGGACGTAAGTGGTTAACCGATCGTGTACTGCTTGCAATGGTGGGCTTTTTTGCGGTGTTATTGGCTGTGCTCGTGCATTTTCACGGTATGGACATGGGCCCCTATTGGAGTGCTACCGGATTACTGGGTGGGTTGGTGCGGGCGCTGTTCGGCACTGCTTTGGGGGTCTGGCTGTTTCGGAGTAAAGGGCGCATTCCAAAGTGGACCACAGGCGGCGGTGGGTATTGGTTGCCACTGGTAGTTGTGTCTTTGGTCTTTGCCGTACCTCCGATCGCACACATGGAAAACCGATTGATGCTCGGGGCCGTACTTTTTGTGCTCCCTTGGTGTCTGTTGTATGCCGTCCGTGGAGAAACGCCCAGTGGCCGCATGAAGGTCGTATTCGCATTTTTGGGATCCATTAGTTATCCCATTTACTTATTACACTTACCATTGTGGCTGCTGGTTTCACATTTTTTTTCCATGGAAATCAGGGCGTTAGGTCCTTTCTTGGGTTTGGTGGTGTTCCTCTCAGCGATGATTGCCTTGGCCACTTTTGTGGAGCGGCATGTCGAGCGGCCGATCAGACGTTGGCTCGCAAATAGACTGGTTGGTCCGTCGGCAATGCCTGCTACTTAAGCAAAGGAACTGTGGCTCCCACCAAGGCCAGCGTGCCGAGCAGGGCGTAGCGGAATACAACAAACTCCGCGAAGCCTTCCAGCCGAACGTCACCCACGTAGGTCAACTCCAGTCCTCCTCGGTCGCCGTGCTTGCCGACGAGTCTCAGTGCCACAGTTGTGAATTCAAGTACGGCTGCAGTGTGAGGAAACTGACTCTTGAAAAATGCCTCTTTTGCAGAAAAAAGCAAGGCCGCTAGCTTGGCCTGTTCAAAGTCGTCCAGCTTATGTAATGCTGCCTGTTCTGGTTCGGTGAACACTAGGTTCCACAAATCCGTGCCAACTTTCCCAATGTGTTCTGCGTCTATACCCAAACTGGCACAGACAGAACTGTGGGCCACGACGGAGGCGCAAAAACCTTCCGTATGGGTAATGCTTCCTACCACCCCGGTCGGCCATAGGGGTTCACGGTGTGGCCCTTTCAGCAGCGGGCTATCGTCTGGAATCCCGATTTCCCGCATTGCGCCATGAGCGCAAAGGCGACCGGCGGCAAACTCTTGTATCCGGCTCGGCACGGCGGCCCCCAGGCTAGCACGCTCTTCTGGTCTAAGGCCATACGTGCTGTTCGGCGTGGCTAGCCTGTGACCGACAACTGTGCACGGAAACAAGGATTCGATCAGCGAGCATCTGGTGGTTTGACCATTGATATCATTGTTTTCGCAGCCAAATGCTGCAGTACCTGAAAAGCGAGGTTCTAACATCGCAACCCTCATTCCGGATGGGTGTGGCCAGTTTTTGGGTGAATCGCCCCGGATTTACTAGACACTTCCGAGCCGTTGGGAATGTCGTTTCTCGAACTCTACCGGAGAGACCCCGTTGGTTGGAATTCTCTACTCCCCGCGTGGCTCAGGTTTTCGAGGGGTTTCACAACCCCAGACGCGATGAGCGCGGGCGCCAAGAGCCGGTATCCAGTCTTCAGCACATCTAACTAGGGACTGTGTAAAACTTTATTTTCAAGCGCAGGGAGTAAATTTGGAAACCAAATGGTTCGAAGACTTTGTCAGCCTGGCTGAAACCCGCAGCTTCAGCCGCTCGGCCCAGTTGCGGCACGTCACCCAGCCCGCGTTTTCGCGGCGCATCCAGTCGCTGGAGGCCTGGGCTGGCACCGACCTGGTCGACCGCAGCAGCTACCCCACCCGTCTCACTC
>JAIFMP010000050.1 GCA_020048405.1 Hydrogenophaga sp.
CAGCATGAGGGCTTAGCGCAAGGCGTGTGGGTGAAGACAGTGGCAGCGCCACGGCAAGCCCGCACAACGCGGCGATCAGCCCTCAGGCAAGGAGCACATTACATGCCCATGCCGCCCATGTCGCCCATACCACCCATGCCGCCACCCATGCCACCGGCAGGAGCGTCGTCTTTGGCGGACTCGGCCACCATGCACTCGGTGGTCAGCATCAGGCTGGACACGGAGGCTGCGTTTTGCAGGGCAGTGCGGGTCACTTTAGTGGGGTCCAGAATGCCCATTTCGATCATGTCGCCGTAGGTGTCGTTGGCGGCGTTGAAGCCATAGTTGCCGCTGCCAGCCAGGATGGCGTTGACCACCACGGAAGGCTCGCCACCGGCGTTGGCCACGATTTCGCGCAGGGGCGCTTCGATGGCTTTCAGCACCAGTTTGATACCGGCGTCCTGGTCAGCGTTGTCACCTTTGATGGTGCCAGCGGCCTGGCGTGCGCGCAGCAGGGCCACGCCACCACCGGCCACAATGCCTTCTTCCACAGCAGCGCGGGTGGCGTGCAGGGCGTCTTCCACGCGGGCTTTCTTTTCCTTCATCTCGACTTCGGTGGCAGCACCGACCTTGATGACGGCCACGCCGCCGGCCAGTTTGGCCACGCGCTCTTGCAGCTTCTCGCGGTCGTAGTCGCTGGTGGCTTCTTCGATCTGGATGCGCACTTGTTTCACGCGGGCTTCGATGTCAGCAGCGGCGCCAGCGCCGTCGATGATGGTGGTGTTTTCTTTGCCCACTTCGATGCGCTTGGCTTGGCCCAGGTCGGCCAGCGTCACTTTTTCCAGGGTCATGCCGACTTCTTCGGCAATCACTTTGCCGCCGGTCAGGATGGCGATGTCTTCCAGCATGGCCTTGCGGCGGTCGCCGAAGCCAGGGGCCTTGACTGCCACCACTTTCAGGATGCCGCGGATGGTGTTCACCACCAAAGTGGCCAGGGCTTCGCCCTCGACGTCTTCGGCAATGATCAGCAGCGGACGGCCAGCCTTGGCAACTTGCTCCAGCGTGGGCAGCAGGTCACGGATGTTGGACACCTTCTTGTCGTACAGCAGCACGAAGGGGTTGTCCAGCAGGGCGGCTTGCTTTTCTGGGTTGTTGATGAAGTAGGGGCTCAGGTAGCCACGGTCGAACTGCATGCCCTCGACCACGTCGAGTTCGTTTTGCAGGCTCTTGCCGTCTTCCACGGTGATGACCCCTTCTTTGCCCACTTTGTCCATGGCGTTGGCGATGATGTCGCCGATGCTGGAGTCAGAGTTGGCAGAGATGGAACCCACTTGAGCGATTTCTTTGCTGGTGGTGGTGGCCTTGGAGGCTGCCTTCAGCTGAACGATCAGGGCTTCCACAGCCTTGTCGATGCCGCGCTTCAGGTCCATGGGGTTCATGCCAGCAGCGACGTACTTCATGCCTTCGCGCACGATGGCTTGTGCCAACACTGTGGCGGTGGTGGTGCCGTCGCCAGCGTTGTCAGAGGTTTTGGAAGCAACTTCCTTGACCATCTGCGCACCCATGTTCTGCAGCTTGTCTTTCAGTTCGATTTCCTTGGCCACGGACACACCGTCCTTGGTCACGGTGGGGGCGCCGAAAGAACGCTCCAGCACCACGTTGCGGCCTTTGGGGCCCAGGGTCACTTTGACGGCGTTGGCCAGAATGTTCACGCCTTCAACCATGCGTGCGCGGGCTTCGCCGCCGAAAACTACGTCTTTTGCTGCCATGTTTGGCTCCTACAAAAATTTAAACAGAAATGGCCGCTAGCGCTTGATAGATCAGCGAAAGCAGCTATTGAATTGATGATGAGAGATTACTTCTCGACCACGGCGAACAGGTCGTCTTCTTTCATGACGAGCAGTTCGTTGCCGTCGACCTTGACGGTCTGGCCACTGTATTTGCCGAACAGAACGCGGTCACCGACCTTGACGTTCATGGCGGACAGTTCGCCTTTGTCGTTTTTCTTGCCTGGGCCCACGGCCAAAATTTCGCCTTGGTCAGGCTTCTCGGCGGCAGCGTCGGGAATGACGATACCGGAGGCGGTTTTGGTTTCGCTGTCAATGCGTTTGACAATCACGCGGTCGGCGAGAGGACGAAGGTTCATGGCATCTCCTGAAAAATAGAACAACGAAAAAAATAGCGGGGGACGTGTTGTTAGCACTCAATCCCTGCGAGTGCTAATGATAAGGGTGGTGTTTGGCTTTTCAAGGCCAGGGTTTTGAAAAAAGTGCAAGCTCTGGGGTTTTCACTCACACGCGCTGCGGCGCAGGCTCGGGGGCGATGGACGTGTTTGTTTCAAGGAAATTCGGCTCCAGGTGCTGGGGCGGCCTGTTGATAGTCGGCGTGCTGCTGGCGCTGGCTGGTTGCCGCAGCGCGCCGGTGGTGCGTCCCAGCGGAGGGTTGACCGAACCCCCACCTTCCCGGCCCGAGGCGGTTGCACCGCCGCATGCGCAGTCGGCCACCCTTCACGCGCTGGGGCTGGTGGGCACGCCGTACCGGTATGGCGGCAACACGCCTGAGTCGGGCTTTGACTGCAGCGGACTGATTGCCTACGTGTACCGCGAGGCAGCCGGCATTCGCACACCCCGCACCGTGGCCGAACTCAGCGGCTGGGGCAGGCCCGTTTCGCGCGACGACGTGCGCACCGGTGACCTGGCAGTGTTCACTGTCAAAGGCCGCACCAAACGTGGGGGACGGGCGCTTTGTGCACGCACCTTCCACGGGTGGCACAGTCAGGCTTGACTGGCTTGACCGGGGCTACTGGGCCGGCCAAGGTTTGTCCTTCAGGCGGCACGAATGAACGGGTGTCTCCCCGCCACCCCCATGCTCCAGGCTTTGGGCCTGACCAAAACCTTTGCGGGCCAGCCCCTGTTCACGGGTGTTGACCTGAACGTGGCCCCCGGCGAGGTGGTGGCCGTGCTGGGCGAGTCGGGCATGGGCAAGTCCACCCTGCTCAATGCGCTGGCCGGGTTGGAGCCACTGGACGCGGGCCGCGTGTCGGTGGATGGCGTGGAGGTGTCGGGCTTGGCGGAGGCCGCCTGCGCCCATTGGCGGCGGGCCGCACTGGGCTTTGTGTTTCAGGCGTTTCATGTGTTGCCGCACCTGAGCTTGGCGCAAAACGTGGCCTTGCCGTTGTTGCTGCTGGGCCAGCCCGATCCCGTCCGGGTGGCGGACACGCTGGCACAGGTGGGGCTGGGCGGGCTGGGTGACCGCGCGCCGCGCACCCTGTCGGGCGGCCAGTTGCAGCGCGTGGCCATTGCCCGTGCCCTGGTGCACCGCCCGCGCCTGCTGCTGGCCGACGAGCCCACCGGCAACCTTGATCCCGCCACGGGTGAGTTGGTGATTGCCCTGTTGCTGTCGCAAGCCCGTGCCACCGGAGCGGCGGTGGTGCTGGTGACGCACTCGCTGGCGGCAGCGGCCCGCGCCGACCGTGCACTGCGCCTGACTCCCAGCGGCCTGGTGGCGGCATGAGCTTGGGTGGGTCATCCGTCGCGGTGGTCAACGCTTTGCCCAGCCGCTGGGCCTTGGTGGCGGCCCTGCTGCGCCAGTTGACCTGGCCCGAGTGGCGCGCCCACGCCAGGCGTCAGTCCGCCGCCTGGGTGGCGGTGACCTTGGGCGTCGCGCTGGGCCTGTCGGTGCACCTCATCAACGAAGCCGCGCTGGGCGAATTCGGTGCCGCTGTGCGCGCCGCCAACGGCCAGCCCGATGCCTCGCTGCGTTGCCAGCCCACCTGCGACGACGCTGTGTTTGACGCACTGGTGGCCTTGCCCCAAGTGCACAGCGCTCACCCGGTGGTGGCGTTCAGCAGCTACCTGGTGTTACCTGCTGAGGGTGACAAACCCCGCCGCGTGCCCGTGCAAGTCGTGGGCGTGGATGCGCTGGGCATTGCGGCCGTGGCCCCTGACCTCTTCCCCCGCGTGGCCCAGGGGCAAGACCGCTTGGCCCTGATCGCACCCGACCGCGTGTTTGCAAACGCAAGCGCCCTGGCCCAAACCGGATTCGTCGTGGGTGATGAGCTGGCCCTGCAAGTGGGCACGGGCACCACACGTTGGGTGTTGGCAGGCCAGGTGGCCGCTGGAGGGCCACCCCTGCTGGTGGTGGACATTGCCGCCGCCCAGGCACAACTGGGGCTGGCCGGGCGGCTCAGCAGGGTGGACCTGCGCCTGCAACCGGGTGCCACACCCGCGCAGGTGAAGGCCGCATTGGGTGCAGCCTGGCCCGTCGGGGCGCGCTGGCATGCGGCGGGTGAAGACGAGCAGGCGCTGTCCGCCATGTCACGCGCTTACAGGGTCAACCTGACGGTGCTGGCGCTGGTGGCCCTGTTCGTGGGGGCTTTTCTGGTGTTTTCGGTCATGGCGCTGTCGGTGGCGCAGCGGCTGCCGCAACTGGCGTTGCTGGGGGTGCTGGGCCTGTCGGCGCCCGAGCGTCGGCGCTGGGTGCTGGCTGAGGCGGCGGCCACGGGTGCGTTCGGGGCCAGCGTGGGGGTGGCGCTGGGCCTGGGGCTGGCGCTGCTGGCCCTGCGTTGGCTGGCGGGCGACTTGGGGGGCGGGTTTTTTCCAGGGGTTGCGCCTGAATTGGTGTGGTCTTGGCCCGCCGTGCTGGGGTTTTGGGCACTGGGTGTGCTGGCAGCTGTGGCCGGGGGCTGGTTGCCTGCCGTGCAGGTGCAGGCCATGGCCCCTGCGCAGGCCTTGAAAGGGCTGGGCGGTACCCAGGTGGCCCCATTGCCCGCCTGGGTGGCCCCGCTGTTGTTGGCTGCAGGGGTGGGCCTGGCGCTGTTGCCGCCGGTCTGGGGGCTGCCGCTGGCCGCGTACGCGGGCGTGGGGTGCCTGCTGCTGGGCGGGGTGGTGGCCGTGCCGTGGGCGGTGGATGGTTTGTTGCGTGTGTTGGCCTGGGGTGGGCCGCCTCGCCATGCGGCAGGCCTGTTGGCGCTGGAGCGTGCCCGGCACGAACGCCACGCGGCCACCGTGGCCGTGGCCGGAGTGGTGGCCAGCCTGAGCCTGGCCGTGGCGCTGACTGTGATGGTGTCCAGCTTCCGCGAGGGCGTGACCGGCTGGCTTGACCAGGTGCTGCCCGCTGACCTGTATGCCCGCACCGCCACCCGCAGCGTGGCCAGTGATGGCGCGCATTTGCCTGAGGGTTTCGCTGCACAGGCCCAGCGCCTGCCCGGTGTGGCCCGTGCCGAGGCCTCGCGCTTGCGCAGCCTGGTGCTGGTGCCCGGCACGCCCGCCGTCACGCTGGTGGCCAGGCCCTTGCCACAACCTGAAAAGCAGTTGCCCCTGCTGGCCCCGCCGTGGGTGGGCCCGACGCCGCAGCCCGGCATGCCCAGCGTGTACGTGAGCGAGGCCATGGTGGCCTTGCACGGTGCTCGGCCCGGACAGACCTTGACGCTGCCGCTGGGTCAGGCCGCGCCCACCCCCGTGCTGGTGCGTGGTGTGTGGCGCGACTACGCCCGCCAGTTTGGCACCGTGGTGATGCACGATGCCGACTACCGCGCCCTCACCGGAGACACGCTGACCAACGACTTGGCCCTGTGGCTCACCCCAGGTGCCCGGGCCGACGCGGTGCAGGCCGCGCTGCGCGAACTGGCCGGTGGACCGTGGCTGGAATTTGCGGTACCTGCTGACATCCGCGCGCAGTCGCTGCGCATTTTTGACCGCAGTTTTGCCGTTACCCGCTACTTGCAGGTGCTGGCCATCGGCATTGGACTGTTTGGCATTGCAGCCAGTTTTTCGGCGCAGGTGCTGGCGCGGCGGCGCGAGTTCGGGCTGCTGGCGCACCTGGGGTTCACCCGCAGCCAGGTGGTGGCCACCGTGGCGGCCGAGGGCGTGGCCTGGACGGCAGGCGGTGCCGTGCTGGGAGTGGCCCTCGGGCTGGCCGTGGCGGCGGTGCTGGTGTTTGTGGTCAACCCGCAGAGCTTCCACTGGACCATGCCGCTGGTGGTGCCGTGGGACAAACTGGCTGCGTTGGTGGCCGGTGTGGTGGTGGCGGGTGGCCTGGCAGCTGGCATCAGTGCCCGTGCGGCCGCGTCGGTGCATGCGGTTCGCGCGGTGAAGGAAGACTGGTGATCCATCGTGTTGCCACACAGGGCGTTGCGCCGCCGTGACTGGTTGCTGGCGCTGGCCGGGGTGGCCGCGCCAATGGGGTCAGCGTGGGCGGCATCCACCGGCGCCCCCCGCTTGAGCGGGCAACTCGTCTTCCCGCGCGATCACGGTGCACACCCTGAGTTCCGCACCGAATGGTGGTATGCCACCGGCGCGCTCACCACCGCGGCAGGGGCAGTGCTGGGTTTTCAGGTCACGTTTTTCCGCACGCGGGTGGGCGAGGGCGGTGGGCCCCAGCCGCCGGCGGCAGGGCGGTTTGAGCCGCGCCAGTTGCTGTTTGCCCACGCGGCGCTCACCGACGTGGTCGCCCGCCACCAGCGGCACGCCCAGCGCGTGGCCCGCTGGAATGGCGACCCCGCCGCCCGAGCTGCCCGTGCCAGCCTGAGCGACACGGCGGTGGCCATCGGGGCCTGGGCGTTCGAGCGGCGCAGCGATGGCAGCTACCGTGCCCAAGTGTCAGAACCCGGTGTGGTGCTGGACTTGGTACTGCGCCCCACCCAGCCGCTGTTGCTGCAAGGCGCACAGGGCCTTTCGCGCAAAGGCCCCGACCCAGCGCAGGCCAGTCACTACTACAGCCAGCCGCAACTGGCCGTGAGCGGGCAGGTGGTGCGCGACGGACGCCCACAGGCCATCACTGGCACCGCTTGGCTGGACCACGAGTGGAGCGAAACCCTGCTGCCCCCGCAAGCCGTGGGTTGGGACTGGGTGGGCATGAACCTGGACAGTGGCGCGGCCCTCACCGCCTTTCGCTTGCGCACCGCCAGCGGCGAAGCCGTGTGGGCCGGGGGCAGTTGGCGCGAGCCCGGCGGCCAGCCCCGGGTGTTTGCGGCGGGCGAGGTGGCATTCACCCCCTTGCGCTGGTGGGTGAGCCCGGCCACCCAAGCCCGCTACCCGGTGGTGTGGCGTGTGGCCACGCCCATGGGTGCGTTTGAGGTGTCAGCCCTGCTCGACGCGCAGGAGCTGGACAGCCGCGCCAGCACCGGCACGGTGTATTGGGAAGGCTTGAGCGAGTTGCTGGTGCCCGACACGCGCCGCCGGGTGGGATTGGGCTACCTGGAAATGACTGGCTATGCGGGCCGTATTTCTTTGTAAATCAGCGAAATTATTTGTAGCTGAAAACGCAATAAATTCAAACGGTGGGTGCTTGAATAAAGCTTGAAAAGACCATCAAAATCAGTAGCGTGGTGCGCTGAGCTGCATCAGCCCCAGTTGGCTGCGCAGGCGGCTTTGCTCGCGGTCCAGGTGGCGCATCTGGTCGCGCAGGCGGCGGCGGGCTTCGTCGTTGGGGGCGCTGCGCAACTGGTTTTCCAGCCGCCGAAGTTCAGAGCTGTTTTGCTCGATGCGGTTTTGCATGCGGTGGATTTCGCTGCCTGCGTTGTATGCCTGCAAAAAGCCCGCCTCGTTGCCGCGTGTGCGGCACACACCGTTGTAGCCACGCCCCGCCAGCCCTTCGCGCCAGCCCACGGCCGGGGTGCAGTAGCTTTGCACCCCTTGGTCCCACCCGGCACGCCAAGCGGTGGCGTTTGGCAGGATGCCGATTTTGTTGCAAGCCTCGGCGTGGTCGGCCAGGCGCGACTCGGCATACCCGTTGGCCCCGTCCTGTTGGCCCAGGCGGCCCCAGTCGGCCGTGCGGCACTCGGTTTCGCTGAGGCTGGCGCAACCGGACAGGACGATGCCGAGGATCAGCAACCCCCACCGTTGGGATGAATCAAACGTCAAGCAAGCCATGGGAAGCTATTGTGCCGCTGAGTGCACCCACACCGGCAAGTCAAGCCGCTGCGGTGGCCTTTGTTTTTTCCGGAGGTCTGTGGGTGCTTTGCTGATACAGGTGGTCCAGCACGGCCCGAGCGCCATCAAAACCACGGACCATGCGTTTTTCTTCTTGCCGTTTGTTCATTTTCTGAACGACGCGACCCGATGTGAGCTGGTCAACCAGGTAAGCGGGCCAGGTCCGGCGTTGCTGCGCTTGCACCAATGCACGGTTGGCCTGCCAGGCAGGGGTGGTGGCCTCTGCCGTTGGCGACGATGGCTGCGCCAAGACCAGCAGGTTGTCGTCGGTGGCCTCGTTGTGCGCGAGCACGTGCCAACCTGCGGCGTGCAGCGTCTGGTGCAACGATGTCTGCGTGAAATACAGGGTGTGGGCCTTGAAGAACATGTACCGGGGCGAGCAAAACCGGGTGGCATTGGGCACCTCAATCAGCAGGCAACCCCCGGGGGCTGTCTTGCGCTTGATGAGTTGCAGGGTGGCCAGCGGGTCTGTCAGGTGTTCCAACACGTGGAACATGCTGACGAGGTCAAACTGGCCCTCGTGTTTTTGCGGCAGCAGTTGATGCAGGCTGCCGTTTTCCACCCGCAGGCCCAACGTGTCGCGAGCATGAGAGGCATAGCCCGCATGAGGCTCAATGCCATGGGCATGGTGACCCCGGGCCTGCGCCAGGTAGACAAACTCTCCACTGGACGCGCCGATGTCGAGTGTGCTTGCCCCCGATGGCAAACCCAGCCCATGGCTGCTCAGTTGTTGTTGCAGCCATCCCCAGCGGTCCAAGGCGTTGCGCCCCGCCCTCAGGACGTGGCGCAACGCCGGTTGGAATGCGCCTTTGTAGTCCTGCCGGTAATGGCTGGCGTACCAAGCCTCGAGAGCTTGCACAGTGGGTAGCGGGTCAATGCGGCCCAATCCACAGCCGTTGCAATTCACGGTGACCAGCGGTTCGCCGGTCTTGCCGTCAATATGGGCTACCGCTTCTGCATGGGTGGAGCCGCATACGGGACAGGGCGTGAGACAGGTGATGGCTTTGTTCATGAGAAAAATCAGAGCGTGTGTCGTTGTCAACACTGTACCTAACGTTCTGCGTTTGCCACATGCCCCTCGCCAACCTGGGGCTAACGTCCGGCAGCGGCACGCAGGGTTTGCGCCTTGTCGGTGCGCTCCCAGGTGAACTCGGGCTCTTCGCGGCCAAAGTGACCGTAGGCGGCGGTCTTGCTGTAAATGGGGCGCAGCAGGTCCAGCATGTTGATGATGCCTTTGGGCCGCAGGTCGAAGTGGGCTTCCACCAGCTTGGCGATCTCGGCGTCGGGAATCACGCCCGTGCCTTCGGTGTACACCGTGATGTTCATGGGCTTGGCCACACCAATGGCGTACGCCACCTGAATCTGGCACTGCTTGGCCAGCCCAGCGGCGACGATGTTCTTGGCCACATAACGGGCGGCGTAGGCGGCGGAGCGGTCCACCTTGGATGGGTCTTTGCCGCTGAACGCGCCACCGCCGTGGGGGCAAGCGCCGCCGTAGGTGTCCACGATGATCTTGCGGCCGGTCAGGCCACAGTCACCCTGGGGTCCACCGATGACGAAACGGCCCGTGGGGTTGATGAGGTAGCGCGTGTTCTGCAGCCACTCTTTGGGCAGAACGGGCTTGATGATTTCTTCAATGACGGCCTCGATGAAGCTGTCCTTCATCTTGGTGGCGGTTTCGCTCTGGTCGGGGCTGTGCTGGGTGGACAGCACCACGGTGTCGATGCTGTGGGGCTTGCCATCCACGTAGCGCATGGTCACCTGGCTCTTGGCATCGGGGCGCAAAAAGGGCAGGCGGCCGTCTTTGCGCAGCTGGGCCTGGCGCTCCACCAGGCGATGGGCGTAGTAAATGGGCGCGGGCATCAGCTCGGGCGTTTCGTCGCAGGCGTAGCCGAACATCAGGCCCTGGTCACCGGCGCCGATGTTCAGGTGGTCGTCAGATGCGTGGTCCACGCCCTGGGCGATGTCGTTGCTTTGCTTGTCGTAAGCCACCAGCACCGCGCAGCCTTTGTAGTCGATGCCGTATTCGGTGTTGTCGTAGCCAATGCGCTTGATGGTGTCGCGTGCGACCTGGATGTAGTCCACATGCGCATTGGTGGTGATTTCACCGGCCAGCACCACCAGACCAGTGTTGGTCAGGGTTTCGGCGGCCACGCGGCTGCGGGGGTCCTGGGCAAAAATGGCATCCAGAATGGCATCGGAAATCTGGTCGGCCACTTTGTCTGGGTGGCCTTCAGAAACGGATTCGGATGTGAAAAGAAAGTCGTTCGCCATGTGAATAAACTCCTGGGTTGTGGGACAGGGCGGTCGCCTGGCCGGAGCTTTGGCGAACGCTTTAGCGGTGGTTTGACCGTTTCCGGCCCTGCATTGGCCCGTTGGAGCCGCTGCGTCGTCCCGCAAGTTGTTCAGTAACTCGACGACGGTTTGAGTTTAATTCAAGCCGCCCACCCACACCGTAACCCCTGTTGTGCGCCACCCCGTGATTTTTCTGTTCAGGTTCTTCAGTGTCTGGCCCCTGTGGGCCTTGCACGCCCTCGGGGCTGTGCTGGGCTGGGTGGTGCTTGCACTGTCGCCCACCTACCGACGCCACCTGCTGGCGCACGCGGCACAAGCCAATGTGTCACGGGCCGATGCGCTGGCTTCTGTGGCCGAGGCCGGCAAGATGGTGGCCGAGTTGCCACGTCTGTGGATGGGTGCGCCCGTGCCGGTGAGCATGACTGGGCGAGAGCACATCGAGGCCGCGCAAGCCGCCGGACAGGGTGTGTTGTTTCTGACCCCTCACATGGGCTGTTTTGAAATGACGGCCCGCGCCTATGCCGAGCAGTTCGGCCAGGTGCCTGGCCGCGCCATGACAGTGCTGTTTCGCCCACCGAGACAGGCCTGGCTGCGCGAGGTGGTGGCGGCTGCGCGCCAGGGAAACAGCGCCCACCACGCTGGCCGGGGTAAAGCAACTCGTCAAAGCCCTGCGCTCAGGAGCCGCAGTGGGCTTGTTGCCCGACCAGGTGCCGCCCGATGGGCAGGGCGTGTGGGCACCTTTTTTTGGCCGCCCGGCCTACACCATGACGCTCAGCGCCCGTCTGGCCCAAACCCCGCGCACCGCGCTGCTGCTGGCATGGGGCGAGCGCCTGGGTTGGGGACGAGGGTATGTGGTGCACGTCGTGCCATTTGACGCAGCGCCGTTGCCAACTGAGCCAGAGGCCGCGTGCACGACCATCAATGCCGCCATGGAACGTCTGGTGCTGGCTGGTCCGCGCCAGTACCTGTGGGGTTATGCCCGTTACAAAACGCCCCGTGGGGGAGTGGCATGAGCAACGCACAGCCGCGCAAAGGGTCGCTGGTCAGCCGCATGGGGGCTTTATCACGCCTGCCCCTGCCGATGGTGCGTGGCCTGGGGTGGCTGCTGGGGCAGGCCTTGTATGTGTTTGCGGTGGGCCGCCGCCGGGTGGCCATGGTGAACTGGGGCCTGTGTTATCCGAACGACACGCCAGCGCAGCGCCGCCGTGCGGTGCACACACACTTTGTGCGTTTTGCGCAGGCTTGGCTCGACCGCAGCTGGCTGTGGGAGTCACCCGACAGCGTGGTACGCCAGCGGCTGAGGTTGACAGGTCATGCGGAAGCACTGGCTGGCAACACCCCCACGGTGGTGTTTGCCCCGCACTTTGTGGGCATGGACGCCGGGTGGATTGGGCTGACTCTGTTGCAGCCGCGACGGTGTGCGGGCATTTACGCCCCACAGTCGAGCGCTGCCGTGGATGCATGGATGGCGAAGGGGCGCCAGCGCTTTGGTGATCCGCTGGTGGTGGCCAAGTGGCAGGGGCTCAAACCACTTGCCGCAGCATTGCGCGAGGGCATGCCCCTGTACCTGCTGCCTGACATGGACCACGGCATGAACGATTCGGTGTGGGCACCTTTTTTCGGCACGCCGGTTGCCACGCTGACGTCGCTGCCCCGGTTCGCGCGCCTGGGCCGTGCCCAGGTGGTGCCCGTGATCAGCCGCATGACCCCTTCTGGCTACGACGTGGAGGTGCTGCCGCCGTGGGAGCACTATCTCACCGACGACGTGACCGCTGACGCAGCCCGCATGAACCGCGAGCTGGAAGCACTGATGGCCACCATGCCCACGCAGTACTACTGGGTGCACAAGCGCTTCAAAACCCGGCCCGAAGGGCAGCCGTCGGTCTACCGCTGACAGTGGCGTTCTGAATTTGAGGCCAAAAGTGCCTCTGCCGCTGACCTGTATTGGCTTTTCAGCTATTTGAAATGAAGTCTTCCATCAACCCCGCCACCCGCTGGGGTTGCTCGTGGACGATCCAGTGGGTGGCGTCTTCCACGCGGTTCACGCGCAAATTTGGCACCCATTGTTCCAGACCGTCCAGCAGCGCAGGGGGCAAGGCGGTGTCGCCCATGCCCCAAATCACTTGAGTGGGAACGTTCACATGGGTCAAGCCGGGCGGCAGCTGCACATTCTGAGCGGCGGGGTCGGTGGGTGTGGCTGGGCGCAGAGGGGATGCGCCGTAGTAGTGGCAAGGCCCGCTCAGCCCCAGCGCCCAGGTGTATCGGTAGCGCTGGCGCAGGGCGGGTGTGAGCCAGGCATGGGCCCCGGTGCTGGCCCCCATGTTGTCGAAAAAATCAAACAGGCGGCGGTACCCGTCTTCGGCCAGACGGGTGGGGGCATCTGGCCGCTTCAGAAAGTTCATGTATGCGCTGGCCGCTTGCTGTGCGGCAGAGTGCTGCAGTTCCCGCAGAAACGTGGCGGGGTGCGGCGCGTTGACGATGGTCAGGCGTCTGAGCAGGTGCGGGTGCTGCGCGGCCAGCGCCCAGGCCAGTGCACCACCCCAGTCGTGCGCGACCAGCGTGATGGGCTCGTCTGGCCGACCAGCGGCCAGTGCTTCGGCCTCGATGAGGCATTGAATGTCCTGCACCAGGTGTTTGGCGCGGTAACTGCCGACATCAGGCGGTGCACTGGAGTGTTCGTAGCCCCGCAAGTTGGGGGCCACGCAGCGCCAACCACCGTGGGCGGGCTGCCCAAAGTGCTGCAGCAAGTCATCCCACACAAAGGCAGCTTCCGGGAAGCCATGCAAGAACACCATCAGCGGCCCGCGCTCGGGACCTGCGACCCGGCAGCTCAGTTCGATGCCGTGGGGCAACACACGCCGCTGTGTGCGGATGGAGTCGCCTTCAGTCATCGAGAGCAGGGGGTTCGTCGCGAGGGGTGTTTGCGTCGGGTGACACGGCCATGGGAGATGTGCCCACGCCGGCCGGGCCGGGCAGGTGGGCCCAGTGCCAAAGCAGTTGGGCCACTTCGTCTACGCCCTGCTTCTTGAGGGATGAAAACAGCTTCACCTCACCACCACCGCTTTGCAGTTGGGTGATGGAAAGCACCTTTTGTCCCTCCATGCGGGTGAGTTTGTCGGACTTGGTCAGCAGCACCAGGAATTTCAGGCCTTGCTCCACGCGGGGCCTGATGACGTCGAGCAGTATGTCATCGAGTTCAGTGACCCCAAGGCGCGGGTCGCACATCATCACCACGGCGCGCAGGTTTTCGCGCGATCGCAGGTAGTTGGCCATGACCCGTTGCCAGCGCAGTTTGGCTTCTTTGGGCACGGCGGCATAACCATAGCCCGGCAGGTCAGCCAGCACCGCATCGGTGACGTTGTGCTTGCCCAGCGCAAACAGATTGATGCTCTGGGTGCGCCCAGGTGTTTTGGATGCAAAAGCCAGGCGCTTTTGCTGTGTGAGCGTGTTGATGCAAGTGGATTTGCCTGCGTTAGAACGCCCCACAAACGCGATTTCAGGCACATCCAACGGGGGCAGGTGTTGCAACTGCGGAGCCGTGGTCAGGAAGCGCGCCGTGTGCAGCCAGGCATTGGCTGTCTTGGCGTCGGCATGGGTTTCTGGGTTGACAGAGGTCAAGGCTGCTTTGGAAGTCTCGGTCATTTTTTGGGGTTTTCCCGATGCGGCAATGTAAAATTCAAGGGGTTTGCACCGCAGCGGTCACGCGGTCCAACTGCCCATCATCGCTCATTCCAACAGCCCACATCATGAAACTGTTTGCTTCTTACCTTGGTGCCGCGGCCCTCGCCGCTGTCTCTTTCGCCGCTCAGGGCCAGACCGCCAAGCCCGATTTGGCCAAAGGTGCAGCGTTGTACGGCCAGGTATGCGTCGCCTGCCATGCGGCGGATGGCAACTCCAACACCCCAGTGAACCCCAAGCTGGCCCAGCAACACCCAGAGTATCTGGCCAAGCAGTTGCAAGAGTTCAAATCCGGCAAGCGCGAGAACGCCGTCATGCTGGGCTTTGCCACCGCTCTGTCCGGCGACGACATGCGCAATATCTCCTACTGGCTGGCATCCCAGAAAGCGACCACCGGAGTGGCCACCAACAAAGACCTGGTGTCGTTGGGTGAGCGCATTTACCGCGGTGGCATTCCCGATCGCCAGATTGCCGCCTGCACCAGCTGCCACACGCCCAACGGTGCTGGCATTCCTGCGCAATACCCCCGCCTGAGCGGACAGCATGCTGAATACACCGCGTCACAACTCGTTGCTTTCCGCGACGGTGTGCGCAAGAACAACGCGCAAATGACTGGTGTGGCCGCCAAGATGAACGACCGCGAGATCAAGGCTGTCTCGGATTACATTGCCGGCCTTCGCTGAGTGGCCCGTGGGGTCGGGGCGACGCGATGGCCTTTGTCGGGCACGGAATATAAGCCGACGTTAATATCCACCGCGACAATGCCGGTCAAATGCTGGACACGGTGAACTTTTCGCGTGTCTCAAGCTCCGAGTCGGGCGGGTCAATCCAAGATTGGCTCGCCCTTTTCTTTTGTGTGCAATGGGTAAGCCCTCTGTCGGGTGTTCTGAATGACTGTGACTACTGAAGGACTGGGCATTACAACCCGTCAGCGCTGGTTGGCCAATGCGGTGGAGTTGTTGTCCTCCATGCGTTTTGCCATATCACTGCTGACGGTGATTTGCATCGCCTCCGTGATTGGCACAGTGCTCAAGCAACGTGAGCCGCTGAACAACTACGTCAACCAGTTCGGTCCGTTCTGGTCTGAAGTGTTTGGCAAGCTCGATTTGTACGCTGTCTACAGCGCTTGGTGGTTCCTGGTCATTCTGGCGTTTCTGGTGGTGAGCACCAGTTTGTGCATTGCCCGCAACACGCCCAAAATCCTCGCTGATTTCAAGACCTACAAGGAAGGCATTCGGGAGCAAAGCCTCAAGGCGTTCGGACACCGTGCCGAGGCCACGCTCGCCAGCGACCCTCAGACGGCAGCCAATGACATTGGGCAGGCCCTGGTGTCTGCCGGCTGGAAGGTGAAGCTGCAATCCCGCGACACCGCTGCGGGTCAAGGTTGGATGGTTGCGGCCAAAGCCGGGGCAGCCAACAAGCTGGGCTACCTGGCCGCCCACAGCGCCATTGTGCTGGTGTGCATTGGTGGCTTGCTCGATGGCGACCTGGTCGTTCGCGCACAGATGTGGTTCAACGGCAAATCGGTGTTCACCGGAGGCGGTTTGATTGCCGACGTGCCGGCCCAGCACCGTTTGTCGCCCCAGAACCCGACTTTTCGCGGCAACCTGCTCGTGACCGAGGGCGGCAATTCCAGCACAGCCATCCTGTCGCAACCCACAGGCGTGCTCGTTCAGGATTTGCCTTTTTCAGTGGAGCTGAAAAAGTTCGTTGTGGACTATTACTCCACCGGTATGCCCAAGCTGTTTGCGAGTGACATCGTGATCCACGACCTGGCCACGGGTGAAGCGACCGAAGCGCGGGTGATGGTGAACCACCCCGTCAACTACAAGGGCGTGGAGCTGTTCCAGTCGAGTTTCGATGACGGTGGTTCAACCATCAAGCTGCAGGCGCTGCCCATGGCAGCTGACACACGTCCTTTCAAGCTGGAAGGTGTGATCGGCGGGTCCACTGCGCTGACCAACGGAAACGACAAACTGACGGTCGAGTTCACGGGGTTGAGGGTGATCAACGTTGAAAACTTCGGTCCGCAGGCAGGGTCTGCCACCGATGTGCGCGCGGTCGACCTGCGCCACTCCATCGAAAGCCGGCTGGGTGCGGCCAACAAGACACCCACGGAAAAGGTGTTGCGCAACATCGGGCCGAGTTTTTCCTACAAGCTGCGTGACGCGGCCGGCCAGGCGACCGAGTTCAACAACTACATGCTGCCGGTGGACGTGGACGGCACGCGCATGTTTTTGCTGGGGATGAGGGAGAGTACGGCGATGCCTTTTCGCTACCTTCGCATCCCTGTGGATGACCGCGACAGCATCCAGGGTTGGATGCGCTTGCGTGCGGCGTTGAAGGACCCTGCCATGCGCGACAAGGCGGTTCTTCGTTATGCGGAGCAGGCCGTCGAGCCCGGCAAACCCGAATTGGTGCAGGCATTGGCTGGTTCGGCATCGCGCGCCCTGAACCTGTTTGCCGGGTCGGATCCCATCCTCGCCGAAATGGGCAGCAGTGCCCCCAAAGGTGGGCTTCAAGCCGTGTCGGCCTTCATGGAATCGAACGTCCCAGAGGCCGAGCGCGAAAAAGCCAGCGATGTGCTGGTGCGCATCCTCAATGGTGTGCTGTTTGAGTTGAACCAGCTCGCACGCGAAAAGGCCGACCTCAAGCTACTGGCCCGTGATGATGACGCTCGCAATTTCATGACGCAGTCGGTGCTGAGCCTGAGCGACTCTTTCTTCTACACCGCACCCCTCACCTTCATGATGGATGACTTCACGCAGGTGCAGGCCAGTGTGTTCCAGGTGTCGCGAGCGCCTGGAAAAACCATTGTGTATCTGGGGTGTCTCTTCCTCATTGTGGGTGTTTTTGCCATGCTCTATGTCCGTGAACGGCGCTTGTGGGTGTGGCTGGCACCGGGTTCCGACACGGGTTCGAAGGCCACGATGGCCCTCTCCACCAACCGCAAAACCATGGAGGCTGACGAAGAGTTTGAGACACTCAAGTCGCGCCTTCTCCAGTTGTCTTCCGTCAAGGGTCAGTGATGAACACTCAAACGATGAACGTCCCCAAGCCGTCTGCCGGCAACCAGGCGATCACCCTGAACCAAAGCTATTTCAGTCGTTTGCGCTGCTGTTGCTGGTTGCTGGAGGTGTGGTCTTCATGCGCTACGGTGCAGTCATGGACTTTTATGAAAAGTCCATTTTGTTGGGTACCGTGCCATCACTGATCTGGATTGGCTGGTTGTGGCGGCCATTGCGAACACTGATGGTGGGCGTGGCGGCGCTGTCCTTGCTGGCCATTTCCCTGTACCAAGTGAACGGTCAGGCCGATCTGGCGCGGGCAGATACGGCGTTTCTGTTGAAGTACTTCCTCTCCAGCCAATCGGCCATTCTCTGGATGAGCGTGCTGTTCTTCATGAGCACAGCGTTTTACTGGGCAGGTGTTTTCTTGCGCTCCAACTCGGACGCCATGGAGTTGCTGGGCTCACGCGTGGCATGGGCGGCGGTCGTGCTGGCGTTGGTCGGGACCATGGTTCGCTGGTACGAGGGGCACCAGATGGGGCCTGACATTGGCCACATTCCCGTGAGCAACCTCTATGAGGTGTTCATTCTGTTCTGCTGGATGACAGCGGTGTTTTATTTGTACTACGAAGAGACCTACAAGACACGGTCACTGGGTGCTTTTGTCATGCTGGTGGTCAGCGCGGCGGTGGGCTTCTTGCTGTGGTACACGGTTGTGCGCGAAGCGCACCAGATCCAGCCTTTGATTCCCGCTCTGCAGAGTTGGTGGATGAAGATCCACGTTCCTGCCAACTTTGTGGGCTACGGCACGTTTGCCATCGCTGCCATGGTGGCTTTTGCGTACCTCATCAAACAGTCTGCCAGCGAGACGCGCTGGTACAAGCTCGCGCCCCTCTGGGCGTTCGGTGTGGTGCTGTGTTTCGAGCCGCTGGTGTTCCGCCAGGGCAAAGTGGAAGGTGGCAGCAGTTACTGGTTTGTGTATTTCGGTATTTCAGCCTTGGTTGTCGCCGGCATTCTGGGAATGAGAGTTCGCTTGGCCGAGCGTCTGCCCAGTTTCGAGGTGATGGACGACGTGATGTACAAGGCCATTGCCATTGGCTTTGCGTTTTTCACCATTGCGACGGTGCTGGGCGCTCTG
The DNA here is from genome assembly GCA_020048405.1 of Hydrogenophaga sp. Classification (GTDB taxonomy): domain Bacteria; phylum Pseudomonadota; class Gammaproteobacteria; order Burkholderiales; family Burkholderiaceae_C; genus UBA2334. The sequence continues at coordinate 18,030 of JAIFMP010000050.1, forward strand.
TGGGCGGCTGAAGCCTGGGGTGGTTACTGGAGCTGGGACCCGAAGGAAACATGGGCCCTGATCGTGTGGCTGAACTACGCCGCCTGGCTGCACATGCGTCTCATGAAAGGTTTGCGCGGTGCAGTATCGGCCTGGTGGGCGCTGGTGGGACTTGCGATTACCACGTTCGCCTTCCTGGGCGTGAACATGTTCCTGTCGGGTTTGCACAGCTACGGCGCGCTGTGATGCGCAACGGGTTTCAGCATCCTGTTGCCAGCGAGATCACACCACGCAGTGTGTACGTCAACCGCCGTGCCTTGATTCAGGGCATGGCGGCAAGCGGCTTGGCTGGTGGCTCGCTCGCGCTGTGGGCAGCCCGGGATGCCGGGGCTACCACGCTGTCACCCCCTGGAAGATTGGCTCCTTTGGCTGGCAGGCCCTCGGCCATCCCAGGGGCCATGACGATGGAAAAGCCCACACCGTACGGTGACGCCAGCACTTACAACAATTTCTACGAATTCGGCACTGACAAGGCCGACCCGGCCCGCCTGGCGGGCACCCTGCGCACCAAACCTTGGACCGTTCAGATCGAAGGGTTGGTTAAAAAGCCCAAAACCATTGACCTGGCCGATCTGTTGCGCTTGGCCCCGATGGAAGAGCGCATCTACCGCCTGCGGTGTGTGGAAGGGTGGTCCATGGTGATTCCGTGGGTTGGCTATTCGGTCGCGGAATTGATTCGTCAGGCCGAGCCGTTGGGATCGGCCAAGTTTGTGGAGTTCGTGACTCAGGCCGACCGGGCCACCATGCCAGGGCTGCGCGCCGGTGTGCTGGATTGGCCGTACGTCGAAGCTTTGCGCATGGATGAGGCCCTGCACCCGCTCGCCATGCTGGCGTTTGGCATGTATGGCGAGGTGTTGCCCAACCAGAATGGTGCGCCTGTGCGTCTGGTGGTGCCCTGGAAGTATGGTTTCAAAAGCGGCAAGTCGCTGGTGAAAATCCGGTTTGTGGAGCAGCAACCCAAAACCGCCTGGAACCATCCAATGTGAACCCCGAGGTGTCACATCCCCGGTGGAGCCAGGCCACCGAGCGGCGCATTGGTGAAGACGGTCTGTTCGCCAAAAAGCGCAAAACCCTCATGTTCAATGGCTACGAGCCGCAGGTGGGCCAGCTGTACACGGGCATGGATTTGCGCCGCTTCTTCTGAGAGTGACTGTACCCATGCTGGGGGCGCTGGACCGGATGTGCCGCCACCCATGGTCCAAAACCATATTGGTAACGGTTGCGTCCCTGCCGTTTGTCTGGCTGGTGATTGCCGCAGTGACCAACCAATTGGGAGCCAACCCTGCCGAGGCGCTGATACGTGCCTCTGGCGACTGGACCCTGCGCTGTTTGTGCCTCGCTCTCGCCGTGACGCCTTTGCGCCTGTGGACGGGCCTGCCTGTGTTGGCGCGGTTTCGCCGGATGCTGGGATTGACCGCTTTTGCCTATGCCTGCCTTCACCTGACAGCGTATGTGTGGCTGGACATGGGGGCCGATTGGGCCGATGTGCTGGCTGACGTCACCCAGCGGCCCTTCATTGCACTTGGCATGACCAGTTGGTTCTTGCTGTTGTTGCTGGCCCTTACGTCGTTCAACGCGGCGGTGCGCTGGCTGGGGGGTGAGCGATGGCGGATGTTGCACCGGGCGGTGTATGTCGTGGCGGTGCTGGCCGTTGTCCACTTCTGGTGGATGCGGACAGGCAAAAACAACTTTGCAGAGGTGTGGGTCTACGCCGCAGTGGTGGGGGTACTGCTGGGCGCGCGGTTCTGGAAAATATCATCGAAAAAGGGATCTGTCGCTTGATTCATATGCATAGATTGCTATGCTTTGACTCAGCGCAGGAGTGGTTCCTTGCGTTGGACGCGAGAATGACAAGGCCGCTTCGTTGTGGTGTGTGGTGTTCACGCGATGTGCTTGCTTGTCGGTCGATGGCCAGCCCCAAGCTTGGCCCTGGCGGTTTACCGCTCTGACATCGGCAAGTTGTTGGGTGCAGGTTGAGCCGCTTTTGTCGGCGCAGACTCTGGGCCAGGGAGGTACAGAGGGCCTTTTTGACCACATCCCCCCAAAATCAAACCCGTCAACACTGCGGCCACTGTGCTTCGCATGACCCTGCCGCCTTCACAAATAGGAGCCACGCCTAGAATTTGTCGCCATTCAACCATCACCGAATTGTAATGACCGATACCGAATACCAAGACCGCGCCGAATCGGCCTTGCGCGACATCGAACTGGCATGTGATCACATCAATGAAACCACCGATGTGGACTTGGACAATCAGCGCACGGGAGGGATGGTCACGTTGACCTTTGCGAACCGAAGCCAGATCGTGGTCAATCTCCAGAAACCACTTCATGAAATTTGGGTGGCTGCCCGCAGCGGCGGCTTTCACTTCAAGTGGGACGGCCGTGCATGGCAAGACACCAAAGGCGAGGGAGAGTTGTTTGCCTTGCTCCAGCGGTGCGCCACCGAGCAAGCGGGCCATGCCCTCGCGTTTGACCAGACGTGAGGTGCCTCTAACAGATCGATCAGTTGCGGAACAGGTCCAAGATGCCTTTGCGCTCGTCAGAGTCGATGGGTGCCGAGACTCCATCAGAAGGCGCGGCACCTTCTCCCTCGCCTTGGCCCAGTTTGGCAATGCCGCTGCCAGGGGCATATTCGTCAAAGTACCAGTCTCCACCATGTGAAACCACCCCGGGCGGTACAGGCAACTCAGCCACTGGCACGTTTTTGAGCGCTTCCTGCATGAAAGAAATCCAAATGGGCAGGCTCAAGCCCCCTCCGGTTTCGCGGCTCCCCAGGTTTTTGGGGTTGTCGTAACCCACCCACACCGCTGCCACCAGGTTGGGCTGGAACCCTACGAACCATGCATCCATCGCATCATTGGTGGTGCCTGTTTTGCCGTACAGATCGGGACGTTTGAGTGTGCCCTGTGCCCGTGCTGCCGTGCCCGAGCGGGTGATTTCTTGGAGCAGACTGCCCATCACAAACGCATTGCGCGGCTCAATTGCCTGCTCGGTGTCTTGTGCCTTGAGTTCGGGCACGTCCAGCAACACTTTGCCTTGGGCATCGGTGACTTTGGTGATGATGCTTGGTGGCAGCAGGTGCCCGCCATTGGCGAACACGCCATACGCCGATGCCATCTGGAGCGGTGTGACTGAACCCGCGCCCAGTGCCATGGTCAGGTAGGGTGGGTGGCGTTCTGCATCGAAACCAAACCGCTGAACCCAGTCCTGCGCACTTTGCGCCCCCACGACTTGAAGGATGCGGATTGAAACCATGTTTTTTGACTTGGCCAGCGCGGTCCTGACGGGCATGGGACCCTCGAATTTGCCGTCGTAATTTTTGGGCTCCCAGGGTTTTCCGCCCGTTTCCGTGGCGCTGAAAAACAAGGGTGAGTCGTTCACCACCGTGGTGGGTGTGACACCTTTTTCGAGGGCGGCGGAGTAGATGAACGGCTTGAAGCTGGAGCCAGGTTGCCGCCATGCCTGTGTGGCATGGTTGAACTTGTTTTTGTTGAAGTCAAACCCTCCGACCAGCGCACGAATGGCCCCATTGCGGGGGTCCAGCGCGACAAATGCGCCCTCTACCTCTGGCAGTTGGGTGATTTCCCATCCGTTTTTTGGAGATTTGATGATGCGGACAACGGCACCACGGCGCAAGGCCAGGTGGGGCGGTGCCTTGGCGGCCAGTCCAGATTGAACTGGCTTGAGGCCTTCGCCTGTGACCTCTATCGGTTGCCCGTCCTGGCGAAGCACCACCACTTTTTTGGCATTCGCATTCAGTACCACTGCTGCCAGCACCTCTCCGTTGTCTGGATGGTCCGTCAGTGCGTCGTCCACGGCTTCGTCAAGACCGGGTCCGTCGTCGGGCAAGGTGACGAATTTTTCAGGGCCCCGATAGTGCTGACGCCGTTCGAACTCCATCAGGCCCTGCCGCAATGATCGGTAGGCGGCTTGTTGTTCGGTGCTGCGAATGGACGTGGTGACATTCAGCCCGCGTGTGTAAGCCTCCTCACCATATTGGCTGAAAATGGTCTGCCGCACCATCTCGGCCGCATAGTCCCCTCGCACCCTCTCCATGCTGGTGGCGGGCCTTAGTCTGACCGGCATGGTCTTGGCTGTTTTGGCTTCCTCAGCATCGATGAAACCGTTTTCCAGCATGCGATCGATGATGTACAGCTGCCGGGCCCGCGCCCGTTTGGGGTTGCTGATTGGATTGAAGGAGGAAGGTGCCTTGGGAAGGCCAGCCAGCATCGCTGCTTCGTCGAGAGTGATGTCCTTAAGGGGCTTACCGTAATAAGCCTGTGCCGCTGCTGCAAAACCGTAAGCCCTGTGTCCCAGAAAAATCTGGTTCATGTAAACCTCCAGGATCTGCTCCTTGGTCAACAGGTGTTCCAGCTTGAACGTCAGCAGCACCTCATAGATCTTGCGGGTGTAGGTTTTTTCTGCCGACAAGTACACGTTGCGGGCCACCTGCATGCTGATAGTTGACGCACCCTGGCTTTTGGAGCGACCAAAATTGGCCAGTCCCGCCCGCACCATTCCCATGTAATCGACCCCGCCGTGCTCAAAAAACCTTGCATCTTCGGCTGCAAGCACTGCATCTTTCATGACCTGAGGGATCTGATCGATCGGCGTCAACTCCCTGCGCTCTTCGCCGTATTCGGCCAGTAACTCTCCTTCCGCTGAAAAAACACGCAGTGGCAATTTGGGGCGGTAGTCAGACAATGCAGACACCTCCGGCAGATTGGGGTATGCCATTGCCAAGGCAACTCCCAAGACCAACATAAGTGCCATCCCGCCCGCCAGACCCAGCCCGGTCATCCAGAGGAAAATTCGCCATAGCCAGTGGCGCTGCGTGGGCATGGCGGATTCAGGGGATGCAGGTGTCGGGGGTACGGGCTTGGATGCCATGCAATCTTTCAATCAGGGCTCACATTATAAAAACCGCATGCTTTGCTGGTCGGTGCGCCTATTCGTCTTGTTTTGGCAACGAATCAGGACGTGTGGCGCGTGGGATTCTTTAGGCACTCAATACACTTACTGATAGCATTGAAGTGATTGCTTAAGTGTCATGTGTAAATTTTTTATTGGGAGCTTGCCTTGAGCGTTTTGGCGTCGTTGTTCAGCCGTGAACCCGCACCCTTGATGGGGGTGGATGTGAGCACGTCAAGTGTCAAGGTGGTGGAGTTGGCCCGCAACCGCGCTGGACGATTGGTGTTGGAGCGCTGTGGCATGGAACCGCTTGAGCGGGGCTGGATCACCGACGGGAACATTGAGAAATTCGACGAGGTGGCGGATGCCGTTCGCCGCGCTGTGAGAAAAAGTGGGAGCAAGACCAAAAATGCGGCGTTTTCTTTGCCTGCTTCGGCGGTGATCACCAAGAAAATTATTTTGCCTGGCGGTTTGAGCGAGGCCGAACTGGAGATTCAGGTCGAGTCTGAGGCCAACCAGTACATCCCGTTCTCATTGGATGAGGTGAGCTTGGACTTTTGCGTCGTCGGCCCCAGCGACGCTTCACCAGGCGATGTAGACGTGCTGATCGCAGCCTCACGCAAAGAGAAGGTTCAGGATCGAGTGGGTTTGGCTGAGGCGGCTGGATTGAAAGCGGTGGTGGTGGACATTGAGCCATACGCGTCCCGAATGGCTTGCGCACGCCTGGTTGAACATCTGCCCAGCAACGGGAAAGATTCCATCATCGCGCTTTTCGAGATCGGTGCGTTGGCTACCAGCATGCAAGTGCTGTGCAACGGTGATGTACTTTATGAGCGTGATCAAGCTTTTGGTGGAGCCCAACTCAGTCAGATGATTGCCCGCCAGTATGGCTTTTCCATGGACGAGGCAGAGTTGAAGAAGCGCACTGGCGATATGCCTGAGGACTACGTACCAGCGGTGCTCAAACCCTTCACTGTCAGCATGGGACAGGAGATGTCCCGAGCTCTCCAGTTTTTCTTTACCAGCACCCCTCACAACCGTGTGGATCACATTTTGTTGGCTGGAGGCACAGCGGGTGTGCAGGGGTTGACTGAAGAAATCACAGCGCAAACCTCCTTTGCGTGCATGGTTGCGAACCCGTTCGAGGACATGGACATGGGCTCATCTGTGCGGGCCAGCAAATTGGCGCGAGAGGCTCCCTCTTATCTCACAGCCACGGGCTTGGCATTGCGGAGGTTTTTCCAGTGATCCTCATCAATTTGATGCCTCACAGGGAGGCAGCTCGCAAGCGACGCAAAGAACAGTTCGTGGTTCACGCCGCCTTGTCGGCGGTGTTTGGCGCTGCACTGGCTACATTGGCCCACACCACGATACAGGCGCAGGTTGACACACAGCGGGCCCGGAACACTTATCTGAAGGAAGAAACTCAGAAACTTGATGATCAGATCAAGGACATTGCAGGTTTGCAGGCTGAAATCGCCAGTCTCAGGGCCCGTCAGGCTGCCGTAGAGAACCTGCAGTCCGATCGCAACACGCCCGTGTACCTGCTGGCCGAATTGGTGACCAAGTTGCCTGACGGGGTTTATCTTGTGTCAATGAAGCAAGACAAACAGTCGGTGCAACTGGTGGGTGTTGCGCAGTCCCAGGAGCGGGTGTCGGAGTTGCTCCGCAATCTCAACACCAGCCAATGGCTGAGCCGACCCGAACTGGTTGAAATAGTTTCGACAGTGCAGGGCATTTCGCCGAGGGAACAGCGCAGAGTTTCGAATTTCACGGTCAGGGCTGGCATCAGCCGCGCTGACCCTGCCGCTGATGCGAGCAAAGCATCCACAAAGCCACAAGGCTGACGGCTCACACACGGACCCACCATGGCGAAAGCAGCATTGCCCCGTTTCAACCTCGACTTCGAGGAACTGAAGCAGAGTGTTCAGTCCCAGTTTTCTGGGCTGAACCCCAACGACCCTTCGCAGTGGCCAGTGCTGCCCAAATCGTTGGCACTGGCCGCGATTTGTGTGGCTGTCACGGCGTTGCTTTGGTATGTATGGATCACCCCGGTCAATGATGAGCTTGAGGTGGAACGACAACAAGAAGTCACGCTGAGGCAGACCTACTCGGAAAAATTGGCCCAAGCCATCAACCTGGAAGAACTCAAGAAACAACTGGAGCAGGTACGTCAATATGTGACGCAATTGGAAAAACAATTGCCCAGCAAAGCGGAAATGGATGCCTTGCTGTCTGACATCAACCAAGCAGGGTTGGGCCGAAGCTTGCAGTTTGAACTGTTCCGCCCCGGCCAAGTGGCAGTGAAGGATTACTACGCCGAACTGCCTATCTCATTGCGGATAACCGGCGGATATCACGATGTCGGTCTGTTTGCGTCCGATATAGCCCATTTATCTCGCATTGTCACGCTGAGTGACCTGTCTCTCAGCCCTCTCAAAGACAAGGAGGGTATGCTTGTTATGGAAGGTGTGGCGAAAACTTATCGCTATTTAGACGCTGACGAAATAGCCGCCCAGCAGGCTGCTACAGCAAAGAAGGCAGTCAAGTGATGTCGATATCTTGGAAATCTGGTGCGTCGGTTTTGCTCGCTTTCAGCTTGGTGGCCTGTGCTGACGCAGGCGACGATGAGTTGCGTAACTGGATGGTGGACCAGCGCAACAGCATGCGCCCAAAGAAAGTGTTGGTGAGTGAGCCCAAGGCTTTCAAGCCGCAAGCGTATAGTGATAAGGATTTATTGGACCCGTTCAACTTTCGAAAGCTCACCAGTGGATTTCAAAATGATGCAGCGAATCCGATCATCAACTCGGCCCTGATTGCCCCTGAACTGAGCCGGCGCAAGGAGCCGCTGGAGAATTTTCCACTCGATACCATGGGGTTTGTGGGAAGCCTCAAAAAGACTGACAAGCAAGCAGCATTGTTGAGGGTCGATAAATTGATATACCAGGTCAATGTCGGTTCTTACATTGGCCAGAACTACGGGAAAATCACTCAAATCACTGAAACCGAGTTGTCTGTCCGGGAAATCGTTCAGGATGCAGCAGGGGAATGGATTGAACGACAAGCAGTTTTGCAGCTGCAAGAAGGAAAAAAATGAGCAAGCTATCTGGATTGCAACTCACCACCGGAAAATGCATGACTGTGCTCGGGGCCATTTTGTTGGCGACGGTTGCTCATGCCCAAACAGCCATCAAGTCAGTTAACGCGACACTGCAAGGTGGGGTAGAAGTGGTGCGCGTTGATTTCTCTCAGCCGCTACCAGTCGTGCCCTCCGGATTTGTGATTCAGTCACCCGCCCGGATTGCGTTTGATTTCCCCCGTGTGACCACGGCATTGGGCCGAGCCCCCATCGAACTGAATACCGGGAATTTGCGGTCGGCAAATGTAATTCAAGTGGGGGAGCGCTCCAGGCTGGTTCTGAATCTGAAGGAATCTGCAGGCTATGAAGCGAAGCTCGATGGATCGACCTTGCTGGTGTTGCTTCAAAAATCGGGCGACTCATCAAACTTTCAGGAGGCAAGCAAGGCTGAGTCGGTGGTTTCTGACGTTTCCAGGCTCACAGATATCGACTTTCGACGCGGCACCGACAATGTTGGCAGAGTAGTTGTTGACTTCTCTGACAGTCAGGTGGGTGTGGATATCAAGCAACTCGGAAACACATTGGCAGTAGAATTTCTGAAAACGAGTTTGCCTGAAGGGCTTCGGCGCCGCTTGGATGTGTCGGACTTCGGTACCCCAGTACAAACCGTTGTGTCCAGCCAAGTGGGCGATAAGGTCAGGATGGTGGTCACACCCAAGGGAAACTGGGAGCACAGTGCCTACCAGACCGACAAGCAGTTTGTACTCGAGATCCGTGAGCAAAAGACTGACCCCAGCAAGCTGACGCAAGGTAAAGGTTTCAATGGGGAGACGCTGTCTTTGAACTTCCAGAATATTGAAGTTCGATCATTGCTTCAGGTGATTGCTGATTTTACTAACTTCAATATTGTTACGTCGGACTCAGTGACGGGCACTCTTACACTCCGGTTGAAAGATGTGCCTTGGGACCAGGCCCTGGAGATTATTCTGCAAGCCAAGGGTCTTGGGATGCGCAAGGCGGGCAATGTAATCTGGATTGCCCCCGGTGACGAGATCGCCGCCCGAGAAAAATCCGAGCTTGAATCCAAGGCTTCCATTGAAAGTCTTGAATCTGTGAAGACACAAGGCTTCCAGATGAATTATGCCAAGGCCGTTGATATTGCGGCACAGTTGAATGCTTCACAGGCGGGCGCAACCGCAGTCGCATCACCAAGTTCGGGAACCGGAAATAACGGGCGGATGTTGTCTCCTCGTGGCAGCGTGATTGCTGAACCCCGCACAAACCAGTTGTTTGTGACGGACATCCCCAGTAGGCTCGAACAGATACAACAGTTCATCGCCAAGCTCGATATCCCGGTCAGACAGGTATTGATCGAGGCCCGCATTGTTGAGGCCGATGACAAATTTGGAAAGTCATTGGGTGTCCGGTTGGGCGGCAGTGATTTGCGCGGCGTTCGGGGCGGGGATGCCGGCTACGCTCTGGGTAGCGCAAATCGTGTCGCCATCGGTGGAACTTACAACGCTGTTTCAACCACCACTGGTGAAGGTGTCACTCCATTGGACACTGCAAACACATCATTTATCAACCTGCCAGCTTTGGGTTTGGGAGGTGTCTCCCCTGCTTCTTTTGCGGTGTCATTGTTCAGTGCATCTGCAAATCGATTCCTGAACCTGGAAATCTCAGCCTTGGAGGCGGATAGCAGGGGCAAAATTGTGTCCAGTCCGCGAGTTGTGACTGCAGACCAAGTAAAGGCTGTGATTGAACAGGGTGTTGAATATCCGTATCAAACCACGGCCCCCAATGGAGGTACAACGATTTCGTTCAAGAAAGCTGGTTTGAAGCTGGAAGTAACACCTCAAATTACGCCTGAAGGACATATTATTCTAGACGTTGAGGTGAATAAGGACAGCCCCGGTGAAATTTTGTCCGGAGCCAGGGCCATCAACACCAAACGCGTCCAAACACAGGTATTGGTTGAAAATGGCGGCACAGTGGTTATTGGTGGTATTTTTGAATCCATCGAGTCAAATGCAGAGTCAAAAGTCCCATTTTTGGGTGATCTTCCTTTGATGGGTAATTTGTTTAAATCAAGAAATAACACTGCTAATAAATCTGAAATGCTGGTGTTTATCACGCCTAAGGTAATAGCAAGATGAGTTGCGCGAGAAATGGAGTTGATATGTTTTCGAAGTTATTTGTTTCTCTGTTTGCCGTAATTGCGCTCGTCGCATGTGGCGGAGGAGGCGGGTCCAGTGGTGGGAATCCACAGCAGCCTACATTGTTCACCACAGCCGGTGATGTAGTAGTCATACCCAGTGGCTCATTTCGGAAATACAGTGTTTCCGGTGGGGTACCACCTTATAAAACCTCCTCCACCAATTCTCTTGTTGCTTCGAGCTCAATAGAGGGAAATTCTTTGACTCTCGACGCCCGGGATGGTGGTAAGGCAGATGTGCGCATTACCGACAATGCAGGGTCATTTGTGTCTGTGGGTATAACTGTTGGTTCTGGATTGGAACTTTATACCTCTGCGCCTGATGACGTGACTGTGGGTGTTGGGGTGTCACAGACATTCTCAATAGCGGGCGGATCACCCCCTTATAAGGTTGTGGGGGGTAACTCTACGGTCGCAAGTGTTACGAAGATTGATGACACTCACTGGACCGTCACCGGCAAAGTGCTAGGGGATGGTGGCGTTGCGAAGATTTCGGACATTACTGGTGCGATAAAAGACATTTCAATCACTGTTGCTGCTCCCACACTGAGAATTTCCCCAGACACATTGACCATCCCAGCCGGTTACGATGCAGATGTGGTGGTCTCTGGCGGGCAAGCGCCGTATTTTCCTGGTGGAGGTATCCCAGCCGCTGTGCAGGTAACCCCCGCCGTCAGCAGCGATGGCAAATTCAAGGTAAAAGGATCTTTAGGGTCAAAATTGGATGTGACCTTTGTCGATTCTGCCGGTCAGTCCGTCAAGATTGCAGTGGAGGTCAACACGGGCACCCCTAACTTTAGGCTTTCACCATCGAGTATGTCGATTTCAGAACTCAACAATGATCCTTTGACTTTTTCAATTTTCGGATTTACGGGTGATGTTTCCACCGGGGCTGATGTTGGGCAGGTCTGCATTTATGTTTCTGACCTCACTTATGCGGCGTTGTCTCCTGATCGTCAAACATGCAGTGAGTTTTCCGCAACCAAGCGTACTTTCAGCATAGTGAAAGGGACCAGACCTAATCGGTGTGTCACTGGCGCAAATAAAACTATAGAGATAAGAGCGGTAGACTCCAAACAACAGGTGGGGCTTGGCTCGTTGACTATTGTTGATAATGGCGATGGCTGTGACGCAGAGGAGTAACAGCGGCGCGGTAACAGCCGTGCTCGCAGGGAATGTGATTATTCTCATCGGAGTGGCGTGCCGATCTGCTACAGTCACTGTTGTTGATATGGGATCCAGTGCAACAGCGGCAGTCAGTGCAACTGTCCCTTGAGTAGGTGTAGAGTCCCGGATCATTGTATAGACTCAAAACGCTACCCGTTGTTCATGGCACGTGAAGTCATGGCGGGGTTGATTGAGCAACTCAAAG
>JAIFMP010000038.1 GCA_020048405.1 Hydrogenophaga sp.
ACGGGCCTATGCCAGCGGCGCCACCCTGCTGGTGGCCAACCTGCAGTACACAGGCATTGTGTTTGCGGGCATCTACAGCATCGTCATCTTCCACGACGACCTGCCGCTGCTGGGCTGGCTGGGCATGGCGCTGATCATTGCCAGCGGCATCACCGCCACCCTGCTGCGCGCCCGCACCGCACCCCAAACCCCACCCGAAGACCATTCCGCCTGAGGCCCCACATGACCGTTTCGTACACCACCCTCATCTCCGTGGCCAACCTGGCCCGCCTGCTGGCAACCCCGGCCGACGTGCGCCTGTTTGACTGCACGTCAGACCTGATGAACCCCGCCCTGGGGCCGCAGCAGTTCGAGGTGGCGCACATACCCGGTGCCACCCACGCCAGCCTCGACCAGCACCTCTCGGCCCACGGCGGCAGCGTGGCGGCCGGCACGGCCGCGTGCGGTGGCCGCCACCCTTTGCCCACCCGCGAAGCATTTGCCCGCTGGCTGGGCAGTGTGGGCGTGAGCAACACCACCCAGGTGGTGGTGGTTGACCGCAACGGCGTGAACTACGCCGGGCGCCTGTGGTGGATGTTGAAGTGGTGCGGCCACGAGGCCGTGGCGGTGCTCGACGGGGGTCTGCAGGCCTGGACCGCTGCGGGCCACCCCGTGGCAACCGGGGCTGCGCCGGAGGTACACACACCCAGGTCCTTCTCACTCGCGCCGCCATTGGTGACGCTGATTGACACCGCAACGGTGGTGGAGCGCCTGGGCCAACCAGACCAGACCGTTCTGGATGCCAGGGGTGCGCCCCGCTTCAGGGGTGAGGTAGAGCCACTTGACCCGATCGCGGGCCACATCCCCGGCGCGCTGAACCGGCCCTTCCCCACCAACCTGGACGACCAGGGCCTGTTCAAACCTGCGGCCCAGTTGCGCCAGGAGTTTGACGCGCTGCTGGCGGGACGCGACCCCGCCACCGTGGTGCACCACTGCGGCAGCGGCGTGAGTGCGGTGCCCAATGTGCTGGCCATGGAACTGGCCGGGCTGGGCCGACAGGCCTTGTACGCGGGCAGCTGGAGCGATTGGAGCAACACACCCGGCCTGCCGGTGGAACGGGGCTGACCCGCCTGCCAGCGATACCGAGTGTGGCGGGACCAGGCTCAGGCGACGCCGTGGGTTTTGAACCAGGCGAGCGCCCGCTGCCAGCCGTCTTCAGCCGGGTCCTTGGCATGGAAGGCGTGGGGCGCATCCGGGTACAGCACAAACTCGGACGCTTTGGCCGCCTTGGACCCAGTTTTCAGCGCCTCTTGCATGGCGGCCACCGTGTTGACCGGAATGCCGGTGTCTGCGGCACCGTACAGCCCCAGCACAGGGCCGTTCAGGTTGGCGACAACGTCCATGGGGTGTTTGGGGTTGAGCGCGTTGGTCTGGCCCATCAACCGGCCGTACCAGGCCACACCGGCCTTGATGTGTTTGCTGTGCGCGGCGTACAGCCAGGTCTGGCGGCCACCCCAGCAAAAACCAGTGACGCCCACTTTGTTCAGGTCGCCACCGTGGGCACCAGCCCAGGCCACCGTGGCGTCGAGGTCGGCCATCACCTGCGCATCGGGCACCTTGGAAATGACCTCTGCAATCAGCTTGGCCATCTCGGCGTAGCCCTGTGCATCGCCCTGACGCACAAACAACTCGGGCGCAATGGCCAGGTAACCGGCGTGGGCAAACCGGCGGGCGGTGTCGGCGATGTATTCGTGCACACCAAAAATTTCGGACAAAACAATCACCACCGGCAAATTGGTTTTGCCCTCTGGCGCCGCCCGGTAAGCGGGCATGGCAAAACCGTTCACATCGATCGTCACATCGCCAACCGTGAGGCCTTTGGCAGACGTCTGGATGGCCGTTTGCGCTGCGATGGGCATGACCGATGCGGCATAACCCACGCCCAGGGCGGCTTTCAGTGCGGTGCGGCGGGTCGCACCCTGTTCGCTGGTCTGGCCGGGCAACAAAGCTTTCAAGTCGGACACTTGGTCGGTTTTCAGCATGGGGATGTCTCCTGTGAGTTTGGTTGAGGCGGCGCCAAATGCTAACGGCTTTCCCAAAAACCCCACGAACGCCTGGCACAGTGCACAGTTGGCGACCAAGCCGCGCAGCCGTGGCATTTGCATGTCCATCAGCAGCGGTGCCACCACCACCGAGACCCACGGTGAGTTGGCAGCGCAACAGAAACCGGGTGTGCCCGTTTGACGTGGATCAAGTCCCTTGCAAAGCCGCAGATTGGGTGTCTGCAGACCGGGTTTTCTCAAGGCCCATGCACCATGGCAATGCTATGGTCCACAACAGGACTGCGAACTCACGAGGAATAACTATGTTTGACGGATTCAAGCTCACGCAGCGCGTGTGGGCCGTGGTGGTGGTGTATTGGCTGGTGTTCATTGTGGCCATGGGCACTGGTTTCACTGGAATGAAAACCGCGCGCGACTCACTTCAGCACGTACACGACGACCGCATGGCTGCGGCTGTTGCCGTCGCGCAGATGCGCCGTGGCTACCTGGTCAACCGCATGGAAATGCTGTTGATGTTCCAGCACGCGCCCGACTCTGCATTGCTGAGCATCCACGACCACCCCATCACGATGCACACCGACAACATAGGCAAGCTCAAGGCCGACAACGACTCCGCTCAAAAAATCGTGCTGGAACGCACGATAGACGATCAGGAACGCGCCCTGATCGACCAAATGCAAACAGCACGCAAAGGCTGGCAAGCCAAGCGCGACCAAGTGATGGATGCCATGAACAAGGGCGACTTCAGTCCGGCCACCATGGCTTTTTTTCTGGCGGCAGGTCGCACCGAAGGCGGGGCCTTTGAAAAAGCCATGAGCGACTTGGTGAAGTACCAATCCGCAATGGCACAGGAAGAAACTGCCGATGCTGACGCGCGATACGAGCAAAGCAAATGGATATTCGGTGCCATCGCCTTGCTGGGTGCGCTGCCCATGACACTGTTCATGCTCGGCACCTTGCGCCGCATGTCCAAAGGCTTTGCCGCTGTCGACGAAACCGCCAGCGCCATCGCCCAAGGCGACCTGCGCCACCAGATCACTGCGAACGGTGACGACGAAATCACCCACTTGCTGCGCCAGATGGACACCATGCAGGGCAATTTGCGCCAACTCATTTCCAAGGTCATATCCGGTTCAGACTCGATCGCCAGCGCGGCCAGCCAGGTGGCGTCGGGCACGCTGGACTTGTCGGGCCGGACCGAGCAACAGGCCAGCTCGCTGGAGCAAACAGCGGCCGCCACCGAAGAACTCAACAGCACCGTCAAGCTCAACGCCGAAAACGCCGTCCAGGCCAACCGCATGGCCGAAGAGGCGTCGGACGTGGCGGTCAAAGGCGGTGCGGTGGTGGGCCAGGTGGTGCACACCATGGACGAGATCAACACCAGCTCACGCAAGATCGTGGACATCATTGCCGTGATCGACAGCATTGCGTTTCAGACCAACATCCTGGCGCTGAACGCTGCGGTGGAAGCCGCCCGTGCGGGCGAACAGGGCCGGGGCTTTGCGGTGGTGGCGTCTGAGGTGCGCAGCCTCGCGCAGCGCTCGTCCACCGCCGCCAAAGAAATCAAAACGCTGATCGACGACTCGGTGAGCAAAGTGACCAGCGGCACCCAACAGGTGGACGAGGCCGGGGCCACCATGAAAGAAATTGTGGCCAGCATCGAGCGCGTGACGGCACTGATGCGCGAAATTTCCAGCAGCAGCAGCGAGCAGTCTGAAGGCATTTCGCAAATCAACCAAGCCGTGGCGCTGATGGACGGCGTGACCCAGCAAAACGCAGCACTGGTGGAAGAGGCCTCGGCCGCCTCGGCGTCGCTGCAGGAGCAGGCCCGTCAACTCACTGAGGTGGTGAGCGCGTTCAAACTGTAAGCGCCATTATTTTGTAGCTGCTTACGCTCGCCAGCATTGCGCTGGCGGGCTTTTTTATGTATTTTTCAGTGGGCTTTTTCCCAATTGGGCCCCACGCCCACCTCGGCCAGCAGTGGTACCTTGAGTTGGGCCACGCCGGCCATCAGGCGTGGCACTTCGGTTGTCACCCAGTCCACCTCTGATTCGGGCACCTCGAACACCAGTTCATCGTGCACCTGCATGATGATTTTGGTGGCACGCTGTTGCTCGTCCAGCACGCGCTGCACCGCCACCATGCTCAGTTTGATGAGGTCGGCCGCCGTGCCCTGCATGGGCGCATTGATGGCGGCGCGCTCGGCCCCCGCGCGGCGCGGGCCGTTGGGGCTGTTGATTTCAGGCAGGTACAGGCGGCGGCCAAACACGGTTTCCACATAGCCCTGAGCCTTGGCTTGGGTGCGGGTGTCGTCCATGTACTGCTTGACGCCCGCAAACCGCTCGAAGTAGCGCTGGATGTAGTTTTTGGCCGCCGTGTTGTCGATGCCCAGCGCCTTGGCCAGGCCAAACCCGCTCATGCCGTAAATGAGCCCGAAGTTGATGACCTTGGCGTAGCGGCGCTGCTCGCTGCTGACCTGGTCTACGCCAATGCCAAACACCTCGGCGGCCGTGGCGCGGTGCACATCCAGCCCCTCGGCAAAGGCTTTCAGCAAAGCCGCGTCGCCGCTGATGTGGGCCATGATGCGAAGCTCGATCTGGCTGTAGTCGGCACTTGCAATCAGGCAACCCGCCGGGGCCACAAAGGCCTCGCGCACGCGGCGGCCTTCAGCGGTGCGCACGGGGATGTTCTGCAGGTTGGGGTCGTTGCTGCTGAGGCGCCCGGTCACGGCCACGGCCTGGGCGTAATGGGTGTGCACCCTGCCTGTGGCGGGCAAGGCCAGTTGGGCCAGTTTGTCGGTGTAGGTGCCTTTGAGTTTGGACAGGCTCCGGTGCTCCAGCAGCTTGGCGGGCAGCGGGTAGTCCTCGGCCAGTTTTTCCAGCACCTCTTCGTCGGTGCTGCGCGCGCCGGTGGCGGTTTTCTTGATGACGGGCAAGCCCAGCTTGTCAAAGAAAATTTCGCCCAATTGCTTGGGGCTGGCCAGGTTGAACGGTTGCCCGGCAATCTCGTATGCCTCGGTTTCCAGATGCAAGATGCGTTGGCCCAGCTCGTGGCTTTGGGTAGCCAGCATGGGCGCGTCAATCAGCACGCCGTTGCGCTCAATGCGGTAGAGCGCCTCGCTGCTGTCCATTTCCAGTTGATAGATGAAGTTCAGCTTGTCATTGGCGGCCAGTTGTGGCCACAGCACCTGGTGCACGGCCAGGGTCTGGTCGGCGTCTTCGCACGAGTATTCAGCTGCCTTGGCCACGTCCACCTGCGCAAACGGAATCTGGTGTGCGCCCTTGCCACACAGGTCTTCGTAGGTGATGCCGCTGCGGCCCAGGTGGCGCTCGGCCAGGCTGCTCAAACCGTGGGGCTTGTGCACCTCCAGCACGTAGCTTTGCAGCATGGTGTCGTGGGCGTAACCCTGCACCTCGATCCCGTGATTGGCCAGCACATGCCGGTCGTACTTGACGTGTTGGCCCAGCTTTTTGGCCGCAGGGTTCTCCAGCCAGGGCTTCAGGCGGGCCAGCACCTCGTCACGGGGCAGTTGCTCAGGCGCGTCGGGGCCGTTGTGAGCCAAGGGGATGTAGGCCGCGTGGCCGGGCTCCACACACAGGCTAATGCCCACCACCTCGGCCACCATTTCATTGAGAGATGTGGTTTCGGTGTCGAGGGCCGTGAGACTGGCCGCCTGCACTTTGGCCAACCAGGCGTCGAACGCGGGCCAGTCAAGCACGGTGTCGCACACAAGGGTGCTGGGGGTGGGCTCGGGCAGATCGGCAAACAGATCGCCGCTTTCGCCACGCGCCGGGGCGGCGGGCGCGGCCACGGCGGGTGCAGCAGCGGAGGCCCCCAAACGCGCCGCAGCGGCCTGCGCCAGGCCCTTGAAGCCAAATTTCACATAAAAATCGGCCAGAGCGCTTGTCTGCTCTGCACTGACAGCTATGGAATCAAGACTCGGTAAACCGGGCACCCAGCCGTTCAGGTCGCAATCGGTCTTGATGGTGACCAGCGTGCGCCCGGTGGGCAACCAGCCCAGTGCGTTGCGCAGGTTCTCGCCCGCCACCCCTTTGATATCGTTCGCGCGGGCCACCAGTGCGTCCAGGCTGCCGTATTCCTGCAGCCACTTGGCAGCGGTTTTGGGGCCGACCTTGGGCACGCCGGGCACGTTGTCCACCGTGTCGCCCACCAGGGTCTGGTAGTCGATCATCAGGCTGGCAGGCACGCCGAACTCAGCTTCCACACCGGCCAAGTCGCGGCGCTTCCCGTTCATGGTGTCGATGATGGTGATGTGCGGCGTGACCAACTGCGCCAGGTCTTTGTCGCCACTGGACACCACCACATCAAACCCCTGCGCTTCGCCCGCACGCGCCAGGGTGCCAATCACGTCGTCGGCCTCCACCCCCGGCACGTTCAGCACCGTCCAGCCCAGCAGGCGCACCACTTCGTGAATGGGCTCGATCTGCGCGCGCAGGTCATCTGGCATGGGCGCGCGGTGGGCTTTGTATTCAGGATACAAATCATCACGGAACGTGGGGCCTGAGGCGTCGAACACACAGGCCACGTGTTGTGCGGGCACCTCTTTGCGCAGGCTTTGCAGCATGTTGACCATGCCGCGAATGGCACCGGTGGGTGGGCTGCCGGGGTCGCCGGGCACAGCACGCAGGTCGGGCATGGCGTGGAAGGCGCGGTACAGGTAGCTGGAGCCGTCCACCAAGAGCAAGGTGGGGCGTTGGGATGGGGACAAATCGGTCATGCGGCGGATTGTCGGGCATGGGCCCGACATGGACATCGGGGCGCTGCCTACAATCGGGCATGCCTTTTTCACGCCCGCACACCTCTTTGACAGCGCCAGCACTGCCAACCCCTAACCTGTTCAGTGGGCTGCGCGCAGCCGCACTGGCCAGTGCCTGCGTCCTGGTCGGTGCCCTGCCCGTGGCCACCAGTGCACAAACACTTCAGCCTGATCCGACCCCAAACCCCTCCCCCAAAGTGGAGCGCATCGTTCACGAAGATGCAGGCAGCCGGGTGCAGGAGCTGAAAGTGGGCGGGCAAACCAAGCAGATCGAGGTTCAAACGAAAGCCGACTTGCCGGCCTACCAGATCAACCCTGCCGATGCGGCGCAAGGCCCCGCCAACCCGGACGGACAACGCACCGGCAACGCAGGCAGCGCCGGGCGTGCCAAGTGGCGGCTGTTCAACTTCTGAAGCCAAAGCGCCCCCTTCCCGGCAGGCAGCACGCCCACACCCCACAGATTTACCCTTCGCCCTCTCATGGCCGTATTCACTGAAGTCACCCCCGCCGAAGCCGAGAACCTGCTGGCCCGTTTGGGACTTGGGAGCCTGACAGCACTCCAGGGCTGCGCGGGGGGGATTGAAAACACCAATTACTTTGTCACCACCCTGCACCAGGGGGTGGTACACGAGCATGTGCTGACTCTTTTTGAGCGCCTGACGGCGGAGCAGCTTCCGTTTTACCTGCACCTGATGAAACACCTGGCGGGCAAAGGCATCCCGGTGCCCGACCCGGCTGCTGACACACAGGGCAGCATCCTTCACACGCTGAAGGGCAAACCCGCCGCCGTGGTCAACAAACTGGCAGGCAAAAGCCAGTTGTCCCCGCAGGTTGGACACTGTGCGGCTGTGGGCGGCATGTTGGCGCGCATGCACCTGGCAGGAATGGATTACGACCGCCATCAGCCCAACCTGCGCGGACTGGCCTGGTGGAACGAGACCGTGCCCGTGGTCCTGCCGCACCTCACACCCTCACAGGCTGAGCTCATCAGCAGTGAACTCAGCCACCAGAATCATGTGGCGGCCAGTGCTGCCTATGCAGCCCTTCCAAGCGGTCCCATTCACGCAGACCTGTTCCGCGACAACGTCATGTTTGAAGGCGAGCGGCTGACCGGCTTTTTCGACTTCTACTTTGCGGGATGCGACAGCTTTGTGTTCGACTTGGCCGTTTGCCTGAACGATTGGGCGATCGACCTCCCGACCGGTGCCCACCACCCTGACAGAGCCCACGCCATGCTGCAGGCCTACGAGGCGGTGCGCCCGCTGACACCGCCAGAACACCAGCTGCTGCCCGACATGATGCGAGCAGGTGCCCTTCGCTTCTGGACATCCCGGCTGTGGGACTGGCACCTGCCGCGCGATGCCGCCATGCTCCTACCCCACGACCCGACGCATTTTGAACGCGTGCTGCGCCATCGCGTGGCGCAAGCGCAAGTTGCGGCGCACACGCCATGAAGCTCAACATTGTTCCGGCCCGGACAGGTTGGTTGTGGGTCAAACTGGGCATCCGCACCTTCGCGCGTCAGCCACTGGCCATGAGTGGGTTGTTCCTTTTGTTCATGGGTCTGGTGTCTTTGCTGTCGGTGATTCCCGTGTTGGGCAGCGTCGTATCACTGGCTTTGTTGCCCGCCGCGACACTCGGGCTGATGGCTGCCGCACGCATGGCCTCGGACGGTACTTTTCCCATGCCAACCGTGCTGGCCACCGCGTTCAGTGCGGGCAAAGAACGACGCGTGGCCATGCTCAAGCTGGGCGTTTTTTATGCCGTGGGCTTTCTGGGTGTGATCGCAGCCACCGCACTCATGGACGGCGGTTCGTTCGCCGAGGTTTACCTCAATGGCAAGCCCCTGACCGAAGAACTGACCCAGGACGACGGTTTTCGCAACGCCATGTGGGTGGGCATGGCGCTTTACCTGCCTTTGGCGATGGCCTTCTGGCACGCGCCTGCGCTCGTGCACTGGCATGGAGTGGAGCCTGGCAAAAGCCTTTTCTTCAGCCTGATGGCCTGCTGGCGCAACAAAGCGGCACTGCTCGTGTTCGGCCTGTGCTGGTTGGGAGTGTTCATGGTGGGCGGGTTGGTCATCAGCGTGCTCGCCGGGCTGACAGGTGGACAGGCATTTGCCAATGCGCTGGTTTTGCCGGCCGTGATGGTGATGGCGTCGATGTTTTTCACCTCGGTTTACTTCACTTTCCGCGACAGCTTCACCGATGATTCGCCCCAACACCGCGAACTTGCCCAAGGAGGCCATCCATGACACAACACATCAACCTCAGCCGCACCGATAACGAGCTGACGTGGTTCCAGCGCCGACAGACGCTGCAAGCCGCTGCCGCGTGGGTGGCCACTGGCGGCTGGACCGCTGCGCATGCGCAGCAACGCAGCAACATCGTGGAAATGGTGGGAGATACACTGCTCAACGGTGGCCGCCTCGCCCCGGGGCAAACCGTTCAAACCGGTGACGTACTGGAAACCGGGCCCGACTCGCGCATCGTGTTTGTGATTGGCAACTCGTCTTTCCACGTGCGCCAAAATTCCCGCTTGGCCGTGGAGCGTGGCGATACCTTGAACGCGGTGAGCTTGCTCAGGTTGCTGACTGGAGCGGTCATCAGCGTGTGGGGGAAAGGCAGCGCACGCCGCATTGTCACCCCCACGTTGACTGCGGGCATCAGGGGCACCGGGGTGTATACCGAGATTTTTGCCAAACAAAACAACCGCAGTTATTTTTGCAACTGCTACGGCACGGTGGACCTGGCCACTCAATCCGACAAACGCACGTCCACCACCGAATACCACGAAGCCGTGTGGGCCGACCAACGGGACGGAGCGGTGGTACTGAGTTCCGCACGCGCCATCAACCACACGGATGAAGAGCTGGAGTTTCTGGCCAGGTTGGTGGACCAGCGCACCGCGTGGCAAATCAGCGGCAACAAAGGCACCAAGGACGGGTACTACTGAAGCGCCGGGCTGTTGCAAGGCCCCTACAAAAGCGATCTGTCTGGCGAAGTTGCTGCGTTCGAAGTGGTCCAGCGGTGTGGGATGCCTCCAAATGGCCGGTCCTTGGTTCATAATTAATTTTCGATGTTTGCTCCAGGGCAGCGTCGTTCCACTGATTCACAAGCGCTCGGGAGTCAAAGCCTTGAAACACCTCACATCACAAGCTGGCGCACTGGCGCTCGTCGTTGCAGCACTGGCGGGTTGCGCCCAATCGCCCATTCCCGTGTCGGGCAATTTCGACCTGACCGAGCAGAAAAAAGTACGTTCTGCTGGCCATTGGCAAATCGTGGCACGCGACGCAGCCAAACAAACCCTGCGCATGTTGGACACGGCCGGTGTGGCGGCCAATGCGCGCTTGACCGTGGTGGTCCCCGACAAGGCAACGGTTTTTGAGAAAACGTTTTACGACATGCTGGTGACAGAGATCGTTCAAACCGGTCGCCGTGTCACCGCCAGCGAACAAAACCCCCTTCAGCTGAACTACACCGTGCAATTGGTGGTGCACAACAGCCCACGGCCACATTTCGTGCCGGGCTTTTACACCGCTTTGGCAGCCGGTGTGTCGGCCGCCTATGGCTTGCACACAGCACACCTGGACACGCAGTTGCTCGGTGGCATCGCTCTGGCCGGAGCGGCCGACTACGGCAGCAGCGTGTATTCGGGCGGTCCCACACACACCGAACTGGTGCTGACCACGTCTGCCGGTACACCCGACCAGATCCTGTCGCGCAAAACCGATGTGTATTACATCGAAAACGTGGATTCCACCCTGTTCAAGCAGGCCCCTGAGTACAAAACCCTGAAGGTGGTGAGCCAATGAACCGTTCACTTCTGGTGTGTGCCGCAATGGCATCGGCGCTGCTGGCCGGGTGCAGCACCAACAGCAACTCTGCCTACGTCAAGGCCGAGCCCACTTACGAAGACGCTGAGAAAAACCCCTTTGTCAGCTCAAACCGTGATGCCGTGCAAAAGCTGCTCACAGGCTTGGACATCAAGGAATACCAGCGCACCCCGATGCTGGTGGCCACAGTGGTCAATGTGAACGACCTGCGCAAGACTGCCCCCCTGGGCCGCACGCTGTCAGAGCAATACGCCTCGCACCTGGTGAACAGTGGTTTGCTGGTGAAAGAACTGAAACTGCGCGGCGACATCTTTGTGCGGGAAGAAACCGGCGAACTCATGCTGTCGCGCGAGTTGAAAGACATCGCCAAACTGCACAGCGCGGGTGTCGTGCTGGTGGGCACGTACTCACAGGCCGCCAATGCCACGTTTGTCAGCCTTAAACTGGTGATGACTGACACAGGCCAGATCATTCGCGGCCATGACTACACCTTGCCCAACAATGCCGACGTAAATAAGCTGCTCTCGGTCAAGTGACAGTGAGTGCAGCCAAACCCCGAAAAGCCCCGACAGGGGCTTTTTTTATGGGTTTGACAGAAGGACATGCGTCTGTGCCGGATCTGCGCGGCGGTCACGAGTGCTTTGTAGATTCAGCCTGGCACTGCATGGGCAACTTCAAGGTCATCAACCAGCACAGACCCAGCATGACGGCTGACCCCACCAGCGCGTACAACAGTCCGCCCCATTGGTAAAGCAGACCCGACAGCAAGGTGCCCAAAAAGCGGCCCAGCGCGTTCGCGGCGTAGTAAAAGCCCACGTCTTCCGCCGCCTTCTCCGAGCCCGCGTAGGCGAGAACCAGGTAGGAGTGGACTGACGAATTCACCGCAAACGCAAACCCGAATAGGCCCAGCCCACCCACCACCACCCATTGGAGGTGCGGCACATCAGCCACCACAGCGGCAGCCAGCCCCACAGGCACCAGCGCCAACGCGGCAGACCACCAGCGGGCGGCCGGCACCTCGTTGCTCAGGCCGTCTGCGCTGCGTTTCACTAGCCGATGGTCCAGGCGGCCAGGAAGCCGCCGACCATGGTGAACGTCCAACCCTGCGAATACAAAAACACCGGCACGCCCACCACAAACCACACGTCGCGTGCGCCGAACAGCGCCACACGGGCCGCAGCCAGCGCGTTGATGCCCGCGTTTTTGGCAAACAGCTCTTTGGCCGATTTGGAGGCCTTGGCCTTGCCCATCATGGGCGGCAGCGAGGCCACCACACCCACCAGCACCAGGGCCAGCAAGCCCGCCATCGCCCAAAGTGCGTGGGCAAAACCCAGCGCATCGAGCAGCAGGCCGCCCAGGAAAAAGCCCACACCCTTCATGGCGTTTTTGCTGCCGGTGAACCAGGCCACCCACTTGAACAACTGTCCAGCGCCCTGTTCTTTGGCCTGCGCCGCAGTGACCTTGATGGCCGATTTGCTGGCGGTTTTGGTCAGGTCTTTGGCCACGCCGCAAATGCCCTGCGCCACCACCACCCAGGCCACCGACATGGCCGCCGTCCACGCCGGGTTGATGATCTGCGTCACCAGCCCCACCGTCAGCATGCGGGCAATGCCGTAGCGCGTGGCCAGCCAGCCACCGATCAGGTTGGCCACCACGCCTGCAGCCTCGTACAGCAGAAACAAAAAAGCCAGCGTGAACGGCGAGTAGCCCAGCTTGTAAAAGTGCAGCAGCACCAACATGCGCAGTGCGCCGTCGGTCAGCGTGAAGCCCCAATACGCGGCGGTGACGATGGCGTAGTTGCGCTCGGCAGCGCTCATCTGGAGCGCCACTTAGATGCCCACAGCTTGCATGTGGCAGGCCAGGTCCACCATGCGGGTGGCATAGCCCATTTCGTTGTCGTACCAGGCGTACACCTTCAGCAGCGTGCCGTCGGTCACCATGGTGGACAGACCATCAACGATGCTGCTGCGTGTGTCGCGGGCGTAGTCGGCGCTGACCAATGGCAAAGGCTCGTAACCCAGGATGCCCGCCAGCGGCGAACCGGGCTGCGCGGCTTCGGCAAACAGGGCGTTGACTTCTTCGGCGGTGGTGGCGCGGTTCAGCTCGAACACACAATCGGTCAGCGATGCATTCAGCGCAGGCACGCGCACGGCGTGGCCGTTGAGCTTGCCTTTCAGCTCGGGGTAAATCAGGGCAATGGCCGTGGCGCTGCCCGTGCTGGTGGGGGCCAGGTTGACCATGGCGCTGCGAGCGCGGCGCAGGTCTTTGTGCGGGGCATCGACCACCAGGTTGGTGTTGGTGGGGTTGTGCAGCGTGGTGATCTGGCCGTGTTTGATGCCCAGCGCCTCGTGCACCACCTTCACCACCGGAGCCAGGCAGTTGGTGGTGCAACTGGCTGCGGTCACGATGTGGTTCACCGCCGGGTCATACAAGTGGTGGTTAACCCCCACCACGATGTTCAGCACGCCGCCCACCTTCACCGGGGCGGCCACGATGACGCGTTTGGCCCCACGATCCAGGTGGCCTTGCAGGGTTTCGGGCGTGAGGAATTTGCCGGTGCATTCCAGCACCACGTCCACATCCATGTCACCCCAAGGAATATCGGATGCTGCGGCGTGCTGGGTGAAGCCCAGATGCGGATGCGGTCGGCACTTTCAGCGGCAATGTCACCACGCCAGCGGCCCTGCACGGTGTCGAACTGCACCAGGTGCGCGGTGGACTCGGCGTTGCCCTTGATTTCGTTCAGGTGCACCACCTGCAGGCGGTTGCCTGCGCGGGGGTCGTCGTGCGGGCGGTCCACCGCGCCAAATGCGGCGCGCAGCGCCAACCTGCCCATGCGGCCCATGCCATTGATACCGACTTTCATGTGGTGCTCCTGCTTCCATTCATTTCAATAACGATTGAAATTTAGTGGATTTTTGTGACAAAACGGTGAAACCAAAGGGCTCAGGAGCTCAGCCACTGTTCGACTTTGTCGCGGCTGGGCACGCCACCTGCATGCACTACCTTGCCGTTGATGACCACGCCGGGGGTGCTCATCACGCCGTAGCCCATGATGGCGCGGATGTCTTCTACCTTTTCAAGCTTTACGGCCAAGCCTTGGGCCTTGGCTACATCTTCAATGAGCGTGATGGTGTTTTTGCAGTAGGCACAGCCGGTGCCCAATACCTTGATGTCCATGGTTTCTCCTAAAATTAGATAGCTGCCTGAGCAATATCAAATTGCTAAAAAGCACAAAATAACCTCAAATTTGTGCTTACTCCTGTTCCATCTCCAGGTAGGTGCGGTTGGCCAGTTGGGGCAACCACACATCCACATGCTTGAGGTGTTTGAAAGGGGTGGCGTCAAAACTTTTCACGGTCACGCCGATGTCGGTGCCCGCCTCCACCGCTTGGCCCATGTGGGCGCGCAGCGCCTTCAGCAGGTTGCCGGTGTCCCGCTGGGCCTGGGCCAGGGTGGTGACGTTGCCATGGCCGGGCACCACCACTTTGGGGCTGAGCGCTTCCAGCGCCTCGAAGCTGGCCACCCAGGCCTTGGTTTTGCTGACGGGGTGCAGGCCCAGGATGCGGTCGGTGTAGACCACATCACCGGTGAACACCACGCCGGTGGCGGGCAGGTACACCAGCATGTCGCCGGGGGTGTGGCCGCCGTTGCGGTGCACAAACTGCAGCTTCACGTCGCCAAAGTCCAACGTGTTGTCGGTGCCTTGCAGCCAGCGAGTGGGGTAAACAAACTCGGTGCCGTCCTGCTTGTCTTTCAGCACCGGGGCATTGGCCTTCAAGTGCTCAGGGCCACGCGCTTTCATGTCGGCCTGGGCGTTGGCGTGCGCAATGATCTCGGCGCCCTGCCCTTTGAAGTAGCCGTTGCCCAGCCAGCGGTGGTCTTGCCCGCCGGTGTTCACCACCCACTTGATGGGCTGCGGCGTCACGGCCTTGGCTGCGGCAGCGATCGTGGCCCCGGTTTTGAAGGTGGCACCTGGGTCGATCAGCACCGCCCCGGCAGGGGTGACCACCAGGCCAATGTTGGCGTTCAGCGCTTCGTTGTCATACGTGCGGCCTTCGGTGTCGCCCACGTAGGCGTACACGCCAGGGGCCACGGGCTTGAAGGTGATGTCCACCGCGTGGGCGGCCCACGCAAGCGACAAACCGCCAGCCAGGACGGCTGTGTGGGCGAAGGATTTTAAAAAAGGTCGGCGTTGCATCCAGTTGTCTCCAGTGTTTTTGTTGAGCAATACGAGGGAAAGGCGACCGTCACAGCACGGCATTGAACACCCAACCCACCATCAGGATGCCGGACGCCACCACGGTCACGAAGACAGCGATCAAGCGCAGCTTGAGCACCTTGCGCAGAATGATCAGTTCGGGCAGCGACAGCGCAATCACACTCATCATGAAGGCCAGCACCGTGCCCAGCGCCGCACCTTTGGCCAGCAAGGCCTGAACGATGGGGATGACCCCCGCAGCGTTGGTGTACAGCGGCACACCCATCAGCACTGCGAGCGGCACCGACCACCAGACCTCTTTGCCCATGACGCTGGCCATCAGGTCTTGAGGGGCGTATCCGTGGATGCCTGCGCCAATGGCAATACCCGCCAGGATGTAGGGCCACACCTTGCCCACAATTTCTTTGACCGAGGCAAACCCGGCCTGCACGCGGTCGGCCAGAGTGGTTTGGCCAGGCTCGAAGTCGGCAGACATCTTGGGCATGTCGCGCACCCAGTCTTCCAGATGCGCTTCCATCTTCAGGCGGCCAATGACCCAGCCCGCCACAATCGCCACGCTCAGGCCCAGCCCCATGTAGAGCATCGCCACCTTCCAGCCAAACAGGCCAAAAAGCAAGGTCAGGGCCACTTCGTTGACCATCGGGGCTGAAATCAGGAACGAAAACGTCACCCCCAGCGGCACACCCGCCTGCACAAAGCCAATGAACAGCGGTACGGCAGAGCAACTGCAAAAAGGGGTAACGATGCCCAGCGTGGCCGCCAGAACGTTGGCAACGCCTTCGCTGCGCCCGGCCAGCAGCGCTCGGGTGCGCTCGGGTGTGAAGTAGCTGTTGACCATGCCCATGACGAAAACCACCACCGTCAGCAGCATCAGCACCTTGGTGGTGTCGTAAAAGAAAAATTGCAGCGCACCGCCCAGGTGGCTCGCCCGGTCTACCGGCAACTGGGCCACCAGCCATTCAGAGGCAGGCACCAGCGTTTGGTACAGCGCCCACCAGAGTGCTGCGGCAATGGGCAAAAAAATGCGAGGGTGCCGCAAAGGCCAGTCTTTGGCGAGTTTCAACCCGACGGGTTTGGAAGGCGAAGGAGCGGCTTTCATGCCAATGAAGACGAGCCAATCTGCAAAAGGATGCACACACGAACTGCGTTCGGCGCTCAGTTTACCAAGTCACCCCATACCACGCTCGCCAAAAAACTCATAATAAAATTGGCCATAGTGCATATTCGATAACAACACTTAGCTATTCATTTCTTTGAGTCTTCACGCGGCGTGAAAGTCGCCACGCCCCCTTGAGGGCTGATCTGAATGGCGCAAGCCACCGTCATGCGTGCTTTCAGGCGCAAGCGCGCACGCCGCAGGCGGGCTTTGGCAGCAGGCAGGCCCAAACCGTGCATGGCTGCGTAGTCTTGCTGCCGCATGCCGTGGAGGTCGCATTGGCGAATGATGTCGGCATCGGCATCGGGCAGCTCGGTGAGCACACGCGCCAGGCAACCGGTGAGCTGATCCACCACGGGCAGGGGTTCGGTCTCGTCCGCAGGCCATTCGGCCACATCGTCGGGCAAGGGCGCGCTGAGGTGCTGGCGGCGCAGATGGTCGGTCAGGGTGTTGCGCGTTACTTCAAACAACCATGCGCGTGCGTTGCCCAGACTGCAAAACCGCGCCCCCTGGCGCAGCGCTTTCAAAAAAACGTCTTGCAACAAGTCTTGCGCCTGCGGCGTGTCGCGTAGCTGGCGAATCAACCAGCCTTGCAGCTCGGCGTGGTGCTTGCCCCAAGCCTGCATGAGGCACGGCGCGGTGGCAGAAGTTGGCATGGTTGTGACTGGCCTAACGGGTGAATTGTCAATCTCAACAAACTGTGACGCCCTGCACACAATGTCACACGCCCGTCACACGCTTGCACGAGTATGCGGGCTTTCTAAACAGCTGGGCCTGATTGTCAGAGGGCTACCAGCACCCAACCTGAAAGTATCCGCATGAAACACACCGCCGACACCTCTCGTCGCCACGCATTGAAACTTTTTGCCGGCATGCCCTTGTTTCCTCTGGCCGGCACACTGTCGGCCAGCACGGCCCTGCTGGCAGCTTGCGGAGGCGGTGACGATGTCGTGATGAAAAGCGTCAGTTTCAGCTCCATGGCTGCGCCCACACTGGCCAACCCAGCGGCCATGGCCACCACTACCGTGGGCTCGACCATGACGGTGAACTTCAGCAACGACAGCAAAGTGGAGTTCAAGCTGGCCTACCAGCCATTCTTTGTGACCGGTGACTTGGTATCTGATGGCAAGGGTGGCACGGTGGTGGCAGGTGGTTACTATGACATCAACAACAAGCCCCTGATGGACACCACTGTGGCGGGTGCGTCACGCCAGTTCTTCTCGGACTCGCCCGATGGCACTTCGCTGCTGAAAGTGGATGGCGCCAAAGTCGCTGGCGTGACTGGCAACACAGTGTTTGCCGTGGTTCAGTTTGAGTACACCAGCCTTGCCCAGGACGGCAAGACCGACATGTACGGCAAACTGCCGTCCCCTATCGCTGTGCTGACGCTGGACCAAAACCCCACCACCGGCAAGCTCAAGTTGGTCAAGTACCACAACGTAGACACATCGGGCGTGAACGGCCTGTGGATCACCTGCGGTGCCAGCCTGTCTCCATGGAACACCCACCTGTCGAGCGAGGAATACGAGCCCGATGCGTTTGCTTCTCGCAGCAGCAACTTCATGGACGCATACAGCACCAACCTGTATGGTGATGCCACCAAGGCCAACCCCTATAACTACGGCCACATGCCTGAAGTGACCGTCAACGCTGACGGCACCGGCACCATCAAGAAGCATTACTGCATGGGTCGTATCTCCCATGAACTGGTGCAAGTCATGCCTGACAACCGCACCGTGATGCATGGCGATGACACCACCAACGGCGGTCTGTTCATGTTCATCGCCGACAAGGAAATGGCCAAGGTGGGCACCGGCTTCAGCCTTGACCCCAGCGCTGCAGCAGCTGCGCTGACCTGGATCAAGCTTGGCTCAGCCACCAGCGCAGAGATCCGTGCGTTGGTAGATGGCGGCATCAAGCCGACCGACATCATGACCGTGGCGACAACTGATCCGGCACTTGCAACGCCTGCGGACACGTCTTTCACCAAAATCTTCCTCAATGGCAAGGCCCAATGGGTCAAGTTGAAGCCTGGCATGGAGAAGGCCGCAGCCTTCTTGGAAACCCACCGCTACGCCGCTCTGCTCGGCGCATCTTTGGGCTTTACCAAGATGGAGGGCACCACCGTCAACATCAAAGACAAGGTGGCCTACTCGGCCTTGGCTGCTTGCAGTGCTTCAATGGTCAAGGGCCAGGCGTCTAACGCCATTGCGGGTGGCATTCAGCTGGACAAAGCCCTGAATGCCGGTGCAGTCATGGCACTCGGCCTCCAAGGCGGCCTGAAGGACGACAAGGGTGCCACCATCAACAGCGAGTGGATGCCAGCGAATATCAAAGCCCTGATCACGGGTGAAGACATCACGGCAGATGCGCTGGGCAACACGGGCAACCCAAACAAGATCGCCAGCCCGGACAACATCAAGTTTTCGGAAAAAATGCGCACCCTGTTCATCGGTGAAGACAGTGGCCTGCACGTCAACAACTTTCTGTGGGCCTACAACATCGACACCAAGGTGCTGTCGCGCATCATGTCCATCCCGGCGGGTGGCGAATCCACTGGCCTGCATGCGGTGGATGAGCTCAACGGCTGGACCTACATCATGAGCAACTTCCAGCACGCAGGCGACTGGGGTGGCATTCACAACGTGGTCAAAACCACGTTGGACCCTCTGGTCAAGGCCAACTACAAAGACAAGTTCGGTGCTGCCGTGGGTTACATCACCGGCGAGGCCACCCAGCCCAAGTTGAGCTGAGACGGTACCTCGGCTCCAAGGGGCGCCAATTCAAAACCAACAGGGCGCTGACCTGTTGGCCATGGTCCAAAACAGGCTCTTCGGGGCCTGTTTTTCATGGTGCGAACACCATCTACCGCAGGCAAAGCTTCACCATTCACTGCGGCTCCTCACTCCACCGTTCTTTTTTTGTCACGAGAATGACACAGGGACACGGGACGATGTCCTTTGGATCAACCAGCATGAGACCCTGACCGTATATGTCCCTGACCACAAACACCCCCATCGACTTCAACGACGAAGACTCCAACACCAGCAACAACCAGGCATTTGAAACGGTGCTGGATACCCGCCTGAGCCGCCGCAGCCTGTTCAAAGGTGCCGGCCTGGCAGGTGCTGCAGCCGGTGCCACCGCGCTGGGTGGCTGCGCGACCACGATGGGCGGCAACACAACCCAAGCCCTGGGCTCTCTGGGCTTCAAGCCCGTGGCCAAGAGCCAGGCCGATACAGTGGTGGTGCCCGAGGGCTACACCGCCCGCGTCATTTACGCGCTGGGCGACCCACTCACCGCCGCAACGCCCGCCTTCAAAAACGACGGCACCGATACCGACTTCGGGAACCGCGCAGGTGACCACCACGACGGCATTGAGTGGTTTGGTCTGGACGCCAGCGGCAAACCGTCTGACACCTTTGCCTCACGCGGCCTCCTGGCCATGAACCACGAAGCCACCACAGATGAAAAGCTGTCTTCATTCTTCATCCACGCCAACGGCGGCACGTCCAACCTGCCCCGCCCGGCTGCCGAGATCGATAAGGAACTGATGATCCACGGCATTTCCGTCGCTGAAGTGCAGACCGACGGCAAGCAATGGGCATACAAACCCAGCTCGGCATTCAACCGCCGTGTCACCACCATGACCGAGGTGGTGGTGAGTGGCCCCGCCAAGGGCAGCGACCACCTGGCCACCCGCTTCAGCCCCGATGGCACCAAGGCCCGTGGCACGCTGAACAACTGCGGCACCGGCCGCACGCCCTGGGGCACCTTCGTGTCGGGCGAAGAAAACTGGTTTGGCTACTTCTCCCGCGACGCCAAGGACGACGAGCGCCGCAAAAAAGACAAGCAGGTGCAGGCCCTCAACCGCTACGGCCGCAAAGCCGGTGCCCCCAGCCGCCACGGCTGGGAAAGCGGCGGCTCGGCCGACACCTATGCACGATGGAACAACGGCGCACTGGCCGCCAGCGCCAAGGAAGACTTCCGCAACGAAATGAACACCTTCGGCTACATCGTTGAACTGGACCCGTACAACACCAACGCCAAGCTGGTCAAGCGCACAGCGCTGGGTCGTTTCGGCCACGAAAACGTGACCTTCGACCGTGTGGTGGCAGGCCAGCCCGTGGTGGCCTACATGGGCGACGATGCACGCGGCGAATACATCTACAAGTTTGTGTCCACTGCCGTGTGGGACCCGAAAGACGCACAAGGCGGCAACCGCCTGGCTGCGGGTGACAAGTATCTCGACAAAGGCACCCTGTTTGCCGCACGCTTCAAGGACGACGGCACCGGTGAATGGATGGAGTTGTCGCTGAACAACCCCGTCATTGCCAACAGCTCGTATTTCGAGTTCAAAACCCCTGCTGACGTGGCCGTGTTCACCCGCCTGGCCGCCGACGCCGTGCAAGCCACCAAGATGGACCGCCCCGAGTGGGCCGGTGTGAACCCGAAAAACGGTGAGGTCTACATCACCCTCACCAACAACAGCAGGCGCACCGTGGCCACTGCGGATGCGGCCAACCCCCGTGCCTACAGCGACATGAAGGCAGGCAAAGAGCAAAAAGGCAACGTCAACGGGCACATCGTCCGCCTCGCGCACGGCAAGCCAGCCGACAAGGCCTTCAAGTGGGACATCTACTTGTTTGCTTCGGAAGCAGGAGCCGACAAAGCCACCGTCAACCTCTCTAGCTTGACCGACGACAACGACCTTTCATCGCCCGACGGCCTGGTGTTCAGCAAAGCCACCGGCGTGTGCTGGATTCAGACCGACGACGGTGCCTACACCGACACCACCAACTGCATGCTGCTGGCAGCCCTGCCTGGCCAACAAGGTGATGGGGCAAGCAAAACCCTGACCTATGGCGACAAAAAGGTGACCACGTACGCAGGCAAACCCCAGACGCCCGCGACGCTCAAGCGCTTTCTGGTCGGCCCGAAGGGCGCTGAAATCACCGGCATCACCGAAACGCCGGATGGCCGCGCGATCTTCGTGAACATCCAGCACGCGGGTGAAAAAACCAAGATGGCCGACGTGGGCACCCCCGACAACTATCAGAGCCAATGGCCGGCCAACGCAGGCTACGGCGCGGGCAAACGCCCCCGCTCGGCCACCATCGTCATCACCAAGAACGACGGTGGTGTGATCGGTACCTGACACACCCACTACGCAAACCGTCTACAGCAGGCCCCTCGGGGCCTGTTTGTTTTCGGCCTGCCAACTGACATGCGCACCACTTTGGTTCACATAAGTGACACAAAACCGACATCAAAATACCCCGGGGTGTGCGATACCCTCGCTAACCCTGAGTCGCATTGTGCGATGCAACATAACGGAACATCCCCATGCTTGCCATCAAAAAAGCCCGCAAACTGATTGAAGCCAACCCCGCCGACGCAGCTTCCAAAACCCTTGCTGACTTGGTATTGGCCCTGGAAAGCGAAACGCCTTTCCAACTCGCTGACATTTACGAACTCGACTACAAGCGCTTTGAAATTGCGCTGGAAATCCTCGCCGAATGGCGCATGGACCGCTACTACGCCAAAAAGCTGCGCCTGGTGGACGTGAGCACCATGGCTTGTGCCAAGCCAAGATGCGCCTGCATCTGGCGAGACCAAAAAAGACATTTAATAGTGCCTCTGGCGCTTGCTGGTATTTGGTTAATAGCTAGCAATTTTTATTCATGCCGCTGTCACACCAGCGGCATAAGCTGGTTGGGTTGTTTCACTCTTCCAACCCTCCAGCTCATGTCTCACACACCCAAACTGCTCACCTTGGCCGCCGCACTTGTTGCGGCTTTTTCATGGGGCACTGCTGCCGTGGCGCAGCAAACCTCCGTCGCCGCGCAGGCTTCATCCAAGGGCAGCTTTGCCATGGTGGCACACCTGGCGGTCGATGGCGTGGCTGAAATCGTGGCCGCCACGCCCAACGGGCAGACCCTGTTCTACACCAGCGCCGACGCCGGTGTGCTGGGTGTGGTGGACATTGCCGATCCCACTCGCCCAGCCCTGTTGCCCCGCGTCGATGTGCGCCTGGGTGGCGTGGGTGAACCCACCTCGGTGGCCATCACGCCTGATGGACGCTTTGCTGTGGTGGCCCTGCGCATGGACGACGATGTGCACCACGCCCGCCGCGGCTTTTTGCGGGTGTTTGACATCAGCAACCCGCGCAACGTCACAGCGGTGAAAAACATCACCGTGGGCATCGGCCCCGACTCTCTGGCCCTGCACGGCAGCGGCAAAACCCTGCGCGCCGTGGTGGCCATCGAAGACGAAGAAACCATTGCCGAGGGCAAAGACAAGGGCGATGCCACCCTGGGCGGCAAGCGCCCAGGCCGCATCGACGTTGCCGGCCTGCAACACCTCTACGGGGGCACCGACAGCGGGCTGCAAAGCCTCGAATTGGTTGCGGCGCTGAAGGCGCTGCCCGACGCCGTGTACCCGGCAGACCCCCAGCCCGAGTTGGTGGCCATCGACCACAAAAACCACATGGCGGTAGTGAGCCTGCAGGAAAACAACGCCGTGGCGCTCGTGGACCTGCGTCACCCGCGCAAAGCCAAACTGATGCGAGTGTTTTCCACCGGAACCGTGGAGCGCAAAGCCAACGCCGACCTGAAAAAAGACAAGGAAATTGCCTTCACCGACAGCCTGGTGGCCCGGCGCGAAGCCGACGGCGTGACCTGGGTCGTGCCAGGCGTGTTCGCCACCGCCAACGAGGGCGACGGTAAAAAAGACAAGGCCGGTGTGTTGCCCGGTGGCCGTGGTTTCACGCTGTTCAATACCCAAGGCCAAGTGGTGTTTGAAGCCGGTGCGACCACCGAGTTGAATGCGTTGCGCCACGGCCACTACCCCGACGCCCGCTCGGCTGCCAAAGGCGTGGAAATTGAAGCTGTGGCCAGCGGTTCATTCGGCGGCGTGCCCTACCTGCTGGTGGGCTCAGAACGTGGCTCTTACCTCGACGTGTACCGCGTGGCCAACCCTGCCCAGCCGGAGTGGGTGCAACTGCTGCCCACCGGGCACGCGCCGGAAGGGGTGACCACCGTCACCCGCCGCGCGGATGGCCAGCAATTGGTTGTGACTGCCAACGAAAAAGACAATTCTCTCAACGTCTTTCGCTTCCTCTCACAAGGCGCACCGGCCAACCCCCAGGAACCACAACTGGTGTCCAAAGACGTCATGCCGTGGGGTGCTTTGTCGGGGCTGACGACCGATGGCGCATACCTGTACGCCGTGCCCGACAACGCATTTGCCCAGTCGCGCATCTGGCGCATCAACGTCGGCGAGTTGGCATCTGGACGCATGGTGATTGACCAGGTGACGATGCTGACCGAAGCCAACGGCCAGCCGCTGAAGGTTGACCCGGAAGGCATTGCCAAAGTGGCTGACGGCTTCTGGGTGGCCAGCGAAGGCAAAACCGTGGCCGACAACGAGCTCATCAAGGTCAACCCCGCCGGTGTGGTGCAGCAGCGTGTGAAACTGCCTGCAGCCATACAGGCCCGGTTTGCCAACCCCAAAACCGGTACCGGCTTTGAGGGCGTGACCGCCAGCGCCGACGGCCAAACGCTGTACATGGCGATCCAACGCGGCTTTGACCTGGCCAAGCCCCAGGCGGCCATCGTCAAATGGCACATTCCCAGCAACACCTGGACCACGGCACTGTATCCGCTGGAGCAACACAGCAAAGACGCCAAGCAGTTCTGGATGGGTCTGTCCGAAATCACCCTGCTGCCCGACGGCCGCCTGCTGCTGCTGGAAGGCAAGGCCATCAGCGCTGAGGTCAAGCGCGTCTACAGCGTGAAAGGGTCTGACGTGACCGAAGGTGCCGTGCTGACCAAAACCCTGGTCAAAGACCTGCGCCGCGACCACAACTACCTGCAGGAAAAAGCCGAGGGCATGGTGGTGTTCAACGGCAACCTGTGGGTGGTGAATGACAACGACGGTGCGGGCTGGACACGCATGTTGAACGCCGGGAAGCTCTGAGCCGCTCGAAAAGCGTTGCAATCATGCAACTTTTTTGGGTTTCCACTCTGGTGTCACAGAGATTTCTTTCCTCGAAGCTGCAATACATCCACCTGATTGCTCAAAGCAACGGGATCGCGAGTCGCCGGAAAACGTCGACTCCACCAACCAACACTTTGGAGAGATTTTCATGAAAAAGAGCCTGATCGCTCTGGCCGTACTGGCCTCCACCGGTGCCGCTATGGCCCAATCTTCAGTCACTGTTTATGGTCGCCTTGACGGCTCCGTGGGCAGCATCGATGAAGGCAAAGGCAGCGACACCAAGTTTTTCAGCGGTGGCGATGTGGGTCTGACGACCCCCCGCTTGGGCTTCAAAGGCACTGAAGACCTGGGTGGCGGCCTGAAAGCAAACTTCCAGTTGGAGCAGCGCATCAACATCGACACTGGCGCACTGCAGAGCCCTTCTTTCAAAGGTGCTTCCACCGTGGGCCTGGCAGGTTCTTTCGGTGAAGTCCGTGCCGGTCGCATGCTGACATCTTTCGACGATGTTCGCGCCCTGTCGAACAACCACAACGTCTTCGATTCCAACGGTTTCACCGCCACTGGGTTCGTGTTCGAAAGCTTCGGCGCCAAAGCCATGAAGTACAACAGCCGCCCCAACGGCTCCATCCGTTTCGACAGCGCCAAATTCGGCGGTGTGTACGGGTCGTTCACTCATGCATTCGAGCAGACTGCTGGCAAGGGCGACACCGTCACGGCCTTCCATTTGGGCTACAAAGCCGGTGGCTTGAACGTGGCTGTGGGTTTCCAGGATGAGAAGAACGTCACTGAAAACACCATGCTGGCAGCTGCCTACAACTTTGGCATGTTTGCCCTGTCGGGCGGCTATCAGATGGGCAAGACCGCCGGTGGCAAGAAAGAAAATGGCTACAACATCGGCGTGGAAGTGCCCGTGGGCGCCATCAAGCTGTCCGCAGGTTACTCCGTGGGCGACAGCAAGTCCGACGGTTTTGATTCCAGCGGCTTCGGGTTGGGCGCCAAGTACAGCCTGAGCAAGCGCACCTCGATCTATGGCGGCTACAGCACTGCCAAGGTCGAAACCGCCGCAGGCGCGACCTCCAAAGAGAAAAAGCTCTTCGCCTTTGGCGTGCGCCACGACTTCTGATGTCGTGACCCGTGTGTGCTGCCTTGGCAGCGCACACCCCCCGTTTCCTCGTTTTTCCAAGGTTGCGCGGAGCAAGCAATTGCAATCAGAGACCGCGTGATTTTTCAACCGTGATGGCCACAAGCCATCACGGTTTTTTTGCTCAGGCGGAAGCTCAGTCGTCCACCGGCGTGAGCTTGGCCACCGACAGCGCCAGCCACTTCACACCGTGGCGGGGGAAATTGATTTGGGCGCGGGCATCGGCCCCCGCCCCCTCAACCGTCAACACCTTGCCTTCGCCAAACTTGGCGTGGAACACCTTTTTGCCAGCGGCAATGTCTGTGCCCCGGCCCGACTTGGGCTCCAGAGCCGGGCCAGCGTCAAACGCTGGGCTTCCAGCTGCAGGTTTATAGCCAAAAGTGCCTCCAGCGCTTGATGCATATGGCTTTTCAGCTACACCAAAATTCCCACCCCAGGTGCGCGCTGCGCCACCAAACCCCGCACCGGCCATGCCGCCAAACCCGCCACCGGCTTTGGGTGTGAGCCAGCGCAGGCACGACTCGGGCAGCTCGTCAAAAAACCGGCTGCGGGCGTTGTAGCGCGTCTGGCCGTGCAACATGCGTGTTTGCGAATGGCTGAGGTACAGCCGCTTGCGCGCGCGGGTGATGGCCACGTACATCAGGCGGCGCTCTTCTTCCAGCCCGGCACGGTCGGAGGCCGAGTTTTCGTGGGGGAACAGGCCTTCCTCCAGCCCGGTGATGAACACGCAGTCGAACTCCAGCCCTTTGGCCGCGTGCACGGTCATCAGTTGCACGGCGTCCTGCCCGGCCTGGGCCTGGTTGTCGCCTGCCTCCAGGGCTGCGTGCGTGAGGAAAGCGGCCAAGGGCGAGAGGGTCTCGCCGGTGTCCTCGGGCAGCAAAGCCAGCAGCTCCACCCGTTGACCGGTGTCCACCGGGTCGGCCCAGATCGGGCCTGGCGGGGGCGCGTCAAAGTCAAAACCGGCCTGGTCGCCATCGATTTCTGCGCCTCGCGCCTGCTCGTTGGCCTCGGCCAGCGCGTCGTCCAGTGTTTGTTCCAGCGTGAGCCGGGTGCGAGCACCCGCGGGCGCTTCTGGCAACAGGCCCTGGCTGGCGGGCGACTGGCTCAGCGCGGCAGGGCGGGCCATGGCATCTGGCGGAAGGGCCACGGCGTCGCGGCCAAAGCCTTCGTTCATCACAAAACTTTCAGCGGCATTGACCAGTTCTTCCAGGTTTTCCACGCGGTCGGCACCGTCTTTGTCGGCCTTGAAGTGAGCCAGCAGGCCACTGTGGTCCAGCACGGACTGGATGATGTCGCGCAGTGTCTGGCCTTCGGTGTGTTCACGCATCACCTCCAGCTTGGCCAAAAAGGCACTCAGCCCCGCCCCGGCGCGGCCGCCCACGGCGCTGACCGCATCAGACAGGGCGCAGCCGCTGCTGCGCGCCACGTCTTGCAGCTGTTCGATGCTGCGCGCACCAATGCCCCGGGGCGGGAAGTTGACCACGCGCAAAAAGCTGGTGTCGTCGCGCGGGTTCTCCAGCAGGCGCAGGTAGGCCAGGGCGTGTTTGATTTCGGCGCGCTCGAAGAACCGCAGGCCGCCGTACACCTTGTAGGCCACCCCGGCGTTGAACAGTGAGGTTTCCAGCACTCGGCTCTGGGCGTTGCTGCGGTACAGCAGTCCACCACCCAGCGGGCTTCATCAAAGTCGGTGGGGCTTTCAAACACGCGCACCGGCTCGCCTGCACCTTGGTCCGTGCGCAGGTTTTTGCCCAGGCGCTGACTGTTGTGACCGATCAGGTGGTTGGCCGAGTCCAGGATGTTGCTGTGGCTGCGGTAGTTTTGCTCGAGCTTGATTTGTGCGCCCACGTTGAACTCGCGCACAAAGTCGGCCATGTTGCCCACCCGTGCGCCACGGAAGGCATAAATGCTCTGGTCGTCATCACCCACGGCCAACACCGCCGTGTCTGGCCCCACCAGTTGTTTGAGCCAGGCGTATTGCAGCTTGTTGGTGTCCTGAAACTCGTCCACCAAAATGTGGCGGAAGCGCCGTTGGTAGTGCTCGCGTATCTCGGCATGGTCGCGCAGTAGTTCGTAGCTGCGCAGCAGCAGCTCCGCAAAGTCCACCACTCCTTCGCGCTGGCACTGGTCTTCGTACAGCTGGTACAGCTCCACTTTTTTGCGGGTGTCGTCGTCGCGCACGGGCACGTCGGCCGGGCGCATGCCTTCTTCTTTGCAACTGGAAAAAAACCATGTCAGCTGCTTGGCCGGAAAACGCTCGTCGTCCACCGCAAACTGCTTGCACAGTCGCTTGACAGCAGACAGCTGGTCTTGCGTGTCCAGAATCTGAAACGCCTGCGGCAGGTTGGCTGCCTTCCAGTGCGCGCGCAACAGCCGGTTGCACAGGCCGTGAAAGGTGCCCACCCACATGCCACGCACGTTCACCGGCAGCATGGCCTGCAGGCGCACCAGCATTTCTTTGGCGGCTTTGTTGGTGAAAGTCACAGCCATCAGACCGCCGGGGCCCACCTGGCCGGTTTGCATGAGCCAGGCCATGCGGGTGGTCAGCACCC
This sequence comes from Hydrogenophaga sp., assembly GCA_020048405.1. Classification (GTDB taxonomy): domain Bacteria; phylum Pseudomonadota; class Gammaproteobacteria; order Burkholderiales; family Burkholderiaceae_C; genus UBA2334. The sequence continues at coordinate 27,724 of JAIFMP010000038.1, forward strand.
GGGTTTTGCCTGAGCCGGCCCCGGCCAGCACCAGCGAGTGACCACTGCCCAGCGTGACGGCTGCCAGCTGTTCGGGGTTCAGCCCTTGCAGCAGGCCGCTGGGCTCTCCGAAACCGGGTGGGGTGAACGACGGGGCGTGGGTGTCAAAACTCATGCGCTGATTGTAGAAACCGCATTCGGCTGTTGCCCGCCCGACACCTCCAAGCGTGTATACAATCGCGCACCGGGCCCAAGATTCTTGCGCCCGGTTTTTTTATGCCGGGTTCAAGCCAAGCGCTCATCCTTCTTTTGTACAGACGTGCGCTGACTCCATTTTTGGAGCTTGGAACCATGGAAATTTTCGACTACGACAACATCCTGCTGCTGCCACGCATGTGCCGTGTGGACAGCCGTTCGGAGTGCGACGCCAGTGTGGAGCTGGGTGGCCGTCGCTTTCGCATCCCGGCCGTGCCGGCCAACATGAAGACCGTGGTCAACGAGACCATCTGCGAGTGGCTGGCCCGCAACGGCTACTTTTACGTGATGCACCGCTTTGACCTGGACAACCTCGCCTTTGTGCGCGATTTCAAAGCCAAGGGTCTGTTTGCATCCATATCGCTGGGCGTGAAGCAAGCCGACCGCGACACCGTGGACCAGCTCGTGGCAGAAGGCCTGGTGCCCGAGTACATCACCATCGACATTGCCCATGGCCATGCCGACAGCGTGAAACACATGATCGGCTACATCAAAGAGCGCCTGCCCACCAGCTTTGTGATTGCCGGCAACGTGGGCACGCCCGAAGCCGTGATCGACCTCGAAAACTGGGGCGCCGACGCCACCAAGGTGGGCATTGGTCCCGGCAAGGTGTGCATCACCAAACTCAAAACCGGCTTTGGCACCGGCGGCTGGCAGCTGTCGGCCTTGAAGTGGTGCGCGCGTGTGGCCACCAAGCCCATCATTGCCGACGGCGGCATCCGCAGCCATGGCGACATTGCCAAAAGCGTGCGCTTCGGTGCCACCATGGTCATGGTAGGCAGCCTGTTTGCAGGTCATGAGGAAAGCCCCGGCCAAACTGTGGAAGTGGACGGCGCGCTGTACAAGGAGTACTACGGCTCGGCGTCCGACTTCAACAAGGGCGAATACAAACACGTGGAAGGCAAGCGCATTCTGGAGCCCATCAAAGGCAAGCTGCAAGGCACGCTGATTGAAATGGAGCAGGACATTCAAAGCTCCATCAGCTATTCGGGCGGCAAAAAGCTGATGGACATTCGCAAGGTGAATTACGTCATTTTGGGTGGCGACAACGCAGGGGAACACCTGCTGATGTGAATGAATGCGGGGCACGGCCCGTCCGGTTGACAATCAGCTGACGGGTGTCCAGCCCTCTGCACCGGCAGTAGTGGCATGGTGTATTCTGTATACAGTATTCAGAACACACCATGCACCCCTCGCCCACCCTCTCCCGACTCGACACACCACCGGATCTGGTGGACCAGGTCTACCGCAAGCTGCTGGACGCCATCAGCGACGGCAGCATGGCCCCCGGCACACGCCTGACGCAGGAAGACGTTGCCGAGCAACTGGCCGTGTCGCGACAGCCCGTGCTGCAGGCGCTGCGCCAGTTGCGCGCTGACGGACTGGTGCAAGACGCCCTCGGCCCCCAGGGCCAGAAGGGCCGAGGCGTGGTGGTCACCCCCATCGACGCCACCACCGTGGCCCAGGTGTACGAGGTGCGCAGCGCGCTCGACGCACAGGCCGCCCGGCGCCGCGCCGTGATTGACCCCATGCTCATCATGGCCGGGCGTGCGGCCGCCGTCGCAGGCGAGGTGAAAGCCATGATCGACGCCGACCTGGCCTACCACCGGGCCATCTACCAGGCCAGCGGCAACCCCCTGATTGAAGCCAGCGCACTGCTGCACTGGCACCACATACGCCGCGCCATGGGCGAGGCCTTGCAACACTCCCCCCTGCGCGCTGCTGCCTGGGACGAGCACGAGGCCATGTGCAAGGCCATCGCCCAGGGTGATGAAACCGCTGCGGCCCAACTGATGCTGGCCCACGGTACGCAGGCCGGGTCCAACCTGGCGCGCCAGTTGCTGGCTGCGCAGCCCCGCGAAGCCACCGTCAACTCCGTGGTTCGATGAACCACTTGTGCGCGGTCGGTGGCCCACCCGGCACCAACCGCCTTTTTTTAAACAAAAACAGCCTCCAGCGCACGCTGATATTCAACTTTCAGCTATCAACATGAAATCTGATATCCCTACCCCAACCGTGGCCGTGCTGGGCATTGGCCTGATGGGCCACCCCATGGCCGGCTGCGCGTTCAGGTGTGGAACCGGTCTCCTGCCAAGGCACAGGCATTGGAGGCTCTGGGGGCCATCGCCAGTGCCAACCCGGCGGATGCAGTGCGCGGCGCAAACATCGTCATCACCATGCTGCAGGACGGCCCGGCGGTGGAAGACGTGCTGTTCAACCAGGGCACCACACAGGGCTTGCAGCCCGGCACGCTGGTGGTGGACATGTCGTCCATCCAGCCACGCCAGGCCCGCGACCACGCTGCCCGGTTGGCCGCGCTGCAGGTGGACTGCCTCGATGCCCCCGTGTCCGGCGGCACCGTCGGCGCGGAGGCAGGCACGCTGGCCATCATGGCAGGGGGCCGTGCGGCCGACTTCGAGCGCGCACGCCCCGTGCTCGAGGTGCTGGGCCGCCCCACCCATGTGGGCCCCACAGGCTCTGGCCAACTCGCCAAGCTGGCCAACCAGATGATCGTGGGCATCACCATCGGTGCGGTGGCCGAGGCGCTGCTGTTTGCCGCGCGCGGCGGAGCCGACATGGGCAAGGTGCGCGAAGCCATTTCCGGCGGCTTTGCCGACAGCCGCATTTTGCAAGTGCACGGCCAACGCATGGTGGAACGCGACTTTGCCAAACGGGCCGCCGTCACCGTGCAACTGAAAGACATGCGCAACGCGGTGGCCACCGCCCAGGAAACAGGTTTTGAAGCGCCCATCACCCAGCTGTTTGCGCAATTGTTCGAAGAGGCCACGGCCCATGGCTTGGGCGATCTGGACCATTCGGCGCTGTTTGTGGAGCTGGCCAGCAGAAACGGCATGGCATGAATCGAACACCCGGGCCACCGGCGAGGGCAAAGCTGATGTAAAAAGCCAGACAGTGCGCATTGACCGAACCCACGCCCCGACATGACCCGCAAAAAACACCGAGAGATCCAGCTGATCGACTGCACCGCCCTGGTGGTGGATGGCAATTCCGTGTCGCGGGGTGTGATCGTGCAGCAACTGCGCGACTTTGGCATGACCGCTGTGGACACGGCCAGCAAACCCATTGAGGCACGCAGCAAACTGGAGCTGAAGCCTTACGAAATCGTGCTTTGTGAACAAAGCTTTCCGGGCACAGACTACTCGGGCCAGGAACTGCTGGACGACCTGCGGCGCGGCCAGATATTGCCCTACAGCACGGTGTTCGTCATGCTGACCGCAGAAGCCAGCTACGCGCAGGTGGCAGAAGCGGCGGAGTCTGCGCTGGACAGTTACCTGCTCAAGCCACACACGGCCACTGGCCTGCTCGAACGGCTCAAACACGCACACCGGCGCAAGATCATCCTGGCCGACATCTTCGAAGCCATTGAGGCGGGCCAATTCACCGAGGCCATTGGGCACTGCGTCAAGCGTTACCAGTCGCGCGACCACTATTGGCTGTATGCAGGCCGGGTGGCCGCAGAACTGCTCATGCGCGAAGGCAAGCACGATGAGGCCGGCGAGATGTACCGCAGCATCACAGCCCAGCAGCCGCTGCCATGGGCTCGCTTGGGCGTGGCCCGGTCACAGCTGGAAGCAGGCAAACCCAACGATGCCCTGAACGGACTGGAGTTGCTGGCAAAAGAACAGCCTGCGTTTGCCGACACCTACGACGTGCTGGTGCGCCTGCACCTGGATGAGAGCAAACCCGCCCTGGCGATGGAAGCTGCGCGCCGGGCCTGCGACATCACGCCGGCCTCCATCGAGCGGCTGCAGCGCTACGGCATGCTGGCCTACTACCAGGGTGACTTTGCCGAAGCTGCCCGTGCGCTAGACCGGGCCACCCTGCTGGGGCTGACGTCCAAACTCTACGACGCCCAGTGCCTGATGATGCTGACGTTTGCGCGTTTGCAGCTGAAGGATGCCCAGGGCATCAAGCGCTGTATCGACCAGATACAGAAGCTGATGGAACGCAAGGACAACCCCGTGCGGCTGGTGCGTTTCAAGGCCATGGCCAACACATTGCTGATGCTGGTGAATCGCCAGTTGGCAGCGGTGGTGGAGCAGGTCAAAGAACACGCCATAGAGTTGAAATCGCCTGAGTTCGACGTGGAAGCCGCCTGCAACTTCCTCACGCTCATCAGCGAAATCGGCCGGGCCGAACTGTCGCTGGAAGTGGCCAATGAATGGGTGAACACGATCGCCCTGCGCTTTTGCACCAGCAACAGCCTGACCGACCTGCTGGCCAATGCCGCCGCACGCCACCCGCCCTACGAAGCGGCCGTCCGCGCCGGCTACCAGCGCATTGGTGCCATTGCGCAAGAGGCCATGGCATTGACCGTGGCGGGCCAACCCACCGAAACCATCAAGATGCTTCTGGCGCACTGCGACACCACACTCAACCTGAAGCTCATGGAAACCGCCCGACTGACACTGGGCCGCCACCGCGCCCGCATTCAGGGCGCAGACGCGCTGGAGGTAGATGTTCAGGCCCGGTTGACTTTGTTCACGCCGTCCTGTGTGGCGCCACCCATGGGGCAATCCAAAGGTCGCTCAGCTGGGGGGCTGAAACTGCGCACAGCCAAAGAAGCCCCATCCGCCAAGGCCAGCGTGCAGGTGGACTGAGCTGCACCCCACCCAGCAAAAAGCCCCCGCCAGTGGTGCACCGGCAGGGGCTTTTTCATTGGATTGACTGACGGGGCACCATCACGCCCCAGTCAAGCCATCAGCGTGCAGCGTTGCTGCGACGGCGGGCGTCAAACGGGCGGCCTTCGCCACCGGCACCGGCCGGGCGACGGGGCTTGAACTCACCGCCGTGGGGGGCACGGTCGCCACCCCAGGGGGCAGAACGCTCGCCACGGGGTTCGAAGCTGCGCTCGGGGCGGCCTTCAAAACCACGGGCTGGGCCACGGGGCTGCTCGGCGCCGAAGTTGGGGCGATCGCCACCGGCACGGGGGGCGAAGCGGTCGCCACGCGGTGCGAAGCGGTCAGCGCCACGGTCCGGACCCTGGGTGGGTCCATTGCTGGGGCGTGCATCGAAACGCGGGGCAGCAGCAGGGCGCTGCTCGTTGCCCCAGGCTGGGCGCTCACCACGGAACTCAGGACGCTCGCCACGGAACTCGGGGCGTGGACCACGGTCGTTGCGATCGGCTGATGAGTTGAACGGTGCCTTGTCGGAGCGACCGAAACCAGCAAAGTGACCGTTGCCGCCGAATCCGCCTTCACGGCGGGGCGCTGGACGGCCGCCACGACCACCAAAGTCACCACGGCCGCCACCGAAACCGCCCTTGCGGTCGTCCCGGCCACCGCCGAACGAGGTTTGGGGGGCGCGCTGCTTGGGCTCCAGACCGGGAACCACTTCAGCCTTCAGTTGCTGCTGGGTGTGGAACTCGATGTCGGCAATCTTGCGGCGGTCGCGGAACTCGGCAAACGTGATGGCCAGGCCATCGCGACCGGCGCGGCCCGTGCGGCCAATGCGGTGTGTGTAGTCCTCAGCCTTCATGGGCAGACCGAAGTTGAACACGTGGGTGATGGTGGGCACGTCAATGCCACGGGCCGCCACATCGGTGGCCACCAGAATTTGCACACGGCCATCGCGCAGGGCGTCGAGGCGGCGGTTGCGCATGCCCTGGCTCAGGGCACCGTGCAGGGCCACAGCCGAGAAGTTGGCCTGTTGCAGGTCGTTGGCCAGGTTGTCGCACTCGATCTGGGTGCTGGCAAACACGATGGCCTGGTTGATGTTGGTGTCGCGCAGCCAGTGGTCCAACAGGGCACGTTTGTGCTCGGCGTTGTCGGCCCAGAACAGGCTTTGCGTGATGTTGGCGTGCTTTTCCTGCGGGGTGTCGATCTGGATTTTCTTGACGTTGGCACCGTTGTCGTGCATCACGCGCAGGGCCAGCTGCTGGATGCGGGGCGCAAACGTGGCGCTGAACATCATGGTCTGCTGGCGCTGGCTGGTCAGCTGGTGGATTTCGGCCAGGTCGTCGGCAAAGCCGAGGTCGAGCATGCGGTCGGCCTCGTCCATCACCAGGAACTTGACTTCGTCCAGCTTGATCTGGCCGCTGCGTTGCAGGTCCAGCAGGCGGCCGGGCGTGGCCACCACCAGGTTGGCGTTCTGCAGCTTGGCCACTTGCAGCTGGTAAGGCATGCCGCCCACAACGTTGGCAATGCGCAGGCCACGGCAATGGCGCACCAGATCGATGCCGTCGTTGGCCACCTGTTGGGCCAGTTCGCGTGTGGGGCACACCACCAGCGCGCCGGGCACGGCGGGCTTGAAGTTGCGTGGGTTGGTGGGGTCTTTGCGCTTGGCGCGCTTCGGAGGAACTTCGCCTTTGGCAGCGGCATCGGCACAGGCTTGTTCGTAAGCGTCTTTTTCAGCCTGGGCTTCTGCTTCCTGCATTTTCAACAGGGTGTGCAACACGGGCAGCAGGAAGGCGGCGGTTTTGCCGCTGCCGGTCTGGCTGGACACCATCAGGTCAGCGTAGCTGCCGGTGCCAGTATTCAGGGCCATGGGGATGGCCTTGTTCTGCACGGCGGTGGGGTCGGTGTAGCCCATGTCGGCCACAGCCTGAACCAGCTCGGGAGCCAGGCCCAGCAGCTGAAAACCATTGGGTTTGGCGGGCTCTTGCGCCACAGCAGCCATGTCGGGGTGGGCCAGCACATGCAGCTCGTCGAGCAGTTGCACGTCTGACATCACTTCGCCAGCGGCGGTGGTCAAATGGTTTTCGGACAGCACTTCGCCGCCGACAAAATTCACGTCGTTCATGTTCAATTTCCTGTGCGACAAAAGCGCACAACATCCGAAAAAAGCGGATGGAAGTCCGAAATGGAGCCCTTCAGAAACAAACTGAAAGGAATACGCATGACAAGCGCAAATGGCTTGTGACTGCGTTCAGGCGGACCGCCGGTGCTTCGTTCGTGGTTCAAAAAACATCAACCACCCAACGAATATCGCACCAGGGTCAGGGCCATGGAGGTGGCGCTGTGTTGGCGAGCGACCAGGCTGTGATCTGCTTTGGTTTCCCAAGCACGCGCCACTGGGGCGGTGTTGTCGGGGACCACACGGAGCGTTTCAGGGTGAAACCAACCGCGTCAGAAGCCTTCTAGAGTGAGGTAGATGCACATTTCTGCGTTTTCAGCGCAGCCTGTGATTATAGGGCCCAATCAGGGAAAACACCAAGTCCTCAAATTTTTGCTAGCTTTGAGGCTGGCCGCAACGTGCGGCTTAACGCCCGAAAGGCCTCCATGCCCGGTTACTCCGACCCCGGTTTTGACACCCTCGCGCTGCACGCCGGTGCTGCGCCCGACCCCACCACGGGTGCCCGCGCCGTGCCCATTCACCTGACCACGTCGTTTGTGTTCGAAAACAGTGACCACGCGGCATCGCTGTTCAACCTGGAGCGCGCGGGCCACGTGTACAGCCGCATCAGCAACCCGACCAATGCCGTGCTGGAGCAGCGCGTGGCCGCACTGGACGGGGGCATAGGTGCCATCAGTGTGTCCAGCGGGCAGGCGGCACTGCACCTGGCGGTGTGCACACTCATGGGTGCCGGGGGGCACATTGTGGCCAGCACGGCCTTGTACGGCGGCAGCCAGAACCTGCTGAACTACACGCTGCGCCGCTTTGGCATCGACACCACGTTCGTCAAGCCCGACGATATCGACGGCTGGCGTGCCGCCGTGCGACCCAACACCCGCCTGTTCTTCGGTGAAACCGTGGGCAACCCGGGCCTGGATGTGCTGGACATTCCCACCGTGGCTCAACTGGCCCGCGAAACCGGGGTACCCCTGCTGGTGGACAGCACCTTGACGAGCCCGTGGCTGATGAAGCCGCTGGAACTGGGGGCCGACTTGGTCTACCACTCGGCCACCAAGTTCCTCAGCGGCCACGGCACAGTGATTGGCGGCGTGGTGGTGGACGGCGGCAGCTTTGACTGGGCGGCTGAACACGCCCGCAGCGGCAAATTTGCCGAGCTGGCCGCGCCCTACGACGGCTTTCACGGCATGAACTTTTCAGAGGAAAGCACCGTGGGCGCCTTCCTGCTGCGTGCCCGCCGAGAAGGCCTGCGCGACTTTGGCGCCTGCCTGAGCCCGCACAGCGCCTGGCTGATTCTGCAAGGGCTGGAAACCCTGCCCCTGCGCATGGCCCGCCACATGAGCAACACCGAGCGCGTGGTGCAGTTCCTGGCCAGCCACCCGCTGGTGGGCCGCGTGGGCCACCCCATGCTGGAGAGTCACCCCAGCCACGCACTGGCGCAAAAATTGTTGCCACGGGGTGCAGGATCGGTGTTCAGTTTCGACATCAAGGGCACGCGTGCTCAGGGCCGCGCATTCATCGAGGCGCTGAAAGTGTTCAGCCACCTGGCCAATGTGGGTGACTGCCGCAGCCTGGTGATTCACCCGGCCAGCACGACCCACTTCCGAGTGAGCGATGAGGCCTTGGCTGCGGGTGGTATTGGGCCCGGCACCATACGCCTGTCCATCGGGCTGGAAGACCCGGACGACTTGACTGACGACCTGAAACGCGCGCTGAAAGCCGCTGAGAAAGCCACAGACAAGGCAGGTGCATGATGGATATTGCACTCAACGGACAGACGCTGTATGCCTACACCGGCGGCAAACCCTTCAACCCCGCACAACCCACCGCCGTGTTCATTCACGGCGTGTTGAACGACCACAGTGTGTGGATCTTGCAAACCCGCGCCCTGGCCCACCACGGCTGGAATGTGCTGGCCATCGACCTGCCCGGCCACGGCCGCAGCGGCGGCGAAGCGCCAGCCAGCGTGGAACAAGCTGCCGACGCGGTGGCCGCACTGTTGGACGCGCTTGGACTCAAACAGGCGGCGTTGATCGGGCACAGCTGGGGCTCGCTGATTGCGCTGGAGGCTGCTGCTCGGCTGGGTGATCGGGTCAGCCACCTGGTGCTGGTGGGCACAGCGTTTCCCATGAAGGTGTCGCCCGCACTGATTGACGCATCGCTGAACCAACCCATGAAAGCGCTGGCCATGGTCAACGTGTTCTCGCGCAGCACGCTGGCACCGCCACCCTCAGCACTCGGACCAGGTACCTGGGTGTATGGCGGAGGCATGGCACTGGGCAAGCGGGTGCTGGCCAGCAATACCGAGGTGAACGTGTTTCACCGTGGGTTTGTGGCCTGCGACAGCTATGCCAACGGAGAAACCGCCATGGCACAGATCACCTGTCCGGTGCTGTTTGTGCTTGGCACACAAGACCAGATGACCCCGCCCAAAGCGGCACAGGGTCTGATCGGAGCAGCCAAAGTGGCTGGGAAAGCACTGCAGGTGTTGAACGTACCGTGTGGCCACCACCAGATGACCGAAGCACCGGAAGAAACCCTGGCGGCGCTGCGCAGCTTTTTATCGGTCCGCGCCTGAACGTTCAAGCTGACCAGTCGGGCAGCACCTGGCTCAGCATCGTGTCTTTGAAGGCACCGTGCTGCCACACCTGCCGCGTCGTGCTGCCCCAGGGCAGCATGAGCCGCTCCACCAGCGGGCCCAAGGGAGTTTGTTTGGGGTCTGCCAGCAACACGTAGCGCTGCTGGTCCTCATCGAGTTTGCCCACCCAGTCGAGCGCGAGAAGGGTTTCCAGCGGCTCTTCCAGTTGCAGGTCATCCACCCGCAGGTGCCGTGACAGGTCAGCCAGCGACAGGCCGTGCCCTTCAGGCTGTCCGCGCTGGGCGGCCAAGGCCGACAGCAACTCCAGCGCCAACTGGAACGACCAGCCCGGCGTCCCCCCCCGGCGTGCAATGCCACCCATCAGGCTGGGCAAATAAGCGGTCACCACCGCGCCCAGCAGCACGATGACCCACAGCAGGTAAATCCAGATCAGCAAAATGGGCACCGTGGCAAATGCCCCGTAAACCGTTGCATAGGTGGGCACTGCGCCCACATACCAGCCCAACAGGCGTTTGGCGGCCTCCAGCCCCAGCGCCACAAACACCGCGCCCAGCAGCGCATGGTTCCAGGCCACACGGGTGTGGGGCACAAAGCGGTAGAGCAAGGTCATGCCCGCTGTGACCAACACCACTTCCAGCACGTCGAGCACCAGCCGAACGCCTCCGGGCAGCGCGCCCACAAGCCCCCGGTTGGCCGACACAGCGTATGAGGTCATGCTCAGGCTCGCCCCGAGCAACAGCGGCCCCAGCGTCAGCACGGCCCAGTACACCAGCACCCGTTGCGCCAGCGGCCGGGGACGGCGCACGCGCCAGATGTCGTTGAGCTTGCGGTCGATGGTCAGCACCAGCGCCAGCGCTGTCACCAGCAAAATGACCGCACCCGCCCACCCGATTTGCCCCGCCTTGGCCGCAAACTGGTTGAGGTACATCAGCACCTGGCGGGCAATGGCTTCGGGAATCAGGCTTTCGACCAGCCACTTTTGCAAGCCGGCCTGCATGCGACTGAACATGGGGAACGCGCTGAACACCGCCAGCCCCACCGTGAACAGCGGCACCAGTGAAATGATGGTGGTGAAGGTGAGGCTGCTGGCCGTCACGCCCAGGCGGTCTTCACGAAACCGCTCTCGCAGCGTGAGGGCAGTGGTTTTCCAGGGAAACTGCCACGCATCGTTCAGAAACTGGCGCAGTTGTCCTTCAAGTCGTCTCCAGAGGGTCATGCCACTATCATGCCACCCACCTTGTGCAGGCCTGCTCCTGCATCACCTCTCCACTGCCGCAGCGTTGCATCCATGACATCCCCACAGCCCACCGATTCCCAAACCTCCCACTCCGCCCCGCTCAGCGTGGCCTGGACGCGCGGTGTGGCCGTGGGCAGCCTGCTGGGCCTCATCGTGTTGGGCCTGGCGTGGGAACTGTGGCTGGCCCCGCTGCGCCCCGGTGGCAGCTGGCTGGTGCTGAAGGTGCTGCCGCTGTGCATTCCGTTGGCGGGGCTACTGAAACACCGCATGTACACCTACCGCTGGCTCAGTTTGCTGGTGTGGCTGTACTTCACCGAAGGCGTTGTGCGTGCCTGGGGTGACGCGCCGCCCGGCAACTGGTTGGCGGGTGTGCAAATTGCGCTGTGCCTTGCACTGTTTGCGGCCTGTGCCGCCCATGTGCGTCTGAGGCTGGCCCACGGGCGGGTGCAGGCCGCAGCGGTCACACCCACAGAAAATTAAAGCTTTTTTTGGCATCCAACGCTTGTTGGTATTCATTTTTTAGCTATATCAAATGTCATTGACTTCTCTGCTGTCCGACTTGACCCGCGCCGTGGGCAGCGCCCATGTGCTGACCCATGAAGACCCTGCCACCGACCTGTCGGCCTGGGAGAACGACTGGCGCAAGCGACAGCAAGGCCGCGCGCTCGCCGTGGTGCGCCCTGGCTGCACGGCTGAAGTGGCTGCGGTGGTGAAGGCGTGTGCAGCAGCGGGTGTGAGCATCGTGCCCCAGGGCGGCAACACGGGCTTGGTGGTGGGCAGCGTGCCCGACAGCAGCGGTACCCAAGTGGTGCTGAGCCTGCAACGCATGGCGGCCATCCGCGCCATCGACCCCGCCAACCTCACCCTCACGGCAGAGGCGGGCTGTGTGCTGCAAACGGTGCAGGAAGCGGCCGACCGCGCTGGCTTTCTGTTCCCGCTGAGCCTGGCGGCCGAAGGCAGTTGCACCATCGGCGGCAACCTGGCTTGCAACGCCGGGGGCACGCAGGTGGTGCGCTACGGCAATGCACGCGACCTGTGCCTGGGGCTTGAAGTGGTCACCGCCCAAGGCGAGGTGTGGCAGGGCTTGAGTGGCCTGCGCAAAGACAACACCGGCTACGACCTGCGCCACCTGTTTGTGGGCAGCGAGGGCACGCTGGGCATCATCACCGCCGCCAGCCTGAAGCTCTACCCCAAGCCTGCCGCCCAACTCACCGCCTGGGCCGCAGTGCCCAGCCTGGAAGCAGCCGTGGCACTGCTGGGCTTGGCGCACCAGCACCTGGGCGCAGGACTGACCGGCTTTGAGGTGATGGGCCAGTTTGCCCTCGCCCTGGTGGCCAAACACTTCAGCCAACAGCGCGTGCCGTTGTGGCAAGACACGCCCTACTGCGTGCTGCTGGAAAACAGCGACCACGAAAGCGAGGCCCATGCGCGGGCCCAGTTCGAAGCTTTGCTGGAAGCGGCGCTGGGTCAGGACCTGGTCACCGACGCCGTGGTGGCCGAGAGCCTGTCGCAAGCCAACGCTCTGTGGCACATCCGCGAGAGCATTCCGCTGGCACAAACCGAAGAGGGGCTGAACATCAAGCACGACATATCGGTGCAGGCCTCGCGCACTCCGTCGTTTGTGGCCGAAGCGACGCTGGCCTTGGAAGCGGCCATACCAGGCGTGCGCATCGTCAACTTCGGCCATTTGGGCGACGGCAACCTGCACTTCAACGTACAAGCGCCTGAAGGCCAGAACGCCGCCAGCTTCCTACGCGAACGCGAACACGACGTGAACACGCTGGTGTACGACACGGTGGCGAGGTTTGAAGGCTCCATCAGCGCGGAACACGGCATCGGTAGCTTGAAAGTAGACACCCTGCCCCACTACAAATCGGCGGTGGCGCTGGACTTGATGGCCCGCATCAAACACGCTCTGGACCCGCAGCGCACCCTGAATCCAGGGCGGGTGGTGGCCTGACCGCATACACCTGGGTTGCAAGTGCTGACAGGCTTTCGCCTGTCATCCGGTGTGTCGCGTGTCCGTCATTTCGGTCCACTCATTTGTGCCGCTCAGGACGGATTTCCACTCACCAGCCACAGTAATAATTTGTCGGAGGCAAGGTCAAAGTAAGACCCCAACCTGACAATTTCGCTCTCTTTAGGATTGACTTAACTTTCAACGAACGCGGGAAACTCATGAGCAAAGAAAAAGACGATCAACTGCTGCAGGACTACATCCAGCGCCTGGAGCTGGCCGAACAGATGCTGCCAATCATTGGCAGGCTGTATCGGAACAACGGCATGTTGATGCGTATTTACGGGCGGGCCACCAACAACGTGACCACCGTTGACATTCTCAAGACGCACCGTTTTGCGCGTCAGTACACGGGTGAAGAGCTTTCCATTCAGCACAGCTTTCAGCTGGTTGTGGCGATGGAAGGCCTGCAATTGGCCCCAGCCAAAATTGACTTGGGACGCCTCACGAACAAATGGCGCTCCCAGGGCGAAGGGGTTTCGGCTGAAGATTTCCTGCGTGAAGAGCTGGCCCCCATCGTGGGCCACCCCGAGCGCATGAGCAAGGAGCCGCGCGACATCGTTCTGTACGGTTTCGGCCGCATCGGCCGCCTGCTGGCGCGCCTGCTGATCGAGCGCACCGGCAAGGGCAACAAGATGCGCCTGCGCGCCATCGTGGTCCGCAAGGGCAAGGTCAATGACCTCGAAAAGCGTGCTGCACTGCTGCGCCGCGACTCGGTACATGGCCCGTTCAACGGCTCCATCGTGGTGGACAACGAGAACAGCGGCATCATCGCCAACGGTGTGTTCATCAAGGTGATCAACGGTGAAGGCCCCGACAAGATCGACTACACGGCCCACGGCATCCACAACGCCATCGTGATCGACAACACCGGCTCATGGCGCGATGAGGCCGGCCTGTCACTGCACCTGCAAAGCCCTGGCGTGTCCCGCGTTCTGCTGACCGCACCCGGCAAGGGTTCGCTCAAGAACATCGTGTACGGCATCAACAGCGGCGATGTGAAAGACGACGACAAAATCATCACCGCCGCCAGCTGCACCACCAATGCCATCGTGCCGGTGCTCAAGGCCATCAGCGACAAGTTTGGCATTGAGCATGGCCACGTGGAAACCGTGCACTCCTTCACCAACGACCAGAACCTGATCGACAACTACCACAAGGCCGAGCGCCGCGGACGCAGCGCACCGCTCAACATGGTGATCACCGAAACAGGTGCGGCCAAGGCCGTTGCCAAGGCGCTGCCCGAGCTGGCAGGCAAGCTCACCGGGAATGCCATCCGCGTGCCCACGCCCAACGTGAGCATGGCCATCCTGAACCTGACGCTGGCTGCTGAAACCACCAAGGAAGCGCTCAACACCTACTTGCGCGATTGCGCGCTGAGCCCTGAGCTGCAGGAACAGATTGACTACAGCTCCTCCACCGAAATCGTCTCCAGCGACCTGGTGGGTTCGCGCCACGCCGGCGTGGTGGACGCACCGGCCACCATCGCCAACGGACGCAACATCGTGCTGTATGTGTGGTACGACAACGAGTTTGGGTACAGCTGCCAAGTGGTGCGCCTTGCTCAACAAATGGCAGGCATTCAATTCGCTTCTTTCCCAGCGTAATTCAATCTGCAACCGATCAAGGGGCTGTTGTGCTGGTGCACGGCAGCCCTTTTTTTGTAGGGCTGTGATCATGCAAGAGGCATTGGGCATCGGTCAGCATGGGGGGATTTCCTAACGGGGGGTAAAGGGCCATTTCCCCCCACAAGACATCAGTTCACCCCCCTTTTTTACCCCCGCCTCGGTTTGGCTGTCAATGCTACCCCCTGTACTTCCCTGCACTGTAAGACCTTGATTTTCAAAAGAAAAAGGGCTCCAAGTGTCTCTACTTGGAGCCCTTTTTCGGTCAGTATGGTGGCGGAAAACGGAACCGAACCCGCGTCCGCTTTCAGAACCAGATAGTAACGCACGGGTCTTTAGGGCGCGGATTCGACGATTTGGCCGAACCGCAGCTGGGTGCCACGTCAAGGCTCCAGCGAAGTTCAAACGGGGACTTGACACCCGGCAGGCCTGCCTCGGCCTGCGATGCCAACCCAGATCACTCAAACCACCCCAGCCATCAAAAATATCTTTGTTTTTTGCGTCTTTAAGTCAAAATAATACTTTATTTTAGAAACATGAGGTGAGTGCAATGCTGGTCGAGTTCCGCGTCAAGAACTTCCGCAGTCTGCGCGACGAGCAGGTGCTCAGTCTTGTTGCGTCCAAGGACAAGGCCCTGCAGGACACCCACACCCAAGCGACCGGCATCAGTGCCGCACCCACCCTGGTGCGCAGTGCTGTGGTCTATGGTGCCAACGCGAGCGGCAAGTCCAATCTCATCAAAGCCCTGCAATACATGCGCGGCGTGGTGACCGAGTCCGCGACGGCGATCCAACCGGGTCAGACTTTCGCAGTTCAGCCCTTTCGACTTGATGCCGATTCCGCCAGTCAGCCAAGCGAGTTCGAGGTCACATTCTTGCTCGATGGTGTGCGCTACCAGTACGGCTTTGCCATGACAGCTCAGCGGATTGCCAGTGAGCACCTGCTGGTTTACAAGGCGTTCAAGCCCCAGCGTTGGTTCACACGCCGCTTTGACACTGAGACCGGCAAGGATGTCTACGACTTCGGTCCCGGCCTGAAAGGACCCAAGAACCTGTGGGAAGGTGCCACCCGACCGAACGCCCTCTTCCTGTCGATGGCCGTACAACTCAACAGCGAAGCCTTGCGACCGGTGTTCGACTGGTTTGTGAATCGCCTGGTGATCTTCAACGAGCAAGCCCAACTCAGTCCGCAGGTGTCCATTCAGATGCTCAAGCAGGATGACGGCCGCAAGGAGATTTGCAACTTCCTCTCTGCTGCCGACATCAGCATCGCCGACATTGATGTGGAAACACGCAAAGTCCCTGGGCAGGCCGTTCACTTTGACTTGGTGGCCGGTAAAACTGAAGTGCGCTCGGAAGAAATGGAAGAACACAAGCTGCGCTTCCATCACGTCACCGAACAGGGCAAAGCCGTGTTTGAATTAATGGACGAATCCAACGGCACGCGCAATTTGCTGTTTCTTGCAGGACCAGTGCTCGACATCCTCCGCAAAGGGCTAACGCTGGTCATCGACGAGCTCGACACCAGCTTGCACACCTTGCTGGTGCGCGAACTCGTACGACTGTTCCACCGCCCAGAGATCAACACCGGCGGCGCACAACTGATATTCACGACGCACGACACGTCGCTGCTGGACGCACCAGATTTGTTCCGACGTGATCAAGTGTGGTTCGTAGAAAAAGACCGTGATCAGACCTCGGCGTTAGTCAGCTTATCCGAATTCAGCCCGCGCAAGAACGAGGCACTGGAACGCGGCTACCTGATGGGACGGTATGGCGGCGTGCCATTCCTCAGTCACACCCTGGGGCTGAAACACTGATGGCTCGCGACAACTCCCCCAAAGAGCGACAACAGAAACAGCTTGAGCGCAAGCAGGTACGGCGGGCGAGCTACGACCGCATCTTGATCGTTTCTGAAGGCAGCAAGACCGAGCCGAATTACTTTCGTGAGATCCGTGCGGCCTTCCGCTTGCACACTGCCAATGTGGAAGTTCGACCCAGCGAATTGGGCACTGCACCTATCCAGGTGGTGCAGTACGCCCAAGCATTGTTTGAAGATGGCGACCGCCACAAGAACATTCAGCGTCGGGCGTTCGAGAAGGTCTATGCCGTGTTTGACCGCGATGACCATGACAGTTATCACGAGGCGCTGACGCTGGCTGCCTCGCTCGATGGCAAGCTCAGGAACGATGCCAAGCAGCCGGTAGCCTTTCAGGCCATTGCTTCCGTGCCCAGTTTTGAGTTGTGACTGTTGCTGCATTTTGAGGATATTCAGGCTCCGCTGCATCGTGATGAAGTGATGCGCCGCCTCAAGCTGCACATTCCAGGGTACGACAAAGGTGCTGGCAACGCGTTCGCGATCACCGGCGCGCATTTATCGGTCGCCACCCTGCGTGCAGAACGGTTGTCAGCGCGTTTCACGGCGCACACAGATCCCGAACCGTTCACTGCCATTGTCGAATTGGTGAAGTTGCTGACAACACTTCGTGGCTGACATCGCAGCGATAAGCGCAGCCATTGCGGAGCGCACCGTCGTGTCATGACCTCGTTGCGACGATTCGTCTCACTTGTAAAGACAAAGAGAAGAAATGGGTGTGAATGGGTGTTTGATCCTATTTCCGGCAGTTGACCCCTACCAAAGCGCCGCAAAGCTAGACTGGGAGCCAGTTTCAAAGGTTTTGGAGAGATCCTCAAATGG
>JAIFMP010000073.1 GCA_020048405.1 Hydrogenophaga sp.
TCCCACTGGCGCACACCCTGTTTGTCAACTGTCAGGCGCAGCAGCCAGCCCGTGGTGCCGCCCGGCACGTTCTCAAAGCTGTCGAACACAAAGTTGCCCAGGCTGTAAACGATGAGCTTGCCTTTGTATCGGTCCACGCCCTGGGTCACGTGCGGGTGGCCGCCCACCACCACGTCGGCCCCTGCGTCGATCATGAGGCGGGCGAGGTCACGCTGGCGCTGGGTGGGCAGCAGTTCGCGCTCCCAGCCCCAGTGCATGAACGGGATGACCACGTCCGCCCCGGCGCGGCGTGCAGCGCGGATGTCGGCCACCACGTGGCTGTCTTCGCTCCAGGCAATGCCCGGCGTCTCGGCACCCGCCTCGAACGAGCGGGGCTTGAACTCGTTGTAGCTCAGCACCGCAATGGTCAGTCCGTTCTTGCGTATCCAAAGCGGCGCATGGGCTTCGGCCAGGTTGCGGCCGCCGCCAAATCGGGCAATGCCTGCCTCGTCCACATGCCGCATGGTTTCCAGAAACGCCTCTTTGCCAAAGTCGCCCGAATGGTTGTTGGCCAGGGCCAGCGCGTCGAAGCGGCCCTTGAGCACCCGCATCACATGTGGGTGGGCGCGGAAGCTGAAAATCTTGCTTTCCATCGGTTGGCCCACGGTGGCCACGGGCACTTCCAGGTTGCCAATGCGGTAGTCTGCGTCGGCCAGGCGGGACGCAAAAGGGGCCAGGGGGTCGCCGCTGTCGGCAATCGTTTTGCCAGGGCCGTCAGCCAGCATCAGGTCTCCGGCAAACAACAGGCGCACGGAGCCCGAAGGCGGTGTTGCCGGTTGGGCAAAAGCGGGCATACCCAGGCTGAACATCAGCAGCAGTCCAGCCCAACGAAGGCATGACGCGGTCATGGTCGGCCTTTCTCGCACCAGTAGCGCAGTTCGCCATCTCGCACGGGCTCGTACACCCAGTGCTGACCTGTGAAGCCGTGCCCGCCCTTTACAGGGCGCTGGGCCGATTGCCGTGCGCTGTATTGGGCTTGGTGGATCGGTGCAGCCCCTGCGTCGTGGTTGGCATAGGTGTAAACCTTCACCGAGGCCAGATCGGCCGGTTGCGTTTGATTGACGACACGGAACAAGAAGTACGACCCCACCTCCACAGCTTTCACGGCATAGGGCGAATCCACCGGGGGGGCAACGATGTGCTGCGTTTCGCCGCCGTAATCCACATGACACACCACAGGGGTGCCTGGCACCTGTGCCCACGCGGTGCTGCAAAGCAAGGCCCAGCTGCACAGCAGCGTGGTGTGCCGCAGCACGTCAGTGACCCCGCCGCACACGCAGCACTTCGTCCAGAATCAGGCAGACCGCCCCCAGCGTGATGGCCGCATCGGCCAAATTGAACGCTGGGAAATGCCCGCCGTGGAACACGCCCGCCAGCCAGGGCCAGTGAAAGTCCAGAAAATCCACCACGTAGCCGTGCAGCAGGCGATCCAGCACGTTGCCCACCGCGCCGCCCAGCAGGCTGCTGACGGCAAAAGCGAACAGCTTTTGGCCAGGGTGGCTCTTCAGCATCCACACCATGAAAATGGCGGCCACCACGCCAATGCCCGTGAACAGCCAACGTTGCCAACCGCCCGCGTTGGCCAGGAACGAGAAGGCAGCGCCGTGGTTGTGCACCCGAACCACGTTGAAAAACGAAGTCACCGGTGTGCTGTCACCCAGTTGGTAATAGCCCAGGATCAGCGTTTTGGTGAACTGGTCCAGCACCAGAATGATGGCTGCCCACGCCAACCACGGGGCCAGACTGGGGGCGAGTTTGGGTTGGCCAGATTTGCTGGCCGGTTTGCCGCTGGCCATCAGGCGTGTGCCCGGGGTTCACCGGCTCCATACAGGTTGCTGGTACAGCGGCCACACAGACCGGGGTGGTTTGCGTCGTGTCCCACGTCCTCACGGTAATGCCAACAGCGTTCACATTTCTGGTGTTTTGAAGCTGAAACGCTTATCTGTATTGCATGGCCAGCTATCAATTCAATCTCTGAGGTGATGGTCACAAATTTCAGGTCATCACCCAGGCTGGCCAGCACAGCGTGGTCTTCGCTCGGTACGGTCAGCGTCACGTTCGCTTGCAGCGACGAGCCCACAGCGCCTGTCGTGCGCACCGCCTCGATTTCCTTGTTCACCAGGTCGCGGATCTCGCGGATGCGCTGCCACTTGGCCAGCAGCGCTTCGCTGGCGGCGTCGGGTGCGGGCCACACGGTGTAGGTTTCCATGAAGATGGATTCGCTGTGCGGCGCATCCTTCTGGCCCATGAAGCCCCAGGCCTCTTCGGCGGTGAAGCTCAGGAAGGGTGCCATCCAGCGCACGAATGCGTGTGTGATGCGGTACAGCGCCGTCTGCGCGCTGCGGCGGGCTTTGGAGTTGGGAGCCGTGGTGTACAGCCGGTCTTTCAGCACGTCGAGGTAGAAGCCACCCAGGTCTTCGCTGCAATACAGCTGCAACTTGGCGACCACGGGGTGGAATTCGTACTTCTCATAGTGCGACAGGATGTCGGTTTGCAACTGCGCCGCACGCGCCAGCGCGTAGCGGTCGATTTCCAGCAGATCGGCATCGGCCACGGTGTCGGTGGCGGGGTTGAAGTCGGAAATGTTGGCCAGCAAAAAGCGCAGCGTGTTGCGGATGCGGCGGTAGGCATCCACCACGCGGGCAAGGATCTTGTCGTCGATCCCCAGGTCACCCGAGTAGTCGGTGCTGGCGCACCACAGGCGGATGATTTCCGCGCCCATTTTTTCGCTGATGGTTTGCGGGGCCACCACGTTGCCCACGCTTTTGCTCATCTTGCGGCCCTGGCCGTCCACGGTGAAACCGTGGGTCAGCAGGCCTTTGTACGGCGCGCGGCCGTACATGGCGCAGGCGGTCAAGAGCGATGAATGGAACCAGCCGCGGTGCTGGTCGTGGCCTTCCAAGTACAGGTCGGCCTCGCAGCCGTCGTCGTGCGCGTGGGCCAGGCTGCCGTCGGCACGTGTCTGGCCGTGGCTGCCTTTGAGCACCGTGGTGTGGGTGGTGCCGGAGTCAAACCACACTTCCAGGATATCGGTGCTTTTTGTATAGCTTGAAGCGTCGGCACCATCTGCGATGCGGGCCAAAATGTCTGCAACCGTCAGCTTGCTCCACGCCTCGATGCCACCTTGCTCCACCACTGCGGCTGCCAGGTCAACGATCTCGGGCGTGCGTGGGTGCGGCTCGGCAGTGTCCACATGCAGCAAGAAGGGCAGGGGCACCCCCCAGCTGCGCTGGCGGCTGATGCACCAGTCGGGCCGGTTGGCAATCATGTCGCGCAGGCGGCCTTTGCCGTTTTCGGGGAAGAAGCCTGTCTCTTCAATGGCAGCCAGGGCCATCTGGCGCAGGGTTTGTGGCGCTTTGTCGGTGGTGAAAATGCCGTCGCCCTCGTCCATGCGCACGAACCACTGTGCGGCAGCGCGATAAATGACGGGCGTTTTGTGCCGCCAGCAGTGCGGGTAGCTGTGGGTGATGACCTCGGTGGCCATCAGGCGGCCGTTGTCACGCAGCGTGTCGATGATGACAGGGCAGGCCTTCCAGATGTTCATGCCACCGAACAGTGGCAGCTCGGCCTCGTACTGGCCGTTGCCTTGCACGGGGTTCAGGATGTCGTCGTAGGCAAAGCCGTTGGCCACGCAGCTGTTGAAGTCGTCGACGCCATAGGCTGGCGACGAGTGCACGATGCCGGTGCCGTCATCAGCGGTGGCGTAGTCGGCCAGGAACACGGGGGACAGGCGGTCGTAGCCCGCATCCACATGCGCCAGCGGGTGACGGAAGTTGATTTTTTCCAGCTTGGCACCCTTGGCGTGGGCAATGATGGTGCCCTCCAGTCCGTAGCGTGTCAGGCACTTTTCCACCAGCGTTTCGGCCAGGATCAGCAGGCCCTTGGGCGTGTCCACCAGGGCGTAGATCAGCTCGGGGTTCAGGTTGAGCGCCTGGTTGGCGGGAATGGTCCAGGCAGTGGTGGTCCAGATGACCACAAAGGCTTCTTTGGTCAGGCCATGCAGGCCGAACGCGGCGGCCAGCTTGTCGGGTTCGGCACATGGAAATGCCACGTCCAGCGTCTGGCTCTTTTTGTCCTGGTATTCGATCTCGAATTCGGCCAGTGAACTGCCGCAGTCAAAACACCAGTACACGGGCTTCAGGCCCCGGTACACGAAGCCGCGCTCCATCACGCGCTTGAAGGCGCGGATTTCGTTGGCCTCGGTCGCAAAGTCCATGGTGCGGTAGGGGCGGTCCCACTGGCCCAGCACGCCCAGGCGTTTGAAGTCGGCCATTTGCTGCGCGATCTGCTCGGTGGCAAAGGCGCGGGCCTTGGCCTGCATGTCGTCGCGGCTGAGGTTGCGGCCGTGCAGCTTTTCAATGGCGTTTTCAATCGGCAGGCCGTGGCAGTCCCAGCCGGGGATGTACTGCGCGTCCAGGCCCTTGAGCTGGCGTGCCTTGACGATCATGTCCTTCAACACCTTGTTCACCGCGTGGCCGATGTGGATCTGGCCGTTGGCGTAGGGCGGGCCGTCGTGCAGGATGAACTTGGGCGCACCTTTGCGGGCTTCGCGCAGCTTGTTGTACAGGCCGTTGTCTTCCCAGGCCTTCACCCAGCCCGGTTCGCGCTTGGGCAGGTCGCCGCGCATCGGGAAGGGGGTGTCGGGCAGGTTGAGCGTGGCTCGGTAATCGGCGGCGGCTGTGGGTTTGGTGTCAGACATGGGGCGAACGGTTGGGTGCGAGGATGCGGAGTGCCCCGAGGGGCTTGGGGCGCACAGCCGACAAGGCGATGCTGCGAAGCGGGTACGCCGGGTGGCGACCACGCCACACAGCACAAGGGTGGGGGCTAAATTCGATCGCGCGTGGTCTGGCGACGGGTTTGTGCGTGGGAGGCAGCAAAAAAAGTGCGTGCATCGTCGCAGTCTTTGGCAATGCCCTGGGTCAGGGCGTTGAGACTGTCGTATTTCAGTTCGTCATGCAGTTTGTGCAGCAGGTCCACGCGCACGATTTTACCGTAGGCACCCTCGGCTCCGAGGTGGGCAGCCACCTCGGCAGGCCAGTCCAGGCAATGGGTTTCCAGCAGCACGCGCCCGCCGTTCACATCGTCGGGGTCGAGCGAAGGGCGCACGCCCAGGTTGGCCACACCGGCCAGTGGCGGTGCCGACGGGTTGGGATGCAGGCCGTGCACCTGCACCGCAAAAATGCCGCTGGCGGCGGGTTTCCAGTGGGCAAACCGCAGGTTCAGGGTGCGAAAGCCGTCGCCTGCGCCGGGGGCAGACGCACCCAGCTCGCGCCCAAGCTTGCGGCCGTGCACCACATGGCCCGAAATGCTGTACGGCCTGCCCAGCAGCGCAGCCACGTCGGCCATGCGGCCCTCGCCCAGCGCCTGGCGCACGGCAGAGCTGGACACGCGCAGGCTGTGCACCTCATACGACTGCATGCGCGCCACGTCGAATCCATGGTGGGCACCGGCGGCGTCGAGCATGGCGTAGTCGCCCTTGCGGCCCGCGCCAAAACAAAAATCGTCGCCCACCAGCACGTAGCGCACGCCCAAGGCGTCCACCAGCGTGTCGGTGATGAAGTCTGCTGCGGTTTGCGTTGCCAAGCGTGCGTTGAAGGGCAGCACCAGGCAACGGTCCACCCCGCAGCGGGCCAGCTCTGTGAGCTTGTCACGCAAGGTGGCGATGCGCGCAGGGGCGAAGTCGGGTTTGCGCTGTTGGGCGGCAAAAAAGTCGCGCGGGTGGGGCTCGAAGGTCATCACGCAGCTGGGTACGCCCCGGTGGCGGGCTTCGTTGTTCAGCAGGGCCAGCATGGCCTTATGGCCCCGGTGCACGCCGTCGAAGTTGCCGATGGTGAGTGCGCAGCCCTCCGCTTCGCCGTTGGGGCGTCGGGGCATGTGGTGCAGACCTCTGAAAATCTTCATGGCTATTGGGGTGGCTGGGCGGCGTTTGTCACAGCGGCGCGTTATATTGAAACGCGTTGTCTTTCTCTATTGTTCCACGGTGCTGGTTGGAACAGTCGTGAGGCAGCGCTGGGGTGAGTGTTCATGGCCGCGTTCGCTGGAGGTGGTTTTGAAAGTCTTGAAGCTCTCGGGTCAGGGGTTGCCGCAATCCTGGATCAGCCTGGAAGAGGCTGTGCTGCATTACGCCGCCGGTCAGGTGCGCTGGGAAATGGGCAGCGAGGTGGCCGTGTTCCACGGTGGGCACAACGCGCTGACAGGTTTGCAATCAGTCATCACCGTGAACTCCATCATTGGCACGCAGGGTTTTGGTGGAGCCAATCCCTTTGGCGCCACGCCCAGCATCACCAACCCCAAACTGTTTGCCCGCGACCGAAACCTGTGCGCTTACTGCGGAGACCACTTTCAGGAACTCGACCTCACGCGAGCAAAGGCGGCCCCGATGCCTGGATGAATGTCGTCACGGCTTGCCGCTCATGCAACCATCGCAAAGGCAACCGCACCCCCGAGCAGGCGGGCATGCCACTGCTATACGCACCCTATGTGCCCAGCCTGTGGGAAGACTTCATTCTGCGAAACCGCCGCATACTGGCTGACCAGATGGAGTTTTTGATGGCGCACCTGCCACGCCACTCGCGTTTGCATGCCTGATGGTCTAGGCCTGCGCGCATAAACAGTGTGTTTTATCACGCGGGTGATGCAAAATTGCGCACCCGCGCGAACCGCGCGACATCTGTTCTGAAAGTGCTTGTCGATGTCTTCTGACGTTTCCGCCCCTGCCCCCTTGCCTGACCAGCCCCCTGTGGCTGGCGCGGCAGTGCCTGATCAGGGGCAGGCGTCCGGGGGGGCCTTGAACGCCAACTGGGGCTTGCTGCGAACGGTCATCGACGAGAACCCCAACATCATTCTGCTGAAGGACTGGCACGGCCGGTTCCTGCTGGGCAACCGCGCTTTGGCGCAGTTGTATGGCAGAAGGCCTGGTGGGCAAAGACGACGGCGCTTTCAACCCGAACCGTGAGCAGGTGGCGTTTTTCCTGGAGAACATTCAGGGCATCATGCGCCGCTTCGAAACCGAGGTGGTGTTTGAAGAGTCCACCGACGTGGCCACGGGCCAGGTGCGCTATTTCCAGTCCATCAAGAAGCCGCTGCGCGATGCCGATGGCAACCTGCAGATTCTGGTCATTGCCAACGACATCACCCAGGTGCGCGAGGCGCAGTTGCGCGCGGAGGCCAGTGAAGCCCAGCTGTCCCACGTGCTGAAGGTCACGGGCGAGGGCGTGTGGGATTGGGAGGTGGCAACCGGCGTGGTTCGCCACAACGCCCGTTGGGCCGAGGTTCTCGGGCTGGACCCGGCACAGTTGTCCAACTCGATGGAGGAGTTTTCATCGTTGCTGCACCCGGACGACAAGCCCGGGGTCATGGCTGCGGTGAATGCCTGCCTTGAAGGCGTTGGCCCTTACAGTCACGAACACCGCATGCTGCGCCCCGACGGCCGCGAAATCTGGGTGCTGGACCGTGGTGACGTGGTGGAGCGCAACGCCGACGGCTCACCCAAACGCATGGTGGGGAGCTTTGCCGATATTTCGGCCCGCAGGGCGGCCGAACAACAGTTGATCGAGGCGCGCACCCGGGCAGAAGTGCTGAACGAAGAAATGGTGCAAACCCTCCAGTTGGTGCGCGACATGGCCCGCGATGCCACCGACGCAAACCGCGCCAAAAGCGAATTCCTGGCCAACATGAGCCACGAAATCCGCACGCCCATGAATGGCATCATCGGCATGACCCAGTTGCTGCTCGACTCCGCCCTGACGGAGGAGCAGCGCAGTTTTGCCAAAGCCATCGAGGCCAGTGGTGAAGGTTTGCTGAGCATCGTCAACGACATCCTCGACTTTTCAAAGATCGAAGCGGGCAAGCTGGAGCTGGAGCTGGTGGACTTTGACCTGCGCCAGTTGCTTGACGAAGTGGAAAACCTCGTGAGCGTGCGCATCCGCGAAAAGCGCCTGGTGTTCCACCAGTATTTCGATGCCGATGTGCCCCGTGTGGTGCACGGTTCCCAGCAGCGGCTGCGTCAGGTGTTGTTGAACCTGGTGGCCAATGCCGTGAAATTCACCCACCGGGGCTCGGTGTCGGTGACTGCGAGGTTGGTACCCGATTTTCCAGGCGGCCTGTGCCTGCGCTTCGAGGTACAGGACACGGGCATTGGCATTTCACCCGGCGACATTCCACGTCTGTTCCAGCCTTTCCAGCAGGTGGACGCGTCCAACAGCCGCCAGTTTGGGGGCACCGGGCTGGGGCTGTCGATCAGCAAGCGGCTGGTCACGCTGATGTCGGGGCAAATTGGTGTCACCAGCGCACGCAACCAAGGTTCGACTTTCTGGTTTGAGGTGCCTGTGGAGCCTGCGCAGTCCGAACTCGCCGAGGATCGTGTGGAAATGCCGCTCAGCATGCCCTTGCCGGTTGCTGTGCCCCATCCTGTGCCGGTGGCTGAGGCTGCAGACGTGGTGGCACCGGTGGTGTCTGCTGCTGCGCCCGGCGGGCTGCAGTTGTTGCTGGTGGAGGACAACGCCATCAACCAGGCACTTGCCAGGGCGCTGTTGCAGCGCATGGGCCACGCGGTGACAGCGGTGGCCCACGGTAAAGAGGCGCTGGACATGCTGGCAAGCCGCCGCTTCGATGCCGTGTTCATGGACTGTCAGATGCCGGTGATGGACGGGTTTGACGCCACCCGCCAGTTGCGCGCCGGTGGACACGGGGTGTTGCAGCCTGACATCCCCGTGATTGCCATGACGGCCAACGCCATGGTGGGCGACCGCGAGCGTTGCTTGGCGTGCGGCATGAATGACTACGTGGCCAAACCCATCAAGGTGCCCCTGCTGAAAGAGGCGCTCGACAAGGTAAAGGTCGCGCTGGGTCGCTGACCAACCAGCGCCCCGGTGGGCGGCTTGTCAGGCGAAGACGCCTGCGGTTTCCTGCATGTTGTCGCTCACCACGCCCAAGTGGTGCAGTGTGTCACCCAGGGTCATTTCAATTTGTGTGAGGCGCTTGAAGCAGTGGCTGACCAGCATTTCATCGGTCACGCCCATGCCGCCATGCAACTGCACCGCCTGTTGGCCCACAAAACGCATGCTGTGGCCGAGTTGAACCTTGGCGCGTGACAGCGCCAGGCTGCGCTCGGCGGCGGGTGCACCCATCTTGAGCGTGGCGTAGTAGCTCATGCTGCGGGCCAGTTCCAGCTGCATCTTCATGTCGGCCACGCGGTGCCGCAGGGCCTGGAAGCTGGCAATGACCACACCAAACTGTTTGCGCGTATTCATGTACTCCACGGTGAGCGCTACGGTTTTATCCATCACGCCGACGGCCTCCGCGCACAGGGCGGCAAGGGCCACATCAGCCGCCAGTTCCAGCGCGGCCAGGCCGTTGCGCGTGACGAGGGTGGCCGGGGCATCGGTGAGCGTGACATTGGCCGCACGGCCACCGTCTTGCGTGGCGTGGCCGGTGGTCATCACACCGGGGGCTGTGCGCTCGACCAGAAACAGCGCCATGCGGTCGCCTGAGGCATCTGCAATGCGTGCGGGCACCAGCGAGGCATCTGCCTGGTCCCCCACGGGAACCATGTGTTTGATAGCTGAAACTGTCCACCCATCAAGCGATGGAGCCGCTTTTGCTTCACAAATGCCCAATTGGTAACGGGCCTTGCGCTCCTGATGCGCCAGCACCACCAGCGCTTCGCCGCTGGCGATGCGCGGCAGCCACTGCGCCTGCACGTCGTCCGGAGCGGTGTGGGCCAGCACGGTGCTGGCGGCCAGGGTTTGCGCCAGGGGTTCGAGCACCAGGCCCTGACCCAGTGCCTGCATGACCACCATGCTGTCGACTGGCCCCATGCCCAAACCGCCGTGTGCTTCAGGCACGGTCAGACCGGTCAGGCCCAGTTCGGCCAACTCGTTGTAGGCCGCGCGGTCAAAACCGCCTGCTGCGGTGACGGCGCGGCGGCGCTCGAAGGTGTAGGCCTTGTCCACCCAGCGGGTGACGGCATCGGCCAGTTGCGCCTGGTCGTCGGAGAAATCGAAGTCCATGTGGTTGTCCTGGTTCAGCCGAGCACGGTTTGGGCAACGATGTTGCGTTGCACCTCGTTGCTGCCGCCGTAAATGGTGGTTTTGCGCATGTTGAAGTAAGTGCTGGCCAGCGGCGCATTGGCCAGGTTGCCCCCGGGGAACTCGGAGAGGCCCAGCGCCGCGTCGCCTTGCCAGCCTGCGTCCATGGCTTCGAACACGAAGGGCAGGCTGTAGGGGCCGGCGGCCAGCATCATCAGCTCGGCATAACGCTGCTGGATCTCGCTGCCGCGAATTTTCAGCAGGCCCGCAATGTCCAGGCTTTGTTTGCCGCTTTTCTCGGCGCTCAGCACGCGCAGCACCATCATTTCCAGCGCCACCACGTCCACCTCCAGCAGGGCAATCTGGTCGCGGAAGCGCTGGTCAGCCCACACGCCTTCTGCCTTGGCAATGCGCTTGAGTCGCTCCAGCTCGCGCTTGGCGCGGTTCACATCGGCAATGTTGGTGCGCTCGTGGGCCAGCAGGTACTTGGCGTAGTTCCAGCCCTTGTTTTCTTCACCCACCAGGTTTTCTGCAGGCACTTCGACGTTGTCGAACCAGACTTCGTTCACCTCGCACTCGCCGTCCAGCAGCTTGATGGGCCGCACCGTCACGCCGGGGGTTTTCATGTCGATCAGCAAAAAGCTGATGCCGGTTTGTGGCTTGCCTTCGGTGCTGGTGCGCACCAGGCAAAAAATCCACTCGCCGTACTGGCCCAGCGTGGTCCAGGTTTTCTGGCCGTTGACGATGTACTTGTCGCCCACCCGCTCGGCGCGGCACTTGACGCTGGCCAGATCAGAGCCCGAGCCGGGCTCGCTGTAGCCCTGGCTCCACCACACCTCGCCGCTGGCAATGCCGGGCAAAAAGCGCTGTTGCTGCTCGGCATTGCCGAAGGCCATGATGACCGGGGCCACCATCACCGGCCCAAACGGCACGATGCGAGGTGCACCGGCGAGCGCGCACTCTTCTTCAAACAGGTGTTTCTGAATCGCGGTCCAGCCCGGGCCGCCGAACTGCTGGGGCCAGCCGAAACCCAGCCAGCCTTTGGCCCCCAGAATTTTGGCCCACCGCTGGTGGTCGTCCCGCGTCAGGCGCAGGGCGTTGTGCACTTTGTGCGAAATGTCGGCGGGCAGGTGTGCGGCCACCCAGGCGCGCACCTCTTCGCGAAACTGCTGCTCTTCGGGCGTGAAAGCCAAATCCATGCGCTGTCTCCTGTGAACGGTGTCGGTTTTTAGCACGCCCGTTCTTTTCTGGCTTGTCCAGCGTGGGACAGATCAGGGTTTCACCCAGTGTTTGCCGCAGCTTCAGCTTGGGGTGACGCCCAGTTGCTCGCACAACTGCGCAAGCGTGCGTTGCAGAGAGGCCACTTCGCTTTCCAGCGTGGCCACGCGGCGGGTGAGAGCGATCACCTCGTCCTCTGTGGCCGCGCTGCTGGTCGGGCCTGTGGGGGTTTGCGTCAGGTCCACCTCGCCGCACAGCAGGTGGGCCCAGCGCTGCTCGCGGGTGCCGGGGGCGCGGGGCAGTTTGACGACCAGGGGGCCACCTTTGTCGGTGCTGCGGTCTTGCAGCTCTTCCAAAAAGGCATCCACCGACGAAATGTCGGCAAAGCGGTGCCAGCGTTCGCTGTTGATGCGCAGTTCGCCCGCGGTTTGCGGGCCGCGCAGCATCAGCAGGCCCAACAGGGCGGCGGCCTGCTCGGGCACGCCCACCACGCGCTGGAAGTTGTGGCTGTAGCGGGGCACCCGCGCACCGCTTTGTTCCACCACCAAGGCCAGGGCTTTGAGTTCATCCAACGCCTCGGCCACCTGGCCTTCGGTCAGGTTCATCACCGGGTCGCGGGTGGTTTTCTGGTTACAGCCGGTCAGCAGGGCTTGCATCGACAAGGGGTAGCTGTCGGGCACGGTGCGGGCTTTTTCCATCAGCGTGCCCAGCACGCGGGATTCGGCGGGTGACAAAGGGCGCAGGGCGGGGGAGTAGGCGGCGTTCATAGGGGGGTCATTACACTCGGTCAGGTCATGAAAAACATCGTCATTTTGATCTCTGGCAGCGGCTCCAACATGCAAGCCCTTGTGCGCGTCGCCGAGCAACGCCAATGGGCACAACGCGTGGGTGCCCGCGTGGCCGCAGTGCTGAGCAACAAGGCCGATGCCGCCGGTCTGGCCTTTGCCCGCAGCCATGGCCTGCCCACTGCCGTGGTCGACCACAAAGCCTTTGCCAGCCGCGAGGCGTTTGACGCGGCGCTGATGGCCGAAATCGATGGTTTTGACCCCGCGCTGGTGGTGCTGGCTGGGTTCATGCGCATCCTCACACCAGGGTTTGTGGCGCATTACGACGGGCGGCTGGTCAACATCCACCCCAGCCTGTTGCCCGCCTTCACCGGGCTGAACACGCACCAGCGGGCCATTGACGAGGGTTGCAAGTTTGCCGGTGCCACCGTGCACCGTGTCACCCCGGAGCTGGACCACGGCCAGATACTCGACCAAGCTGTGGTGCCCATCATCCCCGGCGCCACGGCCCAAGCGCTGGCCGCCAGGGTGCTGACGCAAGAGCACCTCATTTACCCCCGCGCGGTGGAGCGCCTGCTGGCTGGTTTGGATTAATTTTCAATTAAAAAATGCCTCTGTCGCTTGCTGTGCATGGGTTTGTAGCTACAAGGAAATCGCCATGAAATTGCTGCGTTACGGCCCGGTAGGCCAAGAGAAGCCCGGTGTGCTCGACGCACAGGGCCGCGTGCGCGACCTGTCAACCGTGCTGCCCGACCTGGCCGGCGACGCCCTGCTGCCCGCCAGCCTGGCCCGGTTGAAGGCGCTGGACATCGACAGCCTGCCCCTGGTGCCCGGTGTGCCGCAGCAGGACCTGCGGCTGGGCGCCTGTGTGGGGCAGGTGGGCAAGTTCCTGGGCATTGGCCTGAACTACGCCGACCACGCAGCCGAGGCTGGCATGGCCGTGCCGCCCGAGCCGGTGGTGTTCACCAAATGGACCAGTTGCATCTGCGGCCCTGACGATGCGGTGCAACTCCCCCGTGGTTCGGTGAAAACCGATTGGGAAGTGGAGCTTGGCGTGGTCATTGGCCAGGGCGGGCGCTACATCGCCGAGGCCGATGCGCTGAACCACGTGGCGGGTTACTGTGTGGTGAACGACGTGTCCGAGCGCGAATACCAGTTGGAGCGCGCCGGCACCTGGGACAAGGGCAAGGGCTTTGACACCTTCGGCCCCATAGGCCCCTGGCTGGTGACGGCCGACGAAGTGCCCAATCCGCAGGCCCTGAAGCTGTGGCTGGAGTTGGACGGCCAGCTGCGCCAAAACGGCAGCACCGCCACCATGGTGTACGGCGTGGCGTTTCTGGTCAGCTATCTGAGCCGCTTCACCACCTTGCAGCCGGGCGATGTCATCACCACCGGCACGCCGCCCGGCGTGGGCATGGGCCACAAACCCCCGATGTATTTGCGCGCCGGGCAAACCATGCGGTTGGGCGTGGAAGGCTTGGGGGTGCAGACGCAGCGGGTGGTCTGACAGGGCTGCTCCGCCCGACCTGTTCCCTGGGTGACGCAAGGGTTGGCACGGATTTTGTTAACCTGAGCTCACTTTTTTTCACCGAAAGGCAAAAACCATGAAGATGTTTCCCGTGTCCCGCCGGACAGGTCTGGCCGTCCTGGCTGCCCTGAGTTTGAGTGCCTGTCTGGGTGGCGGCGACGAATTGCTTGCGGAGCCGACCGAGCAGTTTGTTCCACCCGAGCCCCCGTCAGGCTACACCACCAAGCCCATTGCCTACGCCAACCAGGACATGGTGTCGGCAGCCAATCCGATCGCGGTCAGGGCCGGTGTGGACATTCTGGCGCGGGGCGGTAGTGCGGTTGACGCCGCGATCGCGGTGCAAATGGTGCTGAACCTGGTGGAGCCCCAGTCTTCGGGTATCGGGGGTGGGGCGTTCATGCTGCATTTCGACAAGAGCGGCAATAAGGTGCTGGCCTACGATGGTCGCGAAACCGCGCCGGCTTCCGCTACTGCCAACATGTTCCTGGACAAAGACGGAAAGCCGCTGGGTTTTCTGGCGGCCGTTGACGGTGGTCTTTCCGTCGGCACGCCCGGTCTGTTGCGCATGCTAGAAGCCGCTCACAAGGCGCACGGCAAGCTGGCCTGGGCCGATTTGTTTGCGCCGGCCATCAAACTGGCGGAGGACGGTTTCCCCATCAGCGAACGCATGAGCGTGTCGATTGCCGGCAGCGCCGCGCGCATCAAGGCCCAGGGCGAGCCGGGTGCCAGCTATTTTCTGAATGCCGACGGCACAGCCAAAGCCACCGGCACGCTGCTGAAAAATCCCGAGCTTGCAGCCACCTTCCGGGCGATTGCAGCCGGAGGTGCCAATGCGTTCTACACCGGCCCCATTGCCCAGGACATCGTCAACAAGGTGGCCAGCCACCCCGCGAACCCGGGCCGCATGACCCTGGCCGACCTCAGCGGCTACACCAGCAAGGTGCGCACCCCGGTGTGTGCCACCTACCGGACAAGCTACCGCATCTGCGGCATGCCGCCACCGAGCTCGGGTGGCATCACCACGCTGCAGACCCTGGGCATCGTGCAGAACTTCGACCTGGCCGGCATGAAGGCCAACAGCGCCGACTCGGTCCATGTGATTTCCGAAGCCTACCGCCTGGCCTATGCCGACCGGGCGAAATACATCGCCGACCCCGACTTCATCACCCTGCCGCAGGCGGGCCTGGTTGATCCGGTCTACCTGAACCAGCGGGCCAAGCTGATCGACATGAAGAAGTCCATCGGCACCCCGACGGCTGGCACGCCGGCTGGGGTTTACAGCCCGCTGGGAACAGATACGTCTGCGAACCTGCCATCCACCAGCCACATGTCCATCGTGGACCGCAATGGCAATGCAGTGTCCATGACCACCACCATCGAAAACGGCTTTGGCAGTCTGCAGATGGTGCGCGGGTTCCTGCTCAACAACCAGCTGACCGATTTCTCATTCACCGACAAGGACCCTGACGGCAGCGTGGTGGCCAACCGGGTGCAGCCTCTCAAGCGCCCCAGAAGTTCAATGGCGCCGACCCTGGTGTTCAACACCGCTTCGGGCGACCTGGAAGCCCTGATCGGCTCGCCGGGTGGCAGCGCCATCATTCAATACACCACCAAGTCGCTGATCGGCATGATCGACTGGAAACTCAATGTGCAGCAGGCCATCAACCTGCCCAACTTCGGTGCCCAGACCAATGCCACCACGTCGATCGAGAAAGGTTCGGTGATCGACACGGCAGCGATTCGTGACGACCTCAAGGCCCGCGGACACACAGTGGCCCAGTCCACCGCGTTCACCAGCGGCCTTCACGGCATCGTGTTCAACGGCTACCGGACCGGCGGACAGACAGGGCTTCTGGCGCGCAACCCGGCCGCCGGTACCTGGGCGGGCGGTGCCGACCCTCGCCGCGAAGGCATCGCCCTCGGAAACAACTGATTCCGTCCATTCCCCCGCCACCTTCGGGTGGCTTTTTGGGGGACTGAGCGCCAACACCAGTGCCGCCTTGCAGCTTGTCAGGGCCACTGCGGAGCAGTTCACCTCAGCAGGTCCATTGGCGGTGCTGGTGCGCTACGTGAGCGACAAAATCGCGCCGACACATGGGCCGTTCAGACCTCCATATGCCCTGTCGTCCACGGTGTCACTGCCGGATTTAGGTTCAACCCTTTTTACCGAGGTTCAGTGTCAACGCCAGCCGTTGTGTGATGGCAGGCAGATCTGCATCAAAGAAGCTGCCGATCCAGTCGCTTTCCCGCGTGTGCACTTCGTGCAGAAAACCGTCAGGCTGGCCCATGGATGTGAACGCATCAAAGCCGTTTTCCAGCACCTCCTGAAGTACTGACAGCCCAGCGGCGTGTGCTGGCTTGCGCATCAGCCGCAAGGCCATGCGAAGGCCTGGAATGCGCACCACCTCGGCCAGTTGCCAGCCCAGCGCCATCACGGCCTGTAACTGGCGTTCGCGATCTGTTGGCCGACCCACCTGCCGCCAGCAGGTCAGGTATCGATTGGCTGTTTCCTCCGGCGAACAGGGCGTGGGCCCTGGCACTGCTGACCACGCCTGGGCCAATTGCCAGTCCAGCGTTTCAGTGAGGGCGTGCACCTCGGCCAGTTGTACTGCCAGCGCCATCACTTTGGCCGGAAACAGCCGCTCGATGGCCCCTGCAATGCGGGCAAACTGCGCATCGCGCTGTCGGTAGTCGTGGCTGCCGTACAACTCGTTCAAAAAGAACCGCGCCGCCTGCCCGTGGCGCGGGCTGGCCAGAAAGTCGGCGTAGGTGAAGTGGAACCGCTGCACCTGCACACCTCGTACAGCCGCCAGTGCTGCCTGCAAGGGAGCGGAGGCTGCCCAAGCGGCCTCGCGCAGGCGATCCACCTCAGCGAGGTGGTGGCGCAGGGTGTCGGCGGGGGTGTTCATGAAGGCATTTTCTGCGGCTTGCCACCGTCAAATAACCGGAGGTGCGCTTCACATCGCCTTGTGGAACACCAGCCCCGCATGCTCTTGGGCCAGTTGGCCTCCACGGCGCGAAGGGTGGCGTTGTGGTCCACCAGCAGGGTGGGGGCGTCCACCGCGTCCAGCGCCACGCGGTGCTGGTTGGCGTCGATGAAGCGCTTCAGTTCCTGCTCGCCGCCGTCTTCGGGCGCGCAAGTCACCCAGCGGGCCACCTGGTAGGTGCTGTGGGTGATGCGGGCTTTCACGCCGTATTCGGCTTCCAGCCGGTGCGCCACCACTTCAAACTGCAACTGGCCGACGGCACCCAGCATCAGCACGCTGCCTGCGATGGGGCGGAAGACCTGAATGGCCCCTTCTTCACCCAGCTGCGTCAGACCTGCTTTCAGTTGCTTGCCGCGCAGCGGGTCGGCCACTTCCACGCTGCGGATGATTTCGGGTGCAAAGAAGGGCAGGCCAGTGAACTGCAGTTGTTCACCTTCGGTGAGCGTGTCGCCCAGTTGCAGCACACCGTGGTTGGGAATGCCGATGATGTCACCGGCAAAAGCCTCGTCCAGCAGTTCGCGCCGCTGGCTCATGAAGGTGACCACGGTGTTGGGCTTGATGACCTTGCCGCTGCGCACCACCTTCAGGGGCATGCCACGCTCGAACTTGCCGCTGGCCACGCGCACAAAGGCAATGCGGTCGCGGTGCGCCGGGTCCATGTTGGCCTGGATTTTGAAAACTACGCCGGTGAACTTGGGCTCGGTGGGTTGCACCACACGCTGTATGGACGGCTTGGGGCCGGGCGGTGGGGCCAGGTCCACCAGCGCGTCCAGCACCTCGCGCACGCCGAAGTTGTTGATGGCCGAGCCGAACAGCATGGGCGTCTGGCGCCCGGCCAGAAACTCGGCTTCGTCAAAGGCAGGTGATGCGCCTTCCACCAGCTCCATTTCGTCTTTGGCCTGGGTCCATTCCATGCCAAAGCGTTGGGCGGTCACGGCGTTGTCACGGCCGGCCAGTACTTCTTCCTCGCCGCCTGCGCGGTCCTCACCGGCGGCAAATACGCGCATCTGGTCGGTGCGACGGTCGTACACGCCGTGGAACTGTTTGCCCATGCCCACGGGCCACGTGAACGGCACCACGGTCATGCCGAGTTCGCGCTCGATTTCGTCCATCACGTCCAGCGGGGCCTGCACCTCGCGGTCCATCTTGTTCACAAAGGTGAGGATGGGCGTGTTGCGGGCGCGGCAGACTTGCAGCAATCGGCGGGTTTGGGGCTCCACGCCGTTGGCCGCGTCAATCACCATCAGCGCTGCGTCCACGGCGGTCAGCACGCGGTAGGTGTCTTCAGAAAAATCTTGGTGGCCGGGGGTGTCGAGCAGGTTGATGACGCAGTCGCGGTATTCCATCTGCATCACGCTCGATGCCACGGAAATGCCGCGCTGCTTTTGGCGTGCGGCCTTGCGGGCCTTGACCGATCCGGCTATGTTGATGGCGCCCGAGAACAGCAGCAGCTTCTCGGTGAGCGTGGTTTTACCGGCGTCGGGGTGGGAGATGATGGCAAAGGTGCGGCGACGGCGCACCTGGTTTTCAATGTCAGACATGGGGCGGGATTATCCCGCACCGGTCATGGGTCAACGCCCATGACGGGGTGCGTGGGACAATCCACCCCATGCACCCCAAAGCCCTGTTAGACGCTTGCACCGCCCTGGTGCAACTGGTATTGAAGTTTGACCACCCGGCCGATGCCGTGGTGTCCCGTTTTTTTCGTGAGAACCGCAACCTCGGCCCGCGCGAGCGCAACACCCTGGCCGAGACCACGTATGCCGTGCTGCGGCAGAAGCTGCTGTTCGAGCACCTGGCCCGCTCGGGCTCAGGCCCGCGCGAGCGCCGCTTGGCCATTTTGGGTTTTCATGGCGACCGCAATTTCATCAAGTCTGCCCTGACCGAGCAGGAATGCTTGTGGCTGGACGGTACCGCCCGCGTGCGCCCCGACGAGCTGATGGCCCACCACCGCCACAACCTGCCCGACTGGCTGGTGGCCCCGCTCAAAGCCCAGGTGGGCGACGAGTTTGAAGCGCTGGCCAAGCGCATGAACGAGCCTGCTGGGTTGGACTTGCGCGTGAATATTTACAAGCAAAAAAGGCCTGTAGCGCTTGGCCAGATTGCGAAGGCTGCTATACAAGGTGTCCCTACGCCGTATTCGCCCTGGGGCATCAGGCTGCAAGGCAAGCCCGCCATCAACAAGCTGCCCGCGTTTATCGCTGGCGAGCTGGAAGTGCAAGACGAAGGCTCGCAACTGCTGGCCTGGCTGCTCGAAGCCAAGCGCAGCGAAATGGTGGCCGATTTTTGCGCCGGTGCGGGTGGCAAAACCCTGGCCATTGGCGCCACCATGCGCAACACCGGGCGGCTGTACGCGTTTGACGTGTCGGCTCACAGGCTTGATGCCTTGAAGCCCCGGCTGGCCCGCAGCGGCCTGTCCAATGTGCATCCTGTGGCCATCGCCCACGAACGCGACGAGCGCATCAAACGCTTGGCGGGCAAGATGGACCGGGTGCTGGTGGACGCGCCCTGTTCGGGCCTGGGCACCCTGCGCCGCAACCCCGATTTGAAATGGCGGCAAACCGCAGCGGGTGTGCTGGAGCTGCAAGCCAAACAAATTGCCATCCTGGGCAGTGCGCAGCGGCTGGTGAAAGCCGGAGGCCGCTTGGTGTACGCCACCTGCAGCGTGTTGCCCGAAGAAAACGAGGCGGTGGCCGAGGCGCCCGACTTTGAGCTGCTGCCGGTGCCCGGCCTGCTGGAGCGACTGTTGGCTCAAGATTCGTCTGAGGCGCTTGCGGGCGGGCGCACACCGGCCGATGCGTCGGCCCATCTGTGCAGTGGGCCCTACCTTCGTATGTGGCCGCACCGGCACGACACCGACGGGTTTTTTGCCGCCGTCTGGCAACGCAAAACCTGAGCGGCGGGCGCTGGCATTTTGAGAGCGCCGCGCCTAAAATCGCGCACCCCCGGTGACACACTCCCCGGTCCTTCCCCTGTTGAAAGTCGAGCATGAGTTTTTTTGATGCGGCCATCCAATGGCTGGGCCATGGACTGATTGAGACCACCTGGTGGCAGGTGGTGCTGATCACGCTGGCGCTGACGCACATCACCATTGCCAGTGTGACCATCTTTTTGCACCGTCACCAGGCGCACAGGGCACTGGAGCTGCATGCCATCCCGTCGCACTTTTTCCGTTTCTGGCTCTGGCTCACCACCGGACAGGTGACCAAAGAATGGGCTGCGGTCCACCGCAAACACCACGCCAAATGCGAACAGGAAGGCGATCCGCACAGCCCGGTGGTGTTCGGCATCAAGAAGGTGCTGACCGAAGGGGCGGAGCTGTACCGCGCGGAAACCAAGAACCTCGACACCTTGGCCCGTTACGGCCATGGCACACCGGACGACTGGATTGAGCGCAACCTGTACACGCGCTTTTCATGGCAAGGCGTGGGTGTGATGTTGGTCATCAACGTGGCGTTGTTCGGGGTCATCGGCCTGTCCATCTGGGCTGTGCAGATGGCCTGGATTCCCATCACTGCCGCCGGCATCATCAACGGTCTGGGGCACTACTGGGGCTACCGCAACTTCGAGGCCGCCGATGCCAGCACCAACGTGTCTCCCTGGGGCATCCTGATTGGTGGCGAAGAACTGCACAA
Source organism: Hydrogenophaga sp. (assembly GCA_020048405.1). Lineage (GTDB taxonomy): Bacteria > Pseudomonadota > Gammaproteobacteria > Burkholderiales > Burkholderiaceae_C > UBA2334. The sequence continues at coordinate 20,221 of JAIFMP010000073.1, forward strand.
CAACCACCACACTTACCCCACGTCGGCAAAACTGTCGGTCAAGCCCTATGAGTTCGACATCGGCTGGCTGTACATCCGCTGTCTGGAAATGGCCGGCTTGGCCAAGGTGCGCAAAACCAGCCCTCACATGGTGTTGGGCATGGTCAAACCCGTGGCCGACGAGCAGACGCTTGAAGCCATCATTGCCAACCGCTATGAAGTGATGGCCACCTTCGCCCGTGAAATGCGGCGCGCGTGCAAGGCAGAACTCCAGGCTGCCCGCATGGGGCAGGGCAATATTCAGGCGCTGGAAGTGGCCCGCCGGTGGCTCCACCGCGATGATGAAAAGGTGCCCGCTGTGCTGCGCCCCCAGTTGGCCCAAGCCCGCGCCGAGCACCCCGTGCTGGACAAGATGTACGCGATGCGTGAAGAACTGCGCCAGTTGTGGTCCAGCCGGACACACACCCGTGAACAACTGGCCAAAGACCTGCAGGCCTGGTGCAAGCGCGCCGAAGACAGCGGCATTTCCGCTCTCAAGGAGTTCTCGTACACCCTTCGGGCTGTGCGCCTGTCCTGAGAGTGTCCGACCGGCCGCACTTGGCGGCAGGCAACAAAAAAGCCGCTGGGACACAGCGGCTTTTTTGTTTCAGGCGAAGTGAATCACTTCAGCTTGATTTCCTTGTACTCGACGTGTTTGCGAGCCTTGGGATCGAACTTCATGAAAGCCAGCTTTTGAGGCGTGGTTTTCTTGTTTTTGTTCGTGGTGTAGAAGTGGCCGGTACCTGCAGTGGATTCCAGCTTGATTTTTTCGCGTCCGCCTTTGCTTGCCATGATCGGTTCCTTTCAGTATCAGGCTTGGCCACGTGCGCGCAGGTCTGCGAGCACGGCGTCAATGCCGTTTTTGTCGATCAGGCGCAGGGCTGCGCTGGACACGCGCAAACGCACCCAACGGTTTTCGCTCTCGACCCAGAACCGGCGGTATTGCAGGTTGGGCAGGAAGCGGCGCTTGGTTTTGTTGTTGGCGTGGGAAACGTTGTTTCCCACCATGGGCTTTTTGCCCGTTACATCGCAGACGCGTGCCATAAAGGACACTCCGATAAACACGGTTGTCGTGGCCTGACGGCCAGGAATGACAACCTCACCTCGCCATGAAAAAGGGTGGCGGTAACCCTGGAAAACCCAGCATTATAGATCAGGCAGCACCCTGTTCCAGGAAACGCTGGGCGTCGAGAGCCGCCATGCACCCTGTGCCGGCACTGGTGATGGCCTGGCGGTAGATGTGGTCTTGCACGTCGCCAGCGGCAAACACGCCGGGCACGCTGGTCATGGTGGCAAAGCCGTTAGAGCCCGAGCGTGGCACGATGTAGCCATCTTTCATCTCCAGTTGCCCTTTGAAGATGTCGGTGTTGGGCTGGTGGCCGATGGCGATGAAGCAGCCTTGCACGTCCACGTTTTCGGTGCTGCCGGTCAACACGTTCTTCAACCGGATGCCGTTCACGCCTTTCACGTCGCCCAGCACCTCGTCGAGCACACAATGGGTTTTGAGCTCGATCTTGCCTGCAGCCACTTTCTCCATCAGGTGGTCGATCATGATGGCTTCGGCCTTGAACTTGTCGCGGCGGTGCACGAGCGTGACCTTGCTGGCGATGTTCGACAGATACAGCGCCTCTTCCACAGCGGTATTGCCGCCGCCCACCACGGCCACCGGCTGGCCCCGGTAAAAGAATCCGTCGCAGGTGGCGCAGCCACTCACGCCTTTGCCCATGAATGCCTCTTCAGACGGCAGGCCCAGGTATTTGGCCGATGCACCGGTGGCGATGATGAGCGCGTCGCAACTGTATTGGCCGCTGTCGCCGGTCAGCACAAAGGGGCGTTTGCTCAGGTCGACGGCGTTGATGTGGTCGAACACCATCTCGGTTTTGAAACGCTCGGCGTGCTGCTGAAAGCGTTGCATCAGGTCAGGGCCCTGCACGCCATGCACGTCAGCCGGCCAGTTGTCGACTTCGGTGGTGGTCATCAGTTGGCCGCCTTGTGCCATGCCGGTGACCAGTGTGGGGGCCAAATTGGCGCGGGCGGCATAAATGGCGGCCGTGTAGCCAGCAGGGCCGGAGCCCAAAATCAGAACTTTAGAATGCTTCATGTGGATGTGTTGGCCTGAGGACCCCAAGTAAGGCTGTAGCTGCGTATCCGGAGTGCCAGTCAGTGCTCTTTGCCTGCTGGTGACCGACTCCGCTGCATTGTAAGAAAGCCCGTTGCACGCAAGCTGTGCAGCTTGCACACACCCGAGAAACCACCATGGCCATTTTGTCCAATCTTGATCTCATCCGGCGCGTTCCGCTGTTTTGCAACCTCACGCCCTCTCAGGCCGAGGCTGTGGCTGCGTCTGTCACCAAGGCCCGCTTCAAACGGGGTGACGCCATCGTTGAGCAGGGGCACAAGACCAACAGTTTGGGCATATTGCTCACCGGGCGAGCCCGTGTGGTGAAGGCCAACGAGCGTGGCCGCGAGGTGATCTTGGCCACACTCAGTCCCGGCGACTACCTGGGTGAAATGAGCCTGATCGACAACCAGCCGCACTCGGCCACGGTGCGAGCAGACATACAGACTGATGTGCTCATTTTGGGGCGCGCCGAGTTTGCCCGTTGCCTTTCCGAGAACAATGCCATGGCATATGCCGTGATGAAGGGGTTGGTGGAACGCTTGCGGCAGGCAGACAGAAAAATCGAAACACTGGCCTTGATGGACGTTTACGGCCGGGTGGCCCGTGTGCTGATCGATTTTGCCAAGCCCGATGCCAGTGGGCGGCTGGTGATTGCGGGGCGGGTATCGCGCCAGGATGTGGCCAAAATGATCGGTGCCTCTCGCGAGATGGTCAGCCGTGTCATCAAAGACCTTGAAGACAGAGGTTTTGTCGAACTCACCCCCGATGGATCCACCTTGGTGCACGACAGGCGCCTGACCCCGCGCAGTGCCCTGGTGGGGTCGATACTTACCTGAAAACCGCATGACGTATTCCCTTAACACCCTCAATAACCAGCCTGAACCCGTGTCGGGGGTGGGGCGTTTTGCCCACGAACTGGTGCTGTTTGCGGGTTTTGTTGGCTGGGTTTTTACGTTTCTTGCCCTCGCCACCCATTCACTGGGCGATGCGGCATGGTCCACCACCGGAACGGGTGACGGCACGCACAACTGGGCTGGACGCCTTGGGGCATTGGTGGCAGATGGCGGGTATTTTTTGTTTGGTTTTTCGGTGTGGTGGCTGTTTCTGGCTGCACTGCGTGCGTGGCTCACATCCCTTGCCCGCTGGTTGCGCACCGAACCTGCCGAACCAAACGCAGACACCGAGGCCAGAGGGCTCTGGGCCTGGTTGGGCGCGGCACCGTTGCATCGCCTGGGTTACGTTGGCATGCTGGTTGCGCTGATGGCTTCGAGTGCTGTGTTGGAGTGGGGCCGCCTGTATCGGCTCGAGCCTCTCCTGCCCGACCACGCGGGGGGCGCACTGGGCCATTGGCTGGGGCCATTGGCCATGCACTGGTTGGGTTTCAATGGGTCTGCGCTGGTGGCCATTGCGGTACTGGTGTTGACAACGGCGGGGGTGTTTCGCTTCTCCTGGGGGCAAGGTGCGCAATGGCTGGGTGCGACCGTGGACGGTTGGTTCCAGTCCCGCAAAGAGCGCCGCGAGGCCGACCAGGACCTGCGCATCGGTCAGGAAGCGGCCCGCCAGCGTGAAGAGGTGGTGGCCGAAGAGCGTGAGGACATCATCGAAACCCACCATGACCCCGTGCTGATCGTGGAGCCCACCGTGGTAGAGCCACGCCGCAGCGAGCGCGTGGCCAAAGAGCGCCAGAAGCCCTTGTTCCAGGAAATGCCCGACTCCAACCTGCCGCAAGTCGACTTGCTGGATGGCGCGCTGGCTCGGCAGGAGACCGTGTCGGCCGACACGCTGGAAATGACCAGCCGCCTGATTGAAAAGAAGCTGAAAGACTTTGGTGTGGAAGTGCGCGTGGTGGCCGCCATGCCCGGCCCGGTGATCACACGTTACGAGATTGAGCCCGCCACGGGCGTGAAGGGCTCTCAGGTGGTGAACCTGGCCAAAGACCTGGCGCGGAGTTTGAGCCTGGTGTCCATCCGCGTGATTGAGACCATTCCGGGCAAAAACATCATGGCGCTGGAGTTGCCCAACGCCAAGCGCCAGACCATCAAGCTGAGCGAAATTCTGGGGTCTCAGATTTACCACGAGGCCAAAAGCCTGCTCACCATGGGCTTGGGCAAAGACATTGTGGGCAACCCGGTGGTGGCCGACCTGGCCAAAATGCCGCACTGCCTGGTGGCCGGTACCACGGGCTCGGGCAAGTCGGTGGGCATCAACGCCATGATCCTCAGCCTGCTGTACAAGGCCGATGCCCGGGACGTGCGCCTGCTGCTGATCGACCCCAAAATGCTTGAAATGAGCGTGTACGAGGGCATTCCGCACCTGCTGTGCCCCGTGGTCACCGACATGAAGCAAGCCGCCAACGGACTGAACTGGTGCGTGGCCGAAATGGAAAAGCGCTACAAGCTGCTGAGCAAAATGGGCGTGCGCAACCTGGCGGGCTTCAACGCCAAGATCGACGAAGCCAAGGCCAAAGGCGAGTTCATTTACAACCCTTTCAGCCTCACGCCCGAGCAGCCCGAACCGCTGGAGCGGCTGCCCCACATCGTGGTCGTCATCGACGAGCTGGCCGACCTGATGATGGTCGTGGGCAAAAAAATTGAAGAACTCATTGCCCGCCTGGCGCAAAAAGCCCGTGCCGCCGGCATTCACCTGATTCTGGCGACCCAGCGGCCCAGCGTGGATGTGATCACCGGCCTCATCAAGGCCAACATTCCCACCCGCATCAGTTTCCAGGTCAGCAGCAAGATCGACAGCCGCACCATCCTGGACCAGATGGGTGCGGAAGCCCTGCTGGGCATGGGCGACATGCTTTACATGCCCAGCGGCACCGGCTACCCCGTGCGCGTGCATGGTGCGTTTGTGAGCGATGACGAGGTGCACCGTGTGGTCACGTTCTTGAAAGAGCAGTGCGGAGAATCCAACTACATCGAAGGGGTGCTGGAAGGCGGAACGGTGGATGGTGACGGGGACTTGTCTTCCGACGGCGCCGATGCCACAGGCGGTGAAAAAGACCCCATGTACGACCAGGCTGTGGAGGTCGTGCTGAAAAACCGCAAGGCCAGCATTTCGCTGGTGCAACGCCATTTGAAAATTGGCTACAACCGCGCTGCCCGGCTGGTGGAGGACATGGAAAAAGCCGGTCTGGTCAGCGCCATGAGCGGCAGCGGGCAGCGCGATATCTTGGTACCGCCCCGCGCCGAATGACACACCCACAATCCATGCGCCCATTCATATTTGGTTTTTTGATAGCTTTTAACGCAATCCCATCTTGCGCTGAAGGCATAAAAGACCTTGAAAATTTTTTGGTCAGCACCCACAGTGGCAGCGCCACTTTCATCCAAACCGTGACCGCGCCCGCCCGAACCAGCGAGGCCGCGCCCCGCGCCAAAACCAGCAGCGGCACGTTTGCGTTTCTGCGGCCTGACCGATTTCGGTTTGACTACCAAAAGCCGTTCGAGCAAACCATCGTGGCCGATGGAAAAACCCTTTGGCTGCACGATGTGGATTTGAACCAGGTCACCAGCCGATCGCAGGCCCAGGCGCTGGGCTCCACACCCGCTGCGTTGGTGGCCTCGTCGGCCAGCCTGGCCAAACTGGGAGAAGCATTTGAATTCAAGTCCGAGCCCGATGCCGAGGGCCTGAGTTGGGTGCGAGCCATACCCAAGCAGCGCGATGGCCAGCTGAAAAGCGTGCGCGTGGGTTTTGCCCAAGGCCAACTGGCGGTCCTGGACATGGAGGACAGCTTCGGCCAGCGCTCTGTGATCCGTTTCGACGGGTTCAAGTCCAACCCCGGTCTGAGCGCCAGCGGTTTTGCATTCAAGCCCCCGCCTGGGGCTGATGTGCTCAAACAATGAGCGTGGGCAGCCCCAGCGGGCGCACCGGTGCGCCCGCCCACATGCCGCTGGCCGAGCGCTTGCGCCCCCGCACCCTGGGCGACGTGGTGGGCCAGCAGCACCTGCTGGGTGCGGGCATGCCGCTGCGGCTGGCGTTCGAATCGGGTCAGCCGCACAGTTGCATTCTGTGGGGCCCGCCCGGCGTGGGCAAAACCACCATTGCACGGCTGATGGCCGATGCGTTTGATGCGCAGTTCATCACCATCAGCGCTGTACTTGGCGGCGTGAAAGACATCCGCGAGGCCGTGGAGCAGGCGCAGGCTGCGCTCACCGGGCTGGTGCCCACCCGCACGCTGGTGTTTGTGGATGAGGTGCACCGCTTCAACAAAAGCCAGCAAGACGCGTTTTTGCCGCATGTGGAGAGTGGGCTGTTCACCTTCATCGGGGCCACCACTGAAAACCCGTCGTTCGAGGTGAACTCCGCGTTGCTGTCGCGCGCGGCCGTGTATGTTCTTCGGTCGCTAACGCCGGAAGATTTGAAGAAAATCATGGCCCTGGCACTTTCCCATAAAGCGTTTCCAGCTATTGATGATGAAGCGGCGAATGTGCTGTCTGAGTACGCCGATGGCGACGCCCGTCGACTGCTCAACACCATGGAAACCCTGGCCGTGGCTGCCAGCAGTGAACACCTTGGACTGGTCACGGTGCCGTGGTTGCAGCGCGTGCTGGGCGAGCGCTTGCGCCGCTACGACAAGGGCGGCGACCATTTTTATGACGCCATTTCGGCCCTGCACAAGTCGGTCCGTGGCTCTGACCCCGATGCGGCGCTCTACTGGCTGGTGCGCATGCTCGACGGCGGCACCGACCCGCGCTACGTGGTGCGCCGCCTCATACGCATGGCCAGCGAAGACATCGGCCTGGCCGACCCCCGCGCCTTGCGCATGGCGTTGGATGCGGCCGAGGTTTACGAGCGACTGGGCAGCCCCGAAGGTGAGCTGACCCTGGCCCAGTGTGCGGTGTATCTGGCCGTGGCGCCCAAGTCCAACGCGGTGTACACCGCCTACAAAGCAGCCAAGGCATTTGTGAAAGCCGATGGCACACGCCCCGTGCCCATGCACCTGCGCAACGCCCCCACCCAGCTCATGAAAGACCTGGATCACGGCAAAGGCTACCGCTATGCACACGACGAACCGGGCGGATTTGCTGCCGGAGAAACGTATTTGCCCGAGGGCATGGAGGTGCAAACGTTTTACAAACCCGTGGAGCGCGGGCTGGAAATTCGCATCGCCGATAAGCTGCGCGAACTGAAAAGCCTGAACAATCAGGCGAACTCATGATGGCGCTGTCCGCTTGATGCAACCCAACCCCGAGACACATGCAAGGGAAAACCCGGCCATTTGCCCCAGCTTGGGGCACCGTTTGGACGCGGGTGCGTGGCTACAATCCGCGACCAACCCGCAGTCAGTCTCCCAACAGGACACCAACTGGCGGGTTTTTTGCTAGCCTGAAACCGATCGGGAACGCGCCGGCAACTTCCCAACAACGGAGAAACACTTTATGGATATCTTGCTTCAGCAGATCATCAACGGTCTGGTTCTGGGCAGCATGTATGCACTGGTGGCGCTGGGCTACACCATGGTGTACGGCATCATCGGCCTCATCAACTTTGCGCACGGCGATGTGCTGATGGTGGGTGCTTTAACCAGTTGGTCCATCATCGTCACGGCCAAAGAGTCCATGCCCGGGGTGCCGGGTTGGGTGCTGCTCGTGGTTGCCATCCTGATTTCCATGGTGGTGTGCTCGGTGCTGAACTTCACCATCGAGAAACTGGCTTACCGACCGTTGCGCAATTCGCCACGGCTTGCCCCCCTCATCACGGCCATCGGCATGTCGCTGCTGTTGCAGACGTTTGCAATGATGATCTGGAAACCCAACCCCAAGTCGTATCCGTCGGTGCTGTCGTCCGAGCCGTTTGAGTTTGGCGGCGCAGTGATCTCGGTGACGCAGGTGTTCATTCTGGCTGCCACGGCGGTCACGCTGGCCGCGTTGATGTACCTGGTCAACCGCACGAAGCTGGGTCGCGCCATGCGCGCCACGGCCGAGAACCCCCGCGTGGCTGGGCTGATGGGCATCAAGCCCGACGTGGTGATTTCCGCCACCTTCGTCATTGGCGCCTGCCTGGCCGCGCTGGCCGGTGTGATGTGGGCCGCCAACTACGGCACGGTTCAGCACTCCATGGGCTTCATGCCCGGACTGAAAGCCTTCACGGCGGCCGTGTTCGGTGGCATCGGCAACCTCGGCGGTGCGGTGGTGGGTGGCCTCGCTCTGGGCCTGATCGAGGGCATTGGCGCGGGTTACCTGGGTGCGTTGACCGGTGGTTTCCTGGGCAGCCAGTACACCGACATTTTTGCCTTCATCGTGCTGATCCTGGTGCTCACGGTTCGCCCGTCGGGTTTGCTGGGTGAGCGTGTGGCCGATCGAGCCTGAGCGTGCCTAAGGAGAACACACATGTTTGATTCCAAACAAGGCAAGTTGATTGCGTTTGTGCTGTGTGGCATCGGCCTGCTGGTGCTGCCCCTGTTGTTGCAACCCTTTGGCAATGCCTGGGTGCGCATCATCGACATGGCCTTGCTCTACGTGATGCTGGCGCTGGGCCTGAACATCATTGTGGGCTTTGCGGGTCTGCTCGACCTGGGCTACGTGGCCTTCTTTGCGGTGGGTGCGTACTTCATGGGTTTGTTGGGGTCGCCCCACCTGGCTGAAGCGTTTCCAGCGGTCAAGGCCATGTTCCCCAACGGTATCCACCTCAGCATCTGGCTCGTGTTGATCCTCGCGGGCTTGTTTGCAGGACTGGTGGGCATGATGCTGGGAGCTCCCACGCTGAAGCTGCGCGGCGATTACTTGGCCATTGTGACGCTGGGTTTCGGCGAAATCATCCGCATCTTCATGCTGAACCTGGACCGGCCCATCAACATCACCAACGGACCCAAGGGCCTGATGCAAATCGACCCGGTCAGCGTGTTTGGCTTCAGCCTGGGACAGCGGCACACGTTTTTCGGCATCACCTTCGAGTCGGTCAGCCTGTACTACTACATGTTCCTGTTTCTGGTGATGGTCATCATTGTGGTGTCCATGCGCTTGGAAGACTCGCGCATCGGCCGTGCCTGGATGGCCATTCGCGAAGACGAAATTGCGGCCAAGGCAATGGGCCTGAACACCCGTAACCTGAAGCTGCTGGCCTTCGGCATGGGTGCGTCTTTCGGCGGTATCTCGGGCGTGATGTTTGCCAGTTTCCAGGGCTTTGTGTCGCCTGAATCGTTCAGCCTGATGGAGAGTGTGATGATCGTGGCCATGGTCACACTGGGTGGTTTGGGCCATATTCCCGGCGTCATTCTGGGCGCTTTGTTGCTGGCGGCGTTGCCCGAGTTGTTGCGCCACATGGCCGGTCCGCTGCACTACATCACCGATGGGCGCCTGGCCCCTGAAATTTTGCGCCAGCTGCTGATCGCGCTGGCCATGATCGTGGTCATGTTGCGCCGGAGCACGGCAAGTCCCTGACCAAAGGAGACGCAGCATGAGCGCCGATATTGTTCTGAACGTGGCCGGTGTGTCCAAACGCTTCGGTGGCCTGCAAGCTCTGAGTGATGTGGGTGTGACCATCAAGCGCGGTCAGGTGTATGGCCTGATTGGCCCCAATGGAGCCGGCAAAACCACCTTCTTCAACGTGCTGACAGGGCTGTACACGCCAGACAGCGGTACCTTCGAGTTGGCCGGCAAGCCCTACACCCCCACAGCGGTGCACGAAGTGGCCAAGGCGGGCATTGCGCGCACGTTCCAGAACATCCGCCTGTTTGCCGAAATGACAGCGCTGGAAAACGTGATGGTGGGCCGCCACGTGCGCACACACTCCGGTTTGCTGGGTGCCATCTTCCGCACACCCGGTTTCAAGGCCGAAGAAAAAGCCATCGCCAAACGCGCCCAGGAACTGCTGGACTACGTGGGCATTGGCAAATACGCCGATTTCAAGGCCCGCACGCTGAGCTACGGTGACCAGCGCCGCCTGGAAATTGCCCGCGCCCTGGCCACCGACCCGCAGCTGATTGCGCTGGACGAGCCCGCTGCGGGCATGAACGCCACTGAAAAGGTGCAGCTGCGCGAGTTGATTGACCGCATCCGCAACGACAACCGAACCATCCTGTTGATCGAGCACGATGTGAAGCTGGTCATGGGCCTGTGCGACCGCGTGACCGTGCTTGACTACGGCAAGCCGCTGGTCACCGGCTCACCCGCCGAGGTTCAGAAGAACGAAAAAGTCATCGAGGCCTATCTGGGCACCGGCGGACACTGATACCCCTGACGCTTCAGCAAGAGAGAACAGCACACATGGCAAACACACTGCTCAAAGTCAAGGGTCTGAAAGTCAACTACGGCGGCATCAAGGCCGTCAAAGGGGTTGATCTGGAAGTGCATGAGGGCGAACTGGTCACGCTGATCGGCTCCAACGGTGCGGGCAAGACCACCACCATGAAGGCCATCACCGGCACGCAGCCCTATGGCGAAGGTGACATCGAATACCTGGGTAAAAGCATCAAAGGCAAAGGCTCGTGGGATCTGGTGAAAGAAGGTCTGGTGATGGTTCCCGAAGGGCGCGGCGTGTTCACCCGCATGACCATCACCGAAAACCTGCAGATGGGCGCCTACATCCGCGACGACAACGACGGCATTGCCGCCGACATCGAGAAGATGTTCAACCTGTTTCCCCGCCTGCGGGAGCGAAAAGACCAACTCGCTGGCACGATGTCCGGTGGTGAGCAGCAGATGCTGGCCATGGGCCGTGCGCTGATGTCGCAACCCAAGGTGCTGCTGCTCGACGAGCCGTCCATGGGCCTGTCGCCCATCATGGTCGACAAGATTTTTGAGGTGGTGAAAGACGTTTACTCCCAGGGCGTCACCATCCTGTTGGTGGAGCAAAACGCCAGCCGCGCGCTGGGCATTGCCAACCGCGGCTACGTGATGGACTCCGGCCTCATCACCATGACCGGCGACGCCAAGCAAATGCTGACAGACCCCAAAGTGCGCGCCGCATACCTGGGCGAGTGAGCCCGTGACAGCCCGTGCCAAGGGGCGCGGCCGGCACAAACCTAAAATAACGGGTTGCGTCCAAAAGACGCAGCCCTTTTTTCATTGCACACCATGACCCAACACGCCCCCACGCCCACGCCCGAGCACCCTCATCATTCGGACGCCTTCGATGACAACCAGCTGATCGCCGAGCGCCGCGAGAAGCTCAAGGCCATCCGCGACGGCGTGGCGTTTCCCAACGACTTCAAACCCGCCGACCGGGCCGACGAGTTGTTTGCCCGCTTCAACGAACACACCAAAGAAGAATTGGAAGCACTCGGTGCCACCGCCAGCGTGGCCGGTCGCATGATGTTGAAGCGCGTGATGGGCAAGGCCAGCTTTGCCACACTGCAAGACGCATCGTTTGGGCCCAGCAGTGGCCGCATCCAGATCTACCTGAACAACGAGAGCGTGGGCGAAGACATGCTCAACGTTTTCAAACACTGGGACTTGGGCGACATCATCGCCGCTGAAGGCACGGTGTTCAAAACCCGCACTGGCGAGCTGTCCATCCATGCCACCAAGGTGCGTTTGCTGACCAAGAGCCTGCGCCCACTGCCCGACAAGTTCCACGGTATCCACGACCAGGAAATCAAATACCGCCAGCGCTATGTCGATTTGATGACCGATGAAAGTGCCCGCCGCCGTTTTGTGGCACGGAGCCGCGCGGTCAGTGGCATCCGCGAGTTCATGGTGCACCACGGCTTTCTGGAAGTGGAAACGCCCATGCTGCACTCCATTCCCGGGGGAGCGAACGCCAAGCCGTTCGAGACGCACCACAACGCGCTGGACCAGCAGATGTTCCTGCGCATCGCGCCCGAGCTGTACCTGAAGCGCCTGCTGGTGGGGGGGTTCGAGCGGGTGTTTGAAATCAACCGCAACTTCCGCAACGAAGGCATCAGCGTCCGCCACAACCCCGAGTTCACCATGATGGAGTTCTACGCGGCGTACTGGAACTACCAGGACCTGATGAACTTCACCGAAGAACTGGTGCGCGACGCAGCCATGAAGGCGACTGGAACACTGCAATTGACCTATGCCGGCAAACCTGTGGATCTGGCCGCGCCATTCGAGCGGCTGACCATCCGCGAGGCCATCCTCAAATACACCGGTGCAGGCGGCGAGCTTGGCCACCAAGGTGTGCCGGCGGTGGATGACCGTGACTGGCTCATCAACGCACTGCGAAAGCTGGGCCTGAAGGAAGACAAGCACAAGCTGTCCACCCGCAGCCTGGCCAGCCTGCAGGTGTTGTACTTTGAAGAAACGGTGGAAGAAAAGCTCTGGAACCCGACCTTCATTTGCGAACACCCGGTGGAAATTTCTCCTCTGGCCCGGGCATCAGATACCCGGCCGGACGTGACCGAACGGTTTGAGCTCTACATCACCGGGCGCGAGTTCGGCAACGGTTTCAGTGAGTTGAACGACGCTGAAGACCAGGCCGCCCGTTTCCACTCCCAGGTGGAGGCCAAAGACGGCGGCGATGACGAAGCCATGTTCTTCGACCATGACTTTGTGCGCGCCCTCGAATACGGCATGCCCCCCGCCGGTGGTTGCGGCATTGGCATGGACCGCCTGATGATGCTGTTGACCGACAGCCCCAGCATCCGCGACATCATTCTGTTCCCCGCACTGCGTCGCGAGGCTTGAAATTTCAATAGTGAACTATTGAACCTAAAAACAGCAGTTACCCAGGCGCCGCGAGCTGACTTTGAAGCACCCAAGGTGGCAAAGGTCGTGTGATTTTGGAGACGACGAAGTC
>JAIFMP010000042.1 GCA_020048405.1 Hydrogenophaga sp.
TGTACCAAAAGGGATTTGGACGGTGTGTTCATGCTGAAAACTCCGCTGGTGCGCGGGTGTGCCAGTCGGTGGCCAACTGGAACTGGTGGGCAGTGCCCAGCAGTTGCGCTTCTCTGAAATAGTTGCCGATGAGCTGCAGGCCCACAGGCATGCCGTGCTCGCCAAAACCGGCAGGAATGCTCATGCCGGGCAAACCGGCCAAGCTGGTGGACAAGGTGTAGATGTCGGCGAGGTAGTTGGCCACAGGGTCCTCGGACTTTTCACCGATGTTCCACGCGACGGTGGGCGACACGGGCCCGGCGATCACGTCGCACTGGGTGAAAGCCTGTTGGAAGTCCTGGGCTATCAGGCGGCGGATCTGCTGGGCCTTCAGGTAGTAGGCGTCGTAATAGCCATGGCTCAGCACGTAGGTGCCGATCATGATGCGCTTTTGCACCTCGGGCCCAAAGCCTTCGGTGCGCGACTTCTGGTACATGTCGGCCAGATCGGTGTATTGCTGGGCGCGGTGGCCAAACTTCACGCCGTCAAAGCGGCGGCTGGGGCAATGATGTAGTACACCGGGATGGACAGCTCGGTACGCGGCAGCGATATGTCCACCAGCGTGGCGCCCAGTTTTTCGAACTCAGCCAGCGCTGCACGCAAAGCAGCCTGCACGCCGGGGGCGCAGCCCTCACCAAAGAACTCCTTGGGCAGGCCAATGCGCAGCCCTTGCAAGGATTTCAAGCCTTTTTGACCTCCAACGCTTGCTGGTCTTGCGTTTCCAGCTATGCCTGATGAATCCATCAACGCGGCGGCAAAGTCTTCGGCTGGGCGGTCCAGGGAGGTAGCGTCGCGGTCCAAATCGGGCCCGGCCATGGCCGACAGCAGCAGCGCACAGTCCAGCGCGCTGCGCGCCATGGGCCCGGCCTGGTCCAGGCTGGAGGCAAAGGCCACCATGCCGTAACGCGAACAGCGGCCGTAGGTGGGCTTGATACCGGTGATGCCGGTCAGGCTGGCAGGCTGGCGGATGGAGCCGCCGGTGTCGGTACCTGTGGCAGCAGGCACCAAGCGGGCGGCGACAGCTGCCGCAGAACCACCGGACGAACCGCCTGGAATGCGTTCAGGGTCCCACGGGTTGCGCGCAGGGCCATAAGCCGAGTTGTCGTTGCCCGAGCCCATGGCGAACTCGTCGCAATTGAGCTTGCCCAGGTTGACCATGCCGGCGGTTGCCAGCTTGGCCACCACGGTCGCATCGAAGGGGCTGCGGTAGTTTTCGAGGATTTTCGAGCCGGCGGTGGTGGGCAGGTCGCGGGTCACGAAGATGTCTTTGTGAGCCAGCGGCACGCCCAACAGGGGGCTGCGTTCGCCTGCGGCCAAACGCGCGTCGGCTGCTTTGGCCTGCGCCAGCGCAGCTTCGTCGTTGAAAGCCAGGTAAGCGCCCAAGTGGCTGTGCTGCCGGGCGCGGGCCAACAGGTGCTGGGTGACTTCGGTGCTGGACACGTCGCGGGCGGCCAGCTTGGCGGCCAGTTCGGCCACGCCGAGTTGATGCAGTTGTGGGGTACTCATGGAATCACTCACTCTATGACCTTGGGCACCAGGAACAGACCCCGCTCAACGGCTGGGGCGCTTTGCTGGTTGGCCTCACGCTGATTGGGCTCGCTGGCCACGTCGTCGCGCAGGCGCAGGGCCACGGTGTCGATGACGGCGGTGGGGTGGGCCAGGGGCTCCACGCCGGTGGTGTCCACCGCGTTCATCTGACCGACGATGTCAAAAAAACCGTTGAGTTGGGTCAGCATGCGCGCACTGTGCGCGGCATCCATCTCCAAGCGGGCCAAAGTGGCGATCCGCGCAATGTCTTGGGGGGTGAGGGCCATGGGAAATCGGGCAAAAATAGCAGCAGAAGGGGGCCGAACCTTGCACAAAACCGGGAGTTCTGCAAGGGGGCTGCGGTATTATCGACCGTTTGGCAACAGCGCTCGCCGCGCAAGCCCCCCAATTTGACACCGGCAGTGCCCATGCCCCTTGCGTAGGGCACGCTTTTATGGACTTTGACAGTCATGTTTGAATCTCTCCGTCGGCACTTTTCGACCGACCTCGCCATCGACCTGGGCACCGCCAACACCCTGATTTACGTTCGTGGCAAGGGCATTGTTCTCGATGAACCCTCTGTCGTGTCCATCCGCCACGAAGGCGGTCCACAAGGCAAGAAAACCATCCAGGCCGTGGGCAAAGAAGCCAAGGCGATGCTCGGCAAAGTGCCAGGCAACATCGAAGCCATCCGTCCCATGAAAGACGGCGTGATTGCCGACTTCACGGTCACCGAGCAAATGCTCAAGCAATTCATCAAGATGGTGCACCCCCGCTCGGCATTCAAGCCCAGCCCACGCATCATCATTTGCGTGCCTTGTGGCTCCACCCAGGTGGAGCGCCGCGCCATCCGCGAATCCGCGTTGGGCGCCGGCGCTTCCGAGGTGTATCTGATTGAAGAACCCATGGCCGCCGCCATCGGTGCGGGCCTGCCCGTGAGCGATGCGAGTGGCTCCATGGTGGTGGACATCGGCGGTGGCACCACCGAGGTGGGCGTCATCAGCTTGGGCGGCATGGTCTACAAAGGCAGTGTGCGCGTGGGCGGTGACCGCTTTGACGACGCCATCATCAACTACATCCGCCGCAACTACGGCATGCTGATTGGTGAGCCTACGGCGGAAGCCATCAAGAAAAACATCGGCTCGGCCTTCCCTGGCTCCGAAGTGAAGGAAATGGAAGTCAAGGGCCGCAACCTGTCGGAAGGTGTGCCCCGCAGCTTCACCATTTCCAGCAACGAAATCCTGGAAGCCCTGACGGACCCGCTGAACAACATCGTGTCTGCTGTGAAAACCGCGCTGGAGCACACCCCACCCGAACTGGGTGCCGACATTGCCGAGCGCGGCATGATGCTGACCGGTGGCGGCGCACTGCTGCGTGACCTGGACCGCTTGCTGGCCGAAGAAACCGGCCTGCCCGTGCTGGTGGCCGAAGAACCACTGACCTGTGTGGTACGCGGCTGCGGCATGGCGCTCGAGCGCATGGAACGCTTGGGCACCATCTTCACATCGGAGTGAACCGAGTGACACCCCACGCACCCGCTTGCCAGCCTGGCCGGGCGGGGTGTGCCGGGTGGGGGTCCGTCCTGCAACGCTCGCCACGCCGACCTATGAGCGCACCAAGCCCATGCCATTAGGCTCCTTGGACCGCACGCCGCCCCCGTTTTTCAAACAGGGGCCGTCGGCGTTGTCAAAGCTTGCGTTTTTCAGCGCGCTGGCGGTGTTCCTGATGGTGGCAGACCTGCGGCTTTCACTGGTCAAGCCTCTGCGCAGTGCGGTGGCGGCGGTGCTGTACCCAGCCCAGTGGCTGGTTCAACAACCGGTTGAAGGCATGGCGCGCGTCAAAAGCCACTTTGCCGACCTGCAGGCCGCACAGCAACAGGCGCTGGCAAGCAAAACGGAACTGTCGGCCCTGTCGGCACGCGCTGGTCAAGTCGAGCAACTCACGCTGGAAAACAACCGCTTGCGCGCGTTGCTGGAACTCAGCGCGCGTCCCGACACCCAGGGCATGGCGGCACAGGTGTTGTACGACGCCGCAGACCCTTACACCCGCAAAGTGATCATCGACCGTGGAAGCCTGCAAGGCGTGGGGGCAGGCTCGCCCGTGCTCGACGAGAGCGGCGTGGTAGGGCAAGTGACACGGGTGCACCCGCTGGTGTCTGAAGTCACTTTGCTCACAGACCGTGATCAAGCCATTCCCGTGCTCAATACCCGGACCGGGGTGCGCAGTGTGGCCTATGGTCAATCCGGAGCCAACGGAACGGAGCTGGAGTTGCGGTTCATGGCTGGCAATGCCGATGTGCAAGAAGGTGACTTGCTGAGCACCAGTGGCGTGGATGGTGTGTACCCCGCCGGGCTGGCCGTGGCGCGGGTGACCCATGTGGAGCGACGCGCCGAATCGGCTTTTGCACGGGTGCTGTGCACCCCGATGGCTCAATTGAGCAGCACCAGCCACGTACTTGTGTTGCCAGCCAGCACCCCCCAGGTGTCGCTGCCCACCGAAAACCACAATCAGCCAGCACCCGGCACCAGGCGACACCCACGTGAACGCTGAACACCGCCACCGCAGGAGCGCAATCCAATGATCATGCGACGTGGTCAGCCCTTGCTGCTGCCCGCCAGCCCCCTGTTCATTTGGGGCAGTCTGATAGCGGCTTTGCTGCTCAACATGCTTTTGAACATCGCCTTCCTGGGCCGTACGGCTTGGGGTCCCGATGTACTGGCGCTGACGCTGGTGTTCTGGAGCGTGCACCAACCCCAGCGGGTCAGTGTGGGAGCTGCATTTGTGTTCGGACTGGCGATGGACGTGCACCACACGGCCCTGCTGGGACAACACGCCTTGGCATACACCGTAATGGGCTTCATGGCGGTGTCCATACACCGCCGTCTGCTGTGGTTCCCGGTGCCCACACAAGCCGTTCACGTACTGCCGATTTTTGCAGTAGCCCAGCTGATGGTGGTGGCGGTTCGGCTGTTGGCGGGCGATGGCTTTGCCGGTTGGCTGGTGCTGATGGCTCCCGTGCTGACGGCTGCTCTGTGGCCTTTGGCAAGCCTTTTGCTGCTGGCACCGCAGCGACGGGCGCACGACCCTGATGACAACCGCCCGCTCTGAGCTCATGCAGACATGACCGCGCTGCGCGACGTAGAAGCCGATCTGTCCCGGTTCCGCAACCGTGGTCTGGTGGCCCTGCTGGGCGTGCTGGTGGCGTTTGGGCTGGTGGCCGCACGCGCGGTGTACCTGCAAGTCGTGCGGCACGAGGACCTGAAGGCCCAAGCCGAGAGCAACCGCACAGCGGTGTTGCCCATCGTCCCCCACCGCGGGCTGATTCTGGACCGCAACGGCGTTGCGCTGGCCACCAACTACTCGGCCTACACGCTGGAGATCACACCGTCGCGGGTCGACAACGTTGAAACGGTCATCGACGAATTGGCCCAACTCATCGACATCCAGATGAGGGACCGGCGGCGTTTCAAACGACTGCGCGAAGAATCGCGCAACTTTGACTCACTTCCCATCCGCACCCGTCTCACCGACGAGGAAGTAGCGCGTTTCACCGCTCACCGCTACCGCTTTCCCGGCGTGGACATCAAGGCACGCCTGTTCCGTCAGTACCCTTACGGCGAGACAGCAAGCCACGTGGTGGGGTACATCGGCCGCATCAACCTGGCGGAAAAAGCCCAGATGGAAGACTGGGAAGACGAGGAGCGGGCCAACTACCGGGGCACCGAATACATCGGGAAGCTGGGCATAGAGCAAAGCTATGAGAGGGAACTTCATGGGCTCACCGGCTTTGACCAGATTGAAACATCGGCAGGCGGGCGGGTCGTTCGCACGCTGACCCGGACACCGGCCACCCCCGGTAACACCGTGGTTTTGACTCTGGACATCAAGCTTCAGAAGCTGGTCGAAGACATGTTCGGTGAACGCCGGGGCGCCCTGGTGGCGCTGGATCCGCGCAATGGTGAAGTGCTCGCGTTTGTCAGTAAACCCACGTTTGACCCCAACCTGTTTGTGGATGGCATCGATGTCGACAACTGGAAGATGCTGAACGAATCCATTGACAAGCCGCTGCTCAACCGTGCGCTGCGCGGCACCTACCCGCCAGGCTCCACTTACAAACCCTTCATGGCGCTGGCGGCATTGACCACTGGCAAGCGCAGTGCCGGCACGGTCATCAACGACCCGGGTTACTGGATGTTTGGCAACCACCGGTTCCGCAGCCACGGAGACGAGGGCATGGGTGGGGTGGACATGTACCGCAGCATCGTCAAATCCAGCAACGTGTACTACTACTCGCTCGCGAATGAACTGGGCGTGGATGCCATGCACGACTTCATGGCACCTCTGGGATTTGGCCAGATCACCGGCATCGACCTCAAAGGAGAGGTGCGGGGCGTGCTGCCCAGCCAGGCCTGGAAGCGCAAAAACTACAAACGCCCGGAGCAACAACGCTGGTACGCGGGTGAAACCATCTCATTGGGCATTGGGCAGGGGTACAACAGCTTCACCATGCTTCAACTGGCACAGGCCACTGCCGTGCTGGCAAACAAAGGCATCAAGGTTCGCCCCCACCTGGGGCTGGCAACGGAAGATGCCGTCACGCGCCAGCGTCAAGCCTTGCAGCCTCCCGAGGCAGTCAACCTGGGGCTGGATCCTGCACACGTGGATGTCGTGACCCGGGCCATGGTAGGTGTGACGGTCGAAGGCACTTCGACACGCGTGTTTGCTGGCGCGCCTTACAGCAGTGGCGGCAAAACCGGAACAGCCCAAGCCGTGACCATCGGCCAGAAGGACAAATACGACGCGCGCAAAATGGAAGAACACCAGCGCGACCATTCTCTGTACACGGCTTTCGCGCCTGCCAACGAGCCCAGGGTGGCGCTGGCCATCGTGGTGGAAAACTCGGGCTTTGGCGCGGCCCACGCAGCTCCCATCGCCCGCCGGGTGTTTGACTACGTGTTGCTCGACCAATACCCCAGCGAAGAGGATCTGGCCGCAGTGCGCAAGGGGATGGCCTCCGCCCCCATCGGCAAACCCCGCAAAGCCAGTGAGATGGCCTGGCCCACCGCCGACGCCACACCACCGTGACACCCCTGCAAGGTGCAGGTCAGGCGTAGGCGCTCCAACCAGTTTTCAGCAGCAACGCCCCCACCACCAGCATAAAAAATACGCGCACAAAGCCGGCGCCGTGTTTCAGCGCAAGGCGTGTCCCCACCATACTGCCCAGCACATTGGCCACCGCTGTCACGGCCACCACATGCCACCATACATGCCCCGTCCAGGCGAACAAAGACAAGGCTGCCAGGTTGGACGATGTGTTGAGAAGTTTGGCTGATGCACTGGCATGCAAAAAATCGTATCCCAACCAGCGCACCAGCAAAAACACAAAAAAGCTGCCGGTCCCTGGACCGAAAAACCCGTCGTAAAAACCCACCGTCAGACCGAGAACAGACAAAGCAGCCACTTCGCGGCCTCCGGCAAAACGGGGGGCGTGGTGCTGCCCCAGGTCTTTGCGCCACAAGGTGTACGAAAACACCGCCAGCAACACCAGTGGCAAAACGCGGCGCAGGAAATCTGGAGACACCAAGGTAACCAACCAAGCCCCGGCGAAAGAGCCCACCAAAGCCATGGCCGCACCCGCACACAACGCAGGCCAACGCAACTGAACGCGCCGCGTGTAAGACCACGTTGCAGCGGCCGTCCCCCACACAGAAGTGCCCTTGTTTACCCCCAACAGGGTCGCGGGGACCGCCGACGGGTACACCGCAAACAAGGCTGGCAACAAAATAAGACCACCACCACCCACGATGGCATCGACAAAACCGGCCAGCAACGAGGCCACCGCAACCAGAAAAACATCCATGGGGTGATTGTGGGCGCAATCGAGCGCACCCATAAAAAACGCCGGCTGGGCCGGCGTCTGAAAATAAGCACCTCTGCAG
The DNA here is from genome assembly GCA_020048405.1 of Hydrogenophaga sp. Lineage (GTDB taxonomy): Bacteria > Pseudomonadota > Gammaproteobacteria > Burkholderiales > Burkholderiaceae_C > UBA2334. The sequence goes on from JAIFMP010000042.1 coordinate 7,506, forward strand.
GGCGCTGTGCGTTTTGTAGTTGGCTTGGGTTGTCTCCTCGGCCTTGAGAAAACAGCCCTTGGTGTACCCCAAGTGTTCTGCCTTCTGTTTCGCCCACTAATATAGTTGCGCGCACGTGCTTGGTGCACTGGGACTAACCCTCAGGCTTGGCACAAAACCTGCTGTCCAACCCCACCAGCCACATTGCCCGGAGCAAACAGGTGAATGAGGCCACACACTGGTACCAACCATCGCAGGATAAACGCATGACCGCCGCTGAGATGATTGCAACCGCCGCTCACCTTCACGTGGCCATGCGCCGCAAGATGGGGCGCGTGACCGATGTGGAGTGGATGGTTACCGATGTGGCATATGCCACCGCCATGACCCAACTCGCGTTGCAACACGCAACCGATCAAAACGATGAAGACCTGCGGAAATGGTCCAGCAAGCTCGCGCAGGCATGGGCAGACAAAGCACCTGCACCACCCAAGTCTGCCGCCGTTGTTCAACGCCTTGCTGAGCCGCATCCTGCCCGGTATGTGGTGGGCTTGCGCTGCTGATCAGTGCAGGCAATCGGTCAGCGTTTCAATCCCCGCGCATCATCCAGCGGGCAGCCTTCTCGGCCATCATCAGTGTTGGGCTGTTGGTGTTGCCACTGGTGATGGCGGGCATGGCCCCCGCATCCACCACCCGTAACCCGGCCACGCGACCGCCTTTTCCATCGAGCACCCGCAAGTGCGAATCCAGAACCGCCATCGGGTCTTCAGCGCGGCCCATCGCCGTGGTACCTGTGGGGTGGAAAATGGTGGTAGCGATGTCGCCAGCCAAACGCACCAACTCATCCTCGGTCTGGTACTGGCTGCCAGGCTTGTACTCCTCGGGCTGGTACGCGGCCAACGCAGGCTGGGCCACGATGCGACGGGTCAAACGCAGGCTGTCCACGGCAACCTTCCGGTCTTCCTGAGTGGAGAGGTAGTTGGGAGAAATGGCCGGTGCGTCGTCAAACCGGGGGCTTTGAATGCGGACAGTGCCACGGCTGGTGGGGTTGAGATTGCAGACGCTCGCGGTAAAAGCGGGAAAGGGATGCAATGGCTCACCAAACGCATCCAGACTCAGCGGCTGAACGTGGTATTCCACATTGGGATGGGCCTGGCCCGCATCACTGCGCGTGAAGGCACCGAGCTGGCTGGGTGCCATGCTCATGGGCCCGGACCGCTTAAACGCGTACTCCAACCCGATCTGCGCCTTGCCCCACCATGAGTTGGCCAGCGTGTTGAGCGTTTTCACACCTTTCACCTTGTAAACCGAGCGAATCTGCAAATGGTCCTGAAGGTTGGCCCCCACCCCCGGTAAGTCCACCTTCACATCAATGCCGTGTTGTTGGAGCACATTCGCAGGGCCAATGCCCGACAACTGCAGTATCTGCGGACTGCCGATGGCCCCGGCGCTCAGCACCACTTCTCGTTTGGCCTGAGCCAGCACTAACTCTTGCCCTGTCCACACCTCCACGCCGGTGCAGCGCTGGCTGCCATCGGCTTGTGTCTCCAGCACCAAACGCCGGACATGTGCGGAAGTCCACATTTCAAAGTTGGGTCGGCCATAGCACTTGGGCCGCAAAAAAGCCTTGGCGGTATTCCAGCGCCAGCCCGCTTTCTGGTTGACCTCAAAGTAGCCCACACCTTCGTTGGTGCCGCAGTTGAAATCAGGGGTATTGGGGATACCGGCCTGCTGCGCAGCTTGGGCAAAGGCATCCAACACGTCCCAGCGCAAGCGCTGCTTTTCCACCCTCCACTCGCCCCCAACCTGGTGATGCCGCATCACCTTGCCATACACGCTGTCGTCTCCCAGCAAAACGGGTGAAGCCGTGCCTTTGGCACCGTGGCTGTCGGTAGAGCCCAGGTGGTGGTCTTCGTGCAGCTTGAAGAACGGCAGGCTTTGGTTCCAGGCCCACTCGCTGTCGCCCGTGATGTGGGCCCAGCGGTCGTAATCACGGGCCTGGCCGCGCATGTAGATCATGCCGTTGATGCTGGAGCAGCCCCCCAGCGTCTTGCCACGGGGGTAACGAAGGCGGCGACCATTGAGGCCGATATCGGGTTGGGTTTCGTAAAGCCAGTCGGTGCGGGGATTGCCAATGCAATACAGGTAACCGACAGGAATGTGAATCCAGTGATAGTCGTCCTTGCGGCCCGCCTCGATCAACAACACCCGGCGCGATGCGTCTGAAGACAGACGGTTGGCCAACAGGCAGCCGGCTGTACCGGCGCCCACGATGATGGTGTCAAAGGTGAGGTCTTGCATGGTGAAGCCAGATTAAAGCCCAAGCCCAAGCCCCGGCAAACACATCTGGGTCACCCGGGTGCACAACAGAGCGTCAATTCATAAATAAAATTGGCATCTGCTGCATACCAGCATTGAGAACTTCACTGCGAATTTAATAAAGCGCAAACGGTCACGCCGCGCCGGGAACGATCTGTGCCACCGGCTCGGGCGCCAGCAAACTGCCGTCGCGCAGGCCCCGCACAGTGGCCAGGCACAGCCCGAACACCACCAGCGAGGTGAGCGCCAGCAGGAGCGTGCCAGCCAACTGCAGGCCAGACGAACCCACCAGAGCGGCCAGCTTCAGCGTGAGGGTGGTAAACGCTGCCAACGGGAAAGATGCCGCCCAGAAGGTGAGTGAAAACGGCTGCGTCACCGCCTGCTTCGCCACATTCCCGGCCCACAACAGAAAAAACACCGCCATGCCCCAGAACGCAGAAACCACCGCCACAGGCGCCTGCAACTGCAACAAAACCAACCCCATGACGGACGGCGGAGCGATGGTGATGAACCAAGTGGGCATGATGCGCTCGGGCAGCGGCCCTTGTGCCGCACGACGCACCAGCAGCAAAACCAGCACCACAGGCCACAACAGCAGACCAATGCCGAATTGCGCCATCGACCACACAGGGTGGCCCAGTGTCAGGCCGGCCAAGGGTGCCACCACATTGCCCACCACCGGGATCAACAGCACTGGCGTGACAAGGGGCCAGAAGGGCGCAGGAGACGGCGAAGGTTTGGGGGCGCTGGGAGATACCAATGCGCCGTCGATCAGCCCTTGCAGGCCCGCCGGGGCTGCAGCCGGAGCGGCAGGCTGAGGCAACGCCACGAGCCAGCGCTTGAGCACCCAGACTGTGGCCCACAACTGACCCAGTGCACCCGCCCACCACAGCACGTCGACCCACACGCCGACAACGCCCAGAGTGGCCGCTTCGGTGGCCAGGAGCAGGGTGGCCACGGGCAGGGCGGCCACGAAGCCGTGCCGCACGGGATGCCGCAAATCTTCAGCCAAAGCCGCCGGGTAGACAAGACCAGCACCCCCAAAAACACCAGTGCCGCCACAGCGCCGATGACCAGCGAAACGCCAGTGGCAGATTCACCCAGTGCAGGCCCCGCACTGAGCCAGGCGAGGGCCAGGCCACCGAGGCCCATGACCACCGAGAACCAGCCCGGCATGAGGAACTTGAGGGGGGTGGCGTTCATGTGGACCTTCAGGCTTGGGTGCTGCAGCTGAGTTTGCTTTCAGGCACACCCAGGCGCTTGAGGATGATCGCCATGGGACAGAAATTGGTCAGGCCAAACTGGAACAGGTTCACGCCAACGAAGGCGGTGAAGGCCAGAAACCAGCTGTTCACAAACAGGGGGCTGGCTTCCACGCCCAGTGCCAGAGACACCATGATGAACAAGCCGGCAAACACACGGATGTAACGTTCCACAGTCATTTTCAAACTCCTAAAAAAACGGTAAATCGCGTAATAAAGCACCGGTATCACGATCAGCGTGAGCAGTGTGGACACGGCAATGCCGAAGATCAATGACACGGCCAGTCCGTTGAAGATGGGGTCGTCCAAAATGAAGAACGCACCCATCATGGCTGCGAGCGCAGTCAGCGCAATGGGCTGTGCGCGCACTGCCGCCGACTGCACCACAGCCTCGGCAAACGGCACGCCCCGCGCGGTTTCGAGCTCGATGAAATCCACCAGCAAGATGGAGTTGCGAACGATGATCCCGGCCAGCGCAATCATCCCGATCATGCTGGTGGCCGTGAACTGCGAGCCCAACAGCGCATGCCCTGGCATCACGCCGATGATGGTGAGTGGAATGGGTGCCATGATGACCAAGGGAGTCACATAGCTTTTGAACTGCGCCACCACCAGCAGGTAAATCAGCACCAGACCCACCCCATAGGCTGCACCCATGTCGCGGAAGGTTTCATAGGTGATCTGCCATTCGCCATCCCACTTCACCGCGTATTGGCGATAGGGGTCCGAGGGCTGGCGAATCCAGTATTCGCCCACCGTTCCGGTGTCCTTCAGGGCTGCGCCCTGCAATCGGGTGCGAATATCGAAGAGCCTTGCCCGCCATGTCACCAAACACGTAGGTGACAGGCATCAGGTCTTTGGTCATGCGGGGCGTATCGATCAGCCCGCGCTCCACATGCACCAGCTCTGACAGCGGCACCATCTTCCCGTTGGCTGCCTTCAGGGGCAAAGCCAACACTGCGTCCAGACCCACCTGCATCTCGCGCGGGAGTTGCAGGCGCACGGGTACCGCGTGTTTGGAAAAGCCGTCGTGCAGGTAAGTGGCATCAGCCCCCGACAGCGCTGTGTACACCACCTGAGAGATGGCGGCCACGGGAATGCCCAACGACTCGGCCCGTGCCCGGTTGATGCGCAGGAAGGCTCTGGGCGCACCTTCTTTCAGGCTGGTGTCCACACCCACAATGTCGGGCGTGGCGGCGTAGGCCTGCGCGATGTTGCGCGCCAGCTCGGCGCGACCGTACACCTCGGCGACGATGGGCGACATGACGGGCGGACCTGGCGGCACTTCCACCACCTTCACTCGTGCGCCATGGGCCTGGGCAATCCGCTCAAGCTCGGGGCGCAGTCGCTGGGCAATGGCGTGGCTCTGGTCCTGGCGGTGGTGTTTGTCCACCAGGTTCACCTGCAGGTCGCCGCTTTCCATGTCGGCGCGCAGGTAGTACTGCCGCACCAGCCCGTTGAAGGTGATGGGGCTGGCCGTTCCGGCATAGCCCTGTATGTCGCGCACCTCAGGCGCCTGGGCCAGGTAGCCCGCCATGTCTTGCAAGGCGGCTGCAGTGGCTTCCAGTGGCGTACCAGGCGGCATGTCCACCACCACCTGGAACTCGCTCTTGTTGTCGAACGGCAGCATTTTCAGCACCACAGCCTGCACCAGCGTCAGGCCCACTGAGAGCAGCAGGGCCACCAAAATGCCACCGAGCAGCAGCCAGCGCTTTGCCGCGCTGGCCAGCAGGGGCGTGAGCGTGCGGGCAAAGAACGACTGCAGACCGCTGGTGATTTTGCCGGGGCCATGGGCTGCGTGGCCCGCGCCGGTCTGCGTGAGCTTCAGCGCCAGCCACGGCGTGACCGTGAAGGCAATGCCCAGCGACAGCGCCATGCCCATGCTCGAATTGATGGGGATGGGGCTCATGTAAGGGCCCATCAACCCGCTCACAAACGCCATGGGCAGCAAGGCTGCGATCACGGTCAGCGTGGCCAGAATGGTGGGGCCCCCCACCTCATCCACCGCACGCGGGATGATGGTGGCCAGCGGCACATCGGGCGTGAGCAGGCGGTGGCGGTGGATGTTTTCAACCACCACGATGGCATCGTCCACCAAAATGCCGATGGAGAAGATGAGCGCGAACAGGCTGACCCTGTTCAGGGTAAAGCCCCAGGCCCAGGACGCAAACAGCGTTGCCGTGAGCGTGAGAATGACCGCGCCCCCCACGATGATGGCCTCGCGCTTGCCGAGCGCCAGCCCTACCAGAATGATGACACTTGCCGTGGCGAACGCGAGTTTCTGTATGAGCTTGTTGGCTTTCTCGGCAGCCGTCTCGCCGTAGTCACGTGCCACAGTGACTTGCACCCCCTCTGGGATGACGGTGTTGTGCAGCTCGTTCAGGCGCTGGCGAGCGGCGCGGGCCACGTCCACGGCGTTTTCACCGGCTTTCTTGGTCACCGTCAGGGTAACGGCGGGGTACACCTGTCCGCCTTGTGCACCCACTGCCTGGCTGCCGTCCAGGCCGGCGTCCATGGCCACCCCAGGGGTGAACCACACGTACCGCTGAGGCAGTTGTGCGCCCGCTTCAACCCGCGCCACCTCGCGCAGGTACACGGGGCGGCCCTGGCTCACGGCGACCACAATGTCGCCCACCTCTTCGGCATTGCGCAGGAATTCACCCGTTTCCACGGTCAACATCCCTGGCGCTCCCGGCGTGCGGTCGGCCACGGTGCCCGAGGGCAGGCCCAGGTTCGCCGACGCCACCGCTTGTTGCAACTGCTGCACACTCACGCCCCGTTCACGCAGGCGGCTGGGCTCCAGCCAAACGTGCACCGCGCGGCCTGGCCCGCCAATAGTTTGCACCTCGCGGGTGCCCTTGACCCGCTTGATTTCCACCTCCACGCTGCGCGCCACGCGCTCCAGGTCAAGGGCGGACTCACCGTTTTTGCTCCAGAGCGTCACGGCCAACACGGGTACGTCGTCAATTCCCTTGGGCTTGACGATGGGGTCCATCACACCCAAGCCAGTGGGCAGCCAATCTTTGTTGCCATCCAACACGTCGTACAGGCGCACCAAAGCTTCGGTTCGAGGCACCCCCACCTTGAACTGCACGGTGAGCACCGCCACACCAGGGCGTGACACCGAGTAGGTGTGTTCGATGCCCTGGATTTGCGAGAGCACCTGCTCGGCGGGGCCAGTCACCATCTTTTCCACATCGGCACTGGAGGCGCCGGGGAATGGGATGAGGACGTTGGCCATGGTCACATTGATTTGCGGCTCTTCCTCACGCGGGGTGACGAGCACGGCAAAGAGGCCCATCAGCATAGCCACGATGGCCAGCAACGGGGTGATCGCATTGGACTGGAACGCACGGGCCATTCGACCCGAGAAGCCCAAGGCCTCAGGCTCGCCCGGCTGCGCAGCGGGGGTGGTGGGGGGCAGGAGATCGCTCATGGGTACTCTTGGGTGTGGGGCGATCAGGGCTGAACAGTGGCACCCACGCGGGCGCCATTGAGGCCAGCACGCACGGGGTCGAGGGCCACAAGCTCGTTACCGGCCAAGCCAGACAACACCTCATAACCGGCCGCTCCGTGGCTGGAACCCAGGCGCACCGCGCGCAGCACAAAAGCGCCCGCTCCGGTGTGGGCTTCTGAATTCCGGGCCACGTAAACGGCGGTCATTTCACCGCGACGGAACACCGCTTGTGCAGGCACGGTCAGGCGCTGCGCCTGCGAAGCCACAAAACGCACCCGCACCTGCTGACCGGGCACCAAACCAGCTGCATCGGCTGGCGCCAAGTCCAACCGCCATTCAACGGTTTGCGACACAGGGTCGGCGGCGGGCAACGCGGTGCGGGAAGCAGGGACCACCCAGCGGCCATCGGGCAAATTCACCTCCACTGCTTGTGCCTTGGCAGCCAGCCCTTGGCGAGAGGCGGGGACATGCACCACCGCACGGATGGGCTGGGGTGCATATACGGTGAGCACAGGGGTTCCGGGCATGGCCAGGTCGCCGGCCTCGGCATGGGTGGACAACACCCAGCCGTCGTATGGCGCGGTCAGGCGGGTGAGCCCTTGGGCTACCTGCGATTGGGTCTGCCCGGCCACGGCACCACTGGCACCAGCCTGAGCCGCCTTGAACTGCGCCTGAGCCGTGTCGAGTGCCGACTTGCTGACAAATCCCTGCGCCATCAACTCGCGGGTGCGCTCATATTGGGCGCGTGCATTGGCCAGCTGGGCTTCGGCCTGTGCGACTTGCGACTGAGCCTGCGTGACACCGGCTTGGGTCATGCGGTCGTCAATCGTGGCCAGAACCTGCCCCGTGCGCACACGGTCACCGGCTTTGACTTGCAAGTTGGCTATGCGGCCACTGGCTTGGGCAGACAGCGTGCTCTGGCGCACAGCCTGCAGCGCCCCGTCAAGCTCCACACCCTGCCCAACGGGACGAGGCACCACCAAAGCCACTGGCACATCCTGCCCGGTAGCCTGCGCCTGCGCATTGCCAGGCTGCCCCGTCCACACAGCGGCGGCCAGCAACGCTGAAACCACCAGCAACATTGGACGGCTCGATATCACATCACGGGGAACAGTCTGAAACATAGGGAAACCTTCAAAAGGGACCGCGGAGCATAACACCATACCCCACGGGGTATCAACCAAGCGTTATTCGGATGTCTGGACCTGGCCGCATCCCCACCGACACCAGATCGATGAAAAAGTAGCAACAACCTGAATACTGGAAAGCACCAAAGTGTATTTTTACTCAACAAATGGCACCCGGGCAGCCACAGCACACAGCAACTCATAACTGATGGTGCCAGCAGCCAGTGCCACATCGTCCACCGGCAATACCGCTCCACTTGCGCTGCGCCCCCACAAAACGACCTCGGTTCCCCATCCAACGGGTTCCCCGCCTTGGGCAGAGATGGCTTCGTCAACCGGGCCGAGGTCGACAGTCAGCATGTCCATGCTGACCCGACCCACGAGTCGGGTGCGCACCCCGTTCACCAACACAGGAGCCCCAATGCCCAGACGACCGGGCGCGTGTCGTGGATAGCCATCTGCATATCCACAAGCAACCACGCCCACCCGCATGGGAAACGGTGCGGTGAAGGTCGAGCCGTAACCCACGGTGTCGCCCGCGTCGAGCTGCTGCACACCAATGATGCGGCTCGACAGCGTCATGGCGGGTTGGAGACCCCAATCGGCGCTGGTGTGCTCGGGGTGGTCTGGGGCACTGCCATAAACGGCGATGCCAGGGCGCACCCAATCGGCGGAGAGGGGTTCGGCATCGGTCAACGGCCGCCGGGCATGGCGCAAAGTGGCGGCGCTGTTGCACAGACTGCGTTCGCCAGGCAAGTCATGGGTGGCTTTCACAAAAGTTTGCACTTGGTGTGCGATGCCATCCGCGCCTGCTCTGTCGGCATCTGCGTCGCTGAAATGGGTCATGAGGGAGATTTCCTCCACCTGTGGCAACGCAGCCAGGCGGCTCCAGGCGGCACGGAATGGGCCAGGTCGAAAGCCCAGGCGGTTCATGCCCGAGTTCATTTTCAGGAATACCCGGTGCGGAACCTGGGTTTTGTGCGCAGCCAGCATGTCGATTTGCTCTTCACAATGGACCACGTGCCACAGCCCAAGGCGTGAGCACAACTCCAAGTCGCGCAATTCAAACGCGCCCTCCAGCAACAGGACTGGGCCGCGCCAACCCAGGTCGCGCACGCGCTGGGCTTCATTCAGGTCAAGCAGGGCAAACCCGTCGGCAGCGCGCAGAGCATCGAACACGCGCTCGATACCGTGGCCATAGGCGTTCGCCTTGACAACAGCCCACAGGCGTGCGTCTGGCGCATTTCGGCGCGCGCGGTCCAGGTTGTGGGAAAGGGAATCGCGGTGGATTTTGGCTTGAATGGGGCGTGGCATGGAGCGGCAGTGTGCCAGACGTGTTTTGCGGGATGCAACGGATTTCACTTCCCATCAGTCCGTTTCGACGGGCAGCACGGTTGCTGATATAAAGGCGGGCCACCAACGCTCGGCGTCTGGGGCCACAGCACCGGCGACTTCAGCACGAAGGCGGTCGGCGCGGAACCCGAAATCCATGGAAGTCTTCAACGCCCTGCTCCCCATCTTCACCGAATACGGCTATCTGGCCGTGTTCGTCATGTTGCTCATTTGTGGTTTCGGCGTTCCTGTGCCAGAGGACGTGACGCTCGTCACTGGTGGTGTGATAGCTGGCCTGGGGTATGCCGACGTGAACACCATGTTTGCCGTGGGCATGGCGGGCGTCATCATTGGCGATGGCCTGGTCTTTTCCATCGGACGCTTCAAAGGTGCCAGCGTCATGCGGTGGAAAACCGTACAGCGCATCATCACGCCCGAACGCTTTCACTCCGCACAGGAAGCGTTCCAGAAGTATGGCCGCTGGGTGATGTTTGTGGCCCGCTTCCTGCCAGGCTTGCGCACCCCGGTGTTTTTCACTGCAGGCATGTCCAAACGTGTGAGCTTCGGCACGTGGTTCCTGATGGACGGCGTCGCCGCGCTGATCAGCGTACCGGTGTGGGTGTACCTGGGCTACTTTGGCGCTCGCAATTTCGAATGGATGTTCACAATCCTGCACCGCTTTCAGTACGGCATTTTTGCGCTGCTGGGCGTCGGTGCTGTGGTGTTGGGTGTGGTGTGGTGGCGCAGGCGCAAGGCCAACCCGTCCGCCTGAGGCCCCCACCCGAAATTTAGGCATAAAAATAGCCCCTTGCGCTTATACAGCAAGCGCAAGGGGCTATTTCATTGAGAGCGAATCCAGGGGAGGTTACCCTCCCCTGATGGAGCGCATCACTCGGCGGCAGTGCTTTCGTTGGCGTGGTCAGCCTGGTCGGAGGCCAGTTGCAATGCATCGGCTTCTGCGATGGCGCGGCGCTCGTCGTCGTCCATCTTTTCCTTGACCTTGCGGGCGTCGTGGTAAGCCATGCCAGTACCTGCGGGAATCAGACGACCCACGATCACGTTTTCCTTCAGGCCACGCAATTCGTCGCGCTTGCCCATGATGGCCGCTTCGGTCAACACGCGCGTGGTTTCCTGGAAGGATGCTGCGGAGATGAACGAGTCGGTCGACAGCGACGCCTTGGTGATACCCAGCAACACGTTGCTGTACACCGCAGGAATCTTGCCATCGGCACGCAGGGCATCGTTGGTATTGAGGATCTCGGAACGCTCGATCTGTTCGCCACCGATGTAGGTGGAGTCGCCCGGGTGATCCACCACCACGCGGCGCAGCATCTGGCGAACGATCACTTCAATGTGCTTGTCGTTGATCTTCACACCCTGGAGTCGGTACACGTCCTGCACCTCGTCCACGATGTAACGAGCCAACTCTTCCATGCCCAGCAAACGCAGGATGTCCTGTGGGTCGGCAGGGCCGTCCACAATGCTCTCGCCCTTGTTGACCACCTGGCCTTCGTGCACCAGGATGTTCTTTTCTTTGGGAATGAGCTCGTCCCACACCTTGCCTTCGGGGTCGGTGATCTGAAGGCGAACCTTGCCTTTGGTTTCCTTGCCGAACGACACAGTACCGGTCATCTCGGCCAGCATGCCCTTGTCTTTGGGTGAGCGGGCTTCGAACAGCTCGGCCACGCGGGGCAAACCACCGGTGATGTCTCGGGTCTTCTGGCCTTCGATCGGGATGCGTGCCAGCACTTCGCCAGGGCCCACGTCCTGACCGTCACGCACTTGCAGCAACGCACCGACCTGGAAGCCGATGGTCACGGAGTGGTCGGTACCGGGGATCTTGACTTCGTTGCCTGTGGCATCGATCAGCTTGACCTGCGGGCGGATGACCTTGGCAGCGCCACGGCGCTTGGGGTCGATCACCACCAGCGTGGCCAGACCGGTCACATCGTCCACCTGCTTGGCAACCGTCAGGCCTTCTTCCACGTTCTCGAACTTCACCTGACCGGCGAATTCCGTGATGATGGGTCGGGTCAGTGGGTCCCAGTTGGCCAGAATCGTGCCGGCCTTGATGGCTTGATCGGGCTTGACCGTCAGGATGGCGCCGTAAGGCACTTTGTGGCGCTCACGCTCGCGGCCCAGATCGTCCTGGATGATGATTTCGCCGGAGCGTGCAATCACCACCAGTTCACCCTTGCTGTTGCTCACGTAACGCATGGTGGCATTGAAGCCAATGGAACCACTGGACTTGGCTTCCACGCTGGACGCGATGGCCGCACGCGAAGCCGCACCACCGATGTGGAAGGTGCGCATGGTCAGCTGTGTACCGGGTTCACCGATGGACTGCGCAGCGATCACGCCCACAGCCTCGCCACGGTTGACCAGGCCTCCACGACCCAGGTCACGCCCGTAGCACTTGGCGCAGATGCCGAAGCGTGTTTCGCAAGTGAGTGCTGTGCGCACTTTCACTTCGTCTACGCCTGCGGCTTCCAGCTCTTCGATGGTGTCTTCGTCCAGCATTTGACCGGCGGGCAACAGCAGGGCGCGGGTTTCAGGGTGCAGCACCTCTTCTGCTGTGGTGCGACCCAGGATACGGTCACGCAGAGATTCAATGACTTCACCACCCTCGACGATGGCGCGCATCAGCGTGCCGTTGTGGGTACCGCAATCGTCTTCGTTGACCACCAAGTCCTGAGTCACGTCCACCAGACGGCGGGTCAGGTACCCCGAGTTGGCGGTTTTCAGCGCGGTGTCGGCCAAGCCCTTACGGGCGCCGTGCGTTGAAATGAAGTACTGCAACACGTTCAGGCCTTCACGGAAGTTCGCCGTGATGGGGGTCTCGATGATCGAGCCATCGGGCTTGGCCATCAGGCCGCGCATACCGGCGAGCTGTCGGATCTGAGCAGCAGAACCGCGAGCACCCGAATCGGCCATCATGTAGATGGAGTTGAACGACTCCTGGTCCACTTCATTGCCGTGGCGGTCGATGGTCTTTTGTTTGGCCAACTGAGCCATCATGACCTTGGAGACTTCGTCACCGGCCTTGCCCCAGATGTCCACCACCTTGTTGTAGCGCTCGCCAGATGTGACCAGACCAGAAGCGTATTGCTGCGCGATCTCTTTCACTTCTTTCTCGGCACGCTCGATGATCCCGTGCTTTTCCTGCGGCACCAGCATGTCGTCCACGCAGATGGAAATACCGGCGCGTGTGGCGAGCTTGAAACCGTTTTGCAGCAGTTTGTCGGCAAACACAACGGTTTCCTTCAAGCCACATTTGCGGAACGACGTGTTGATGAGGCGCGAAATTTCTTTCTTCTTCAGCGCCTTGTTCAGGTTGCTGAAAGGCAGGCCCTTGGGCAGGATCTCGGACAGCAGTGCGCGGCCCACGGTGGTGTCTACCACCTTGGTTTCCGGCACAAACTCGCCGGTTTCCTTGTTCTTGCTGTACTCGGTCAGGCGCACGGCAATCTTGGCGGTCAGCTCGACTTCACCGGCTTCCAGCGCACGCAGGACTTCGCCCACGTCGCCAAACACCATGCCTTCACCTTTGCCGTTGATGCGCTCGCGGGTGGTGTAGTACAGACCCAGCACCACGTCTTGCGACGGCACGATGGACGGTTCACCGTTGGCCGGGAAGAGCACGTTGTTGGAGGCCAGCATCAGCGTACGGGCTTCCATTTGTGCTTCCACCGACAGCGGAATATGCACCGCCATCTGGTCGCCGTCGAAGTCGGCGTTGAAGGCCGAGCACACGAGCGGGTGCAACTGAATGGCCTTGCCCTCGATCAGGATGGGCTCAAACGCCTGGATGCCCAAGCGGTGCAACGTGGGCGCGCGGTTGAGCATCACTGGGTGTTCTTTGATGACCTCCTCCAGGATGTCCCACACCACAGGGGTGCCGCTTTCCACTTCTTTTTTCGC
>JAIFMP010000036.1 GCA_020048405.1 Hydrogenophaga sp.
CAACGCCAGCGTTTACACCCTGTCCCCGATCAATTCAGGTGGGGGAGTTTGAGGTGGCCACAGGTGGAGGAATTTGACCGGCCAACGGGGCAGCCCCTGATTCAATGCAGCCTTGGCCATGCGGTAGCTGTACCAACCGCCTTTGTGGTTGTCTTCGATGCTGCCAACCCTGGCCGACAGTTTGGCCCACACCACTCGCTCGCCACGGCCCAGCAAAGGGCTCAGGCAGCGAAGCAACAGCAACGGGCCGATGGCATTGACATGCAAACTGTTGGCCACGCCTATGGCATCGATGTCGGCAAGGCGCTTTTCGGGGCCGCGCCCATCGAGGGTCAGCGCACCGGTGGCATCGATGACGAAATGAAACGGCCCGGTCAATGCGGCGGCGAGTGCAACCAAGCTGGCTTCATCCCGCACATCCCAGGGGGGCAATCCTGCGGTTGAACCAAGGCTTGCCGACGTGGCGTTGCCGCTTCGCCCGATTGCCACCACATCTGCACAACGCGGGTCTTGGGTCAATGCGCTGGCAAAAGCTTGACCCAGCGCACCGGTGGCCCCGATCACAAGAGCGCGGTAGCCTTGGCGCAGGCGCGAGCTCACGACCGCAGCCAGGCCTGCAAGCGGGGACGCACAGGCAAAAACAAACGATATGCGGCCTCGGCGAACCAAGACACGGGTGGAACAGCGGTGAGCCAACCGAGCACGCGCCAGCCTGAAAAGCAGCGCCACAGCACTGAAAACGCCCGTGCACCGCTGTGCAACTGCCCTTTCGCATCACGCACATGAAAACGCCGCATGGCCAGCTCGCAGGTCAAACCGGAAGGCAAGGAGGTGGGGCCGATGACATCGACCCAGTGCAGTGTCTGTTTGCTGGACAGTCTTTGATACAAGGCAATCTCGCGCCTGCAAAGCGGGCAGCTACCGTCGAAGTAAACGGTCACGGCGGATGCGGGTTCGGCGGGCGACATGGGCACCATGGTGCCAGCAGGGCTTTGCTGTCGTGGCTCAGTCACGCATATCCCGGACGGGGGAAGTGGGTATCGCTCGCTTCTGAATCATCCGGGACTCTACAACTAGGGAGCCAACGACAGCCAGTTCCAGCCCGACCCGTCCAGCGACGGAGTAGCCCAGTGCCAGCACAAGGACTCGGGCCCAGTAGCCCTTGGCGAACGCCTCGGCAGGGACCTGTCCCAATGGCTTCAAATGCTCCCGCATGGTGCTGCCGCCTCGGTGAATTTCACTGCGCCGAATGATAAGACCCAAGGGCCCAGGCAAAGCGACTCCGCCGACCAGAGCGCGCTCGGTTGGGACGATACAGCTGAGTCAGGCACCGAAAAACTTCGAACAAAAGCCCCCGGGACGGGGAAATTCCGGCGGGCAGGTGCGCCAACAGGCGAGGGAAATCCGTGGTTTGGTGTGGCTGTTAGTTCAGGAGGCATGTCGGGATGTTCTATGTCTCAGAGGCGAGCCACGCACGCCAACCACCCCATGCGGATATGTCCGTACTCCCCTTCTCTACTGCGTAAGCCTCACAAATGAAGCCGCACACGTCTGAACCGTCGTGCAACCTGACCTTGCCGATCACGAAGCTGCCGAACTCAGTGGAGGGCAACTCCCAAATTTCCATCTCGACCGCTACGCCACCTTCGGCAACTTGAACCATGCCGGGCCTCTTGACTGGGCCACCCGCCAATTCGTAAAAGCGATAAACCGGCGCAGACTGAACGGTTTGTAGCAAGCGTGCACCACGCGATGTGAGTTGATGGTTCAACGGCAGGCCGGATAGGTGAGCACCACAAACAGCCACCCTCAATGTTCCCGATGCAAACCCGTCTGGCACTGAGCCAATGGCGATGGCGATGGCAGGTGACTGATGAATAGGGATTGAAGTGCCTCCCAGATTGAAAGCTTGGCTGCGGTGAAACCGGTCGGCCAGTCGGAGCAGCGGCACGTCGCGAAACGCGGGCGCTGCAAGGGTGATGCCCCAAGGCAGCCCCTTTGCATCGCCTTCGCTCAAAAAGCCGGCGGGTACGGCCACTGCGCTGTAGTCAAGCAGATTCATGAAGTTGGTGTAGTGACCCAGGTTGGAGTTCAACCGAATGGGGTCTGCGACCATGTCTTCGATCCGGTAGATGGTGCCGGCTGTGGGCGTGACCAGGCAGTCCACTTGTTGCCAGACGGCATCGCAGACTGCCTTGAGCGCTTTGAGCCGGTAACTGGCCGCAAACGCCTCAGAGGCAGTAGGTGTTTTGCCACCCTCAATGATTGTGCGAACCGCAGGGAACACAGCTTCGGGGTGAGCCTCCAGAAAATCCCCCACAGCGGCATAGCGTTCTGCCACCCAAGGACCGCCGTAAAGCAACCGGGCGGCCTCTAGGAACGGGGTCAGATCCACCTCGACAGGCACACCACCCAGCGATTCCAGGTGCACCACGGATGCTTCAAACAAGTCCTTGGCGGCATCATTGCCAAAGAATGCAAGGTCTTGGGGGCGAGGAACGCCGAACCGGAACGCAGCGGCCGAGAAATCCACGCCAAACGGCTGCGTTTTGCGACTGAATGGATCCAGAGGATCGAAAGACGCGGCCACGCCCAAAACCGCTTGAGCATCGGCCGACGTCAACGCAAAGATGGACACAGTGTCGACCGAGCGGCAGGCGGGTACCACCCCGGTGCCCGAGAGCAAACCCAGCGTGGGTTTAAGCCCCACGAGATTGTTGAACGACGCGGGAACACGACCTGACCCAGCCGTATCAGTTCCCAGCGAAAAACTGACCCAGCCGTTGGCCACGGACACCGCAGACCCCGAGCTGGAGCCACCGGATACAAATGCTGGATTGAACGCATTGCGACAGGCGCCATAGGGGGAACGGGTGCCGTTGAGGCCGGTCGCAAACTGGTCAAGATTGGTTTTGCCGATCGGTACGGCTCCTGCATCCAGCAGGCAGCGGACGACGAATGCACTGTCGGTCGGCGTGTAGGCGAACTCGGGGCAACCTGCGGTTGTGGGTATGTGGGCAAGATCGATGTTGTCCTTGACGGCGAACGGCACGCCGTACAAGGGCAGGCTCTCAGGCGGACACTTTTCCAGATGTGCCAGAAAGGGCTCTATCTCAGCCTCAGTGAGGCGGTGAATGAACGCGTTGTGTGCGTCGGTTGCACAGCGCCTCATGGCTTCGCCAATCAGGTCGCGAACCGTCAGGCCTGTGCGATATGCGGCCTGGATGCTTGCCAGGTCAAATGACAACTGTTCGATGGACATGGTGTGTGCTTTCTTTATGCGTTCAGCGGATATCAAACGGTGGGCGCTGGGGAGATGGGCTCATCTGTCAGAACCAGCACGGTCTGCCCTGCCGTGACAGCGGCACCCTGCTGGCACAACACGTCGTGAACCACGGCGTTGGCGGGCGCGATCAGGTTGAACTCCATCTTCATGGACTCGATCACCATCAACACATCGCCTGTGCAGACAGATTGCCCAGGTGTCACCACCACTTTCCAGACACTGCCAGGCACGCTGGTGGACACCGCTCGCCCTCCGGGAGGCAACTCAAAAGCAGGGCTGCCAGCTTCCGATTCAAAGTCTGCATCGGTGTTCACTAGGTCTTGACCTGCCGCAGCCCAGCGCTCGCGCTCGGCTCCGAAGGCCACGCGTTGACGGTCGCGGAACGCCGCAATGCCCTGGGCCTCATCCGCCAGAAACTGGCGGTAGTGTTTGAGGCTGAAAACACCCTCTTCCACCTTGAGTGAGTAACGACCGCTCGGAAACTCGGCCCGCATGCGAAGCAGCTCATCCTGACCCACCGGGTAGAACCGGATCTGGTCAAAGAAACGCAGCAGCCACGGTTGCTCGAATGCCGTGCCTGGCTGTCCATGGTGCCAACGGTTCCACATCTGAATGGTGCGCCCCACAAACTGATATCCACCCGGCCCCTCCATTCCATACACACACATGTAGGCACCACCGATGCCGACCGCGTTCTCCGGGGTCCATGTACGCGCAGGGTTGTATTTGGTGGTCACCAACCGATGGCGTGGGTCCAAGGGGGTGGCCACCGGTGCCCCCAGGTACACATCCCCCAGGCCCAGCACCAGGTAACTGGCGTCGAAGACCGTGCGGTAAACATCGTCCACAGTGTCCAGCCCGTTGATGCGGCGGATGAACTCGATGTTGCTGGGACACCAGGGCGCATCCGATCGCACGGACTGCATGTATTTTTCGATCGCGAGACGCGTCTGGGGGTCATCCCAGGACAAGGGCAGGTACACCGTCCGGCTGGGCACTACCATGTCATCGACGGCAGGCAATCCAGCCTCAGTGGCCACCACCTGTTGCAGCAAGGCTTGTTGTGAGACCTGTGCCGGGTCGAAGTGCAACTGAAGCGATCGGATGCCCGGTGTCATGTCAATCACGCCGGCGAGTTGCCCAGACGCCTGCAAGCCCTTGAGGGCGGTCATCAGCACATGCACCCGCATGCGCAGTTCAATGTCAAGCACCAGGGGGCCAAACTCAATCAGCAGGTAACGGTCCCCCGCCTGGCGTACCACCATATCCGGGACGTCGCCACGTCCGAGATCGCTGTAGACCACTGGGGTCAGGTGGGCCAAAGCATCATCACAGGGGTTGCTCGGCAAAGGGCCATGCAGTTGCTCCAACGCAGCGATGGTGGCGGTCTCCCTGGCGCTGGCATCGAGCTGGGATATGCGGTGAAAACGGACGGTGTCGCCAGGCCTGAGCTGGCCCAGCTTCCACAGCTCAGCATGCGCAACGACCGCTGGGCACACAAAGCCACCCAGGCTGGGGCCATCGGGCCCGAGGATGACGGGCATGTCGCCTGTGAAGTCGATGGCGCCTATGGCGTAGGCGTTGTCGTGGATGTTGGACGGGTGCAACCCGGCCTCCCCACCATCGGTCCGTGCCCAGTTGGGTTTGGGGCCGATGAGCCGTACGCCCGTACGACTGCTGTTGTGGTGGACCTTCCAGTCTGAGCTGAAGAACGTGTCAATGTCTCCGGCAGTGAAAAAATCGGGGGCGCCATGAGGCCCGTAGATCACCCCGACATCCCAACGGTGGCCATAGTCCGGAATGCTGTCAGGGGAGCAGACAGCCTGGGCCCCAACCAGAGTCGGAGTGAAGTGGAGCACGTCCCCGCATCGAAGGTGTCTCCCGCCATGCCCTCCAAACTGTCCCAGGGTAAAGGTGCTGCGGCTGCCGAGGTACACAGGCACATCCAAGCCCCCTGAAACGGCCAATGCGAGACGCACGCCCTCCGACGTCCGGCCGACCTCCAGTGTGGCACCAGCATCGACACTCAGCGTTTGCCACATCGGTACGAGCTGACCGTTCAGCGTGACAGGGGCCGGGGCTCCCGTCACGGCCACCACGGCCGGAGCGTTGAAGCGCAGGGTGGGGCCGGACAGCGTGATCTCCAGCGCCGCAGCTTCGGGAGGGTTGCCCACCAACGCGTTGGCCATGCGGTGTGCATAGGCATCCATGGGCCCACTGGGAGGCACACCCACATCCCAATAGCCTTGGCGGCCTGGCCAGTCTTGGACGCTGGTCTGCACCCCCGGCTCCAAGACCTCAATGGTGCGTGGCTGAAACACGAATGAGCCAAGGAACCGAGTGGTTTGACGTCCCTGTTGAAACACCGTGTCGGCGACCACATGGCGGAGGTAGCTCAGATTGGTCTCGATGCCAGCCAATCGTGTGTCATCCAGCGCCTGAGCCAGTTTGACCAAGGCCTGCGCCCGGGTGTCTGCCGTCACAATCAGTTTTGCCAGCATCGGGTCGTACCAAGGGGGCACTTCCGTGCCCCGCTCCACCCAGGTATCCACCCGGGCATCCGAAGGAAACCAGACCTCGGTGAGCAACCCGGCACTGGGCTGGAACTGCTTGGCAGGGTCCTCGGCATACAGCCTCACTTGGATCGAGGCGCCTTGTGCTTTTGGTTGCAAACGGCTCAACGCGGGAAGCTCACCGGCAGCCAGTTGGACCATCCAGGACACCAGATCCACGCCGGTCACCTGCTCTGTGACGCCGTGCTCCACTTGAAGACGTGTGTTCACCTCCAGAAAATAGAAAGACTGGCCAACCGCGTCATAGACAAATTCCACCGTGCCTGCTGAGCGGTAATTCACTGCTTTTGCAAGGCGAACGGCGGTCGCATGGAGTTGTTCCCGCTGAACGTCGCTCAAACCGGGAGCGGGAGTCTCCTCTATGACCTTCTGGTTGCGCCTCTGGACGGAGCAATCGCGCTCGCCCAATGCGATCACACCACCAGCGCCGTCGCCAAACACCTGTACTTCAATGTGTCGTGCGTGCTCCACATACTTTTCGAGGAACAAGCCAGCATCTTTGAAATTTGCCTGAGCCAATCGCCCGACTGAGTCGAAAGCATCCAGCAACTCTGCCTGGTTCCACACCAGTCGCATGCCGATTCCACCGCCTCCAGCAGTGCTTTTGAGCATGACGGGGTAACCGATCTCCATTGCCTGCTCACAAGCTTGATCTGCACCAGCAAGAACACCGGTTCCCGGCAGTAGCGGCACGTCCAAACTGCAAGCCAAGTCACGGGCCGTGTGTTTGAGCCCAAATGCTCGCATCTGTTTCGCAGTGGGGCCAATGAAGGCGATGCCTGCTTCCTCGCAGGCCTGCGCAAAGTCCGGGTTTTCCGATAAAAAGCCATACCCGGGGTGAATTGCCTGGGCACCGGCTTGAAGTGCCACCGACAAGATGCGCTCAGCATTGAGATAGCTCTGCGCAGCAGGTGCCGGGCCAATCAGATGAGCCTCGTCGGCCTCACGCACGTGACGCGCCTGCGTGTCCGCCTCTGAATACACCGCAATGCTCTGCACGCCCATCTGACGCAGGGTGCGAATGATGCGGCACGCAATCGCCCCCCGGTTGGCGATCAACACTTTCTCAAACATGGCTTCCTCGTGCGGGCCGTCCCGCGTGGCTTTTCATCTGCAGGTCGTCCTGCAGAGGGGTTGCAGTTCAGGCCGGGTCCCAGACCAGGAGTTGGATGGGAGTGGGGTTGTAGGCGTTGCAAGGGTTGTTGAGCTGCGGGCAATTGGAGATGAGCACCCAGACGTCCATCTCGGCCCGCATTTCCACGTACTTGCCAGCGCCAGACACACCGTCTTCAAATGTCAGATCTCCGCTGGCCGTCACGGGCACGTTCATGAAGAAGTTGATGTTTGGCACCAGGTCCCGTTTGGTCAGCCCCATGTCCGCCCGTTGAATGGCGATCAGGTAGTTGTCTCGGCAGTTGTGCATGTACTTCTTCTGCAGCGCGTAACGCACGGTGTTGCTTTCGGCCGCGCAGGCACCGCCGAGCGTGTCGTGACGCCCGCAGGTATCAGCCACGATGGTGAGCATGGCGTTGCCCTCGTTGCTCATCAGGCGGGAGCCCGTGGTCAGATAAATGCCACCTTGCGCGAGCATGGTGTCAGTGGCGCTGTAATGCTCAGCCACGTCTCTTGCCGAGTAAAAAATGACGTCGGCAGCTTGGTTCCCTTCTAGGTCAACAATGCGCAGCGTCTGACCTTCTTTCACTTCAAAAAGAATCGGTTCACCCGCAGGGTGGGTCTGCTCCCAGGCCGCTTTGGCTGGTTGCAAACCGCTTTCGGTCAACCTCAAGGCGGCCACGGGTTCGGTGGTGGTTGCGTTCATGATGGGCTCCCAGATCAGGCGTGGAACATGTCTGTGTTGTGCAGGGCGCGGGCGTTTTCCGGGCGAAACCGGCGGCACACATCGTCAGGGGCTGCCACCCCCACATGCCGTGCCACGATGCCAATGCGTCCCGGGCTGTATGCCGTTCGGGTGTCCAGCGGGTGAGGCGCGGAAGACACGGCCACCACCACATCCATGTCGCAGCGCAGCTCAAACCAGTGGCCGGGTTGGCTATGCCCGGGGTGGTAAACGAAACCCCCCTGCTCATCGACGCTGACTTTGGAAAACCAATTGACACCGATCACCAAGTCCCTGGCGGACAAACCATGCTTGCCAATCTCGGTGAGCAGCCCGTCCTTGCCGCTTCGGTACATGCCGTTGCGAAATGTCTGGTATCGCTTTTCGCCGTAACGGGCCAACATGCGGTTGTTGTCCAACAGCAGCCCGAGCGGGTCATGCCAGCCAAGGGTGTCGTGTGTGATGCTGGCCATGGCTCGGCCCATGTCGCTCATCAGCACATGCCCAGTGCTGTAGTGCGCCGTGTGCTGCGCTTTCAGCGAGTCGGGCATGTTGTAGCGCTCCAACTTGTCATGGGCGGCGTACAGCACCATGCTCAGGTTGACGTCACTGTCCATTGCCACAAAACGCAGCGCTCGCCCACGCTGTATCCGCCAGGACCAATGGGTGCCACCAGGCATCATCTCCGACCAGAGAATGCTGCCTGGGGCCACGTCGGCCATGGATGCTTCGGGCAAACGCTTCCACCACGCGACGTTGCCCACCGGGCTTTGCGCTGGAGGGTTGGGAATATCTGAAACCAGGGTTGTCTCAGCAGTTGTATCGGTCATGTCGATTTGCCTTCCGATGCAGCCATTTGCAGCTGTCTTTCCCGCAGTCCATCCAATACATGGGTGGGCGCGGCACGGTCTTGGTTAAGGGGAATGTCGTACGTGATGGCAGCGCCGTACGCCTGTGGGGCGTGAGGGTCGATGCGGACCTTGTCGAACACCAGCAGGCGAGTGCCCAGTTGAAACCCTTCGGACAGGTCATGGGTCACCATGAACACGGTCAGCCGCTCCTGGTGCCACAACTCTTGCAACAAGTGATGCATGTCCTTGCGGATGCCGGGGTCCAACGCGCCAAAGGGCTCGTCAAGCAAAAGCACTCGGGGTTTGCCCATGAGAGCCTGTGCTATGGCCAGTCGTTGCTGCATCCCACCGGACAACTGATGCGGGTATTTGCCAAGTGAGGGGGCAAGTCCGACTTTGTCCAACATGGCCCTCGCTTCTTCTCTGGCAGCCACCTTGGCAGTACCCAAAAGTCGCCCGAGCCAGCGGCTTTTTGGCAGCTCCAATGCCAGGGCCACGTTGTCAAGCACTGTAAGGTGAGGCAATACCGAGTACTTCTGAAACACGATGCCCCGGCTGGCATCGGGTTCTGGAACCAAAGGCTGGCCTGCCAGAGTGATGTTGCCTTTGGTGGGTCGTTCTTGGCCCAGCAAGAGCCGCAGAAAAGTTGATTTGCCACAACCCGAGGCACCCACCATGGTGCAGAACTGGCCTTGCTGGATTTCCAAGTTGATGCGTTCAAGCACCACCTGTTCGCCGTATGACATCCAGAGGTTGCTGACTTTGAGAAATGCCATGTCAGCGCCCTTCGTGCCAGGGGAACAGCACTGTGGTCAACCGCTTCAACGCGTTGTCCATGATCCATGCAAGCAAGGTGATCCACGCCACGTAAGGCAGGATCACGTCCATGGCCAGGTAACGCCGCACCAGAAAAATCCGGTATCCGAGTCCGTCGGTGGATGCAATCGCCTCCGCCGCAATCAGGAACAGCCAGGCCGAGCCCAAAGCAAGCCGCAACGCAATGAACAGACGCGGCATCAATTGCGGCAGCACCACACGCAGGATCAATGTCCAGGTGTTGGCCCCCAGGGTTTGGGCCTTGATGAGCCACTCCAACGGGATTTCGCGGGCACGCTGCTCCAGGTCACGCGTCATCACTGGCGCAATGCCAATGACGATCAGCATGACCTTGGAGAGTTCATCCAGTCCGAACACGATGAAAAGCACCGGCAGGATGGCCAATGGCGGAACCATCGACATCACTGCAACGGCAGGCGACAGCGTGGCACTGATCAGTGGGATGGCACCCAGACCAATGCCCAGCACCAATGCCAAGATGGTTGCAATCGCCATCCCCAGCAACAGCCGCCGCAGACTGGCCCAAGTGTCGTCCCACAGCAGCCGCCCTCCCGTTCGCGGATCTTCCTGCAGGGCATAACGCTGTATGGCATCAGCCATCTGACCAAAGCTCGGAAGCAGCTTGTCGTCTGGGTTCAAAGCCAGCCTGGCTTCTGCGGAAACCATGTAAACGATCAGCAGAAGCAGGAATGGCAGCACGGTCAGCCCTACCCGAAGGCCACGGCTTGGCATGATATTGATCAGGCGCATGGACCGCTCAGCAGTTGTGTGAAACGGCGGAGGAAGGTTGCGCGCTTTACTTGATCTGCCCGTCAGCAGCCATCTTCAGGTACATCGGATCGAAGCGCAGCTTCACGTTCTTCGGGTTTCCGGTTTGGCCGCCGGCAAACTGAATACCGATGGCCTCAGCACTTTTGGCCCCCTCACCCAGCAGCCCGTGCTTGAAGCTGAACTGTGAGACCTTGGTCATCGTGGCGGGCAGTTCCTTGCTGATGGCAAACGCGTGCGCGTCTTTGGGTGCGTAGAACATTTTGGTCGCGGCCAGTTGCGCCTCGAAACCCTTGAGGTCCGTGCCAGATGCAGCCGCCATCTTGGAGCGAGCGTCTTTGCCTTGGGCCGTATCGGCGCTCATGATGCTCATCACCTCGAACCAGGCTCCGGTCAGGGCCTTGCCCAAGTTAGGGTTGTCGGCCAGGGTTTTGGTGTTGACCACCATCAGGTCGATGATTTCACCGGGAATCTGGCTGGAGTTGAACAGCTTGCTGGTTTTGGGCGTGGCTGCCACTTCGGCCAACAGCGGGTTCCAGGTGACCACGGTGTTCACGCCTTTGGTCTTGAAGGCCGCCACCAGGTCGGCATCGGACGTGTTCACTACTTTCACGTCTTTTTCGGAGAGCTTGGCGCTTTCCAGGGCGCGGGCCAGCAGGTAGTGCGACACCGACATTTCCACTAGGTTGATCTTCTGGCCCTTGAGGTCTGCGAGTTTCTTGTTCTCGCCCTTCATCACGATGCCATCGTTGCCATTGGAGAAGTCACCGATGATCAGCGCGGTCGAATCCACCCCGCCGGCAGCAGGAATCGTGAGCGCATCCATGTTGGTCATGGTGCAGCCGTCGAACGCACCGGCGGTGTACTGGTTGATGGACTCGACGTAATCATTGAGCTGGACCACATCCACCTTGATGTCGTACTTTTTGGCCCACTTGTCCATGATCCCGCTGGACTTGGCGTAATCCCACGGCATCCAGCCTGCGTAGATGGTCCAGCAGACCTTGAAGTCTTTTTTGGGCGCGGCCCAAGCAGCAGTGCTGCCCAAAGCGGACAGACCAGTCAAAACGGCAGCGGCAACTGCCTGCTTGAAAAAACGGCGAGAGAACATGAGGGCTCCTTGGGGATGGCTCACGGGAACGGCGCACCACAATGCGCTTGGTTCTCCCGGGCTTTTGTCCCGCCGTGTAACCCCCTAGGAGGTCGACAGCTCTCGGACCAGACATCTGCCTGCGCAGAACGGAACCCTAGCCGTCTATTGATGATGTGGCTCTTCGAATCCGGCACTTGCCAGACCATTCCCGCCGAAGGTGGTTAAGCAACTGTCATGCCAACCTAAATCGGCTGTATCGAAGCCGAAATGCCCATGTTTGGGGCAGCCACGACCCACCACCCCTGCAAGAAACCCCGCACCCGTGCACTGCTATGGCGCTCATCCATCAGGTGCAACACGCCCTGGTCCGTGGTGGTGCGGATCACACGCCCTGCGGCTTGAACTACTTTCTGCAAACCTGGATACAGGTACACGGCGTTATAGCTGTCTCCATAGGTGCCTATTGATCAGGCCTCATAAAGATTGAACTACTGGGTGATCTTGGACTCGTATCCGGCATGGAAAAAGAAGACGCGAGATACCAAACACTGGAGCAGCTT
>JAIFMP010000119.1 GCA_020048405.1 Hydrogenophaga sp.
CGTGGCGCGACAGGTGGCCATCAAGATCGCGCAGCGGGCCAAAGACTTCTCGTCGAAGTTCCCCACCATCAAAGTGTCGAAAGACACCTGAAGCCTTGGCGGCACTGCCATGTCCCACCCTCGTTTGCCCGTAGACGTGCTGATGCGCCGCGAGCGTGTGCCCGGTGCCATGGCGCGCTGGCAACCGTGGCGCTGGCTGCTGGCCGGGGTGGAGCCCGCCCAGTCGCCATCGCACTCCGATGGCGATGCGCCCGAGCCGCAGTGTGTGGAACAGTCCGACGACCACGCGCTGTGGCGATTTGCGAACATGCCCATCACCTTGTACCGCGACGATGCCGAGGGCTACCACCTGAACTTGTCCACCGACACGCCCTGCATCTGGGTGATGTGGCGCTTGGAGCCACTGGCGGGGCAAGACGAGCCCGTGGCAGTGCCCCAGGTGGTGACCGTCAGTTACACCGACGCGGGGCGCTGGCTCGACGCCCAGGAACACGTGGAGCGCGTTGACGCGCCCGAGCCTTTGCTGATGTGGCTGCGCGCCTTCACCGACGCGCACTACCAGCCCGAGGTCAAACGCCGCAAACGCCCCGACAGCTTCCGCAGCCTGACCGACCGTTTTGGCAACCCCGTGAGCATCACCACCGAGAAAGCCCAGCGCGGCGGTGGCGCGGTTGCGCAGGCTGGTGGTGTACCTGGCACGCCCCGCCATGGCGGCTGACAACAGCTTTTTCAACCGCTGGTCGCGGCAAAAGGCGCAGGCCAAGGTGCAGTCGCCGGCAGAAGTGTCACCTGCCCCTGTGGTGGCAGTCCCCCCAACCCCCGAATCTGAAACGCCCGCGCCTGTGCTGGCCGTCGCGCCCACGCCAGACCCCGACCCCGCTGCCCTTACCCTGGAAGACGTGGCGCAACTCACTCCCCAGTCGGACTTTGCGCCCTACATGGGCCGAACCGTCTCAAAGGCCGTGAAGAACGCGGCCATGAAAAAGCTGTTTGCCGACCCGCATTTCAATGTGATGGACGGGCTGGACATCTACATCGACGACTACTCCATTCCCAGCCCGTTGTCGCCCGAAGACCTGAAAAACATGGTGGCCGCCCAGTTCATCAAGCTGGTGGATGATCCTGCGGCAGCGCCCGCGCCACTTGCGCCCGATGTGATGGCACCCGCCGACGCGCTGGCCTCTTCCGAGTCCGAGCCCGAGCTTCAGCCCGCGCCAGAGCCCATCCGACCCAACACCCCCCACGGCACTGCACCCCATGACAACCCTGATTTGCAACTGCAACCAGACGATGCCGCTCAACGCCCAGGCGCTGAGCCAGGCGCTTGACGAGCCGCTGACCGTTCACCGCACGTTGTGTCGGCGCGAGGCCCCGGCGTTTCAGAAAGCCGCCCGCAGCCCTGACGACCTGGTGGTGGCCTGCACCCAGGAAAGCCGCCTGTTCACCGAACTGGCCGCGCAAACCGAGGGCAGCGTGCCATTGGACGTGCGGCCCATCCGGTTTGTGAACATCCGGGAAACCGGTGGCTGGGGCCGTGAGGCTGCTGCCAGCACGCCCAAAATGGCCGCGCTGCTGGCCCTGGCCCGCCTGCCCGACCCCGATCCGGTGCCCACCGTCACTTACAAGAGCCAGGGCCGTTTGCTGGTGATCGGGCCCTTGGAAGCGGCCGAACGCGTGGCTCAGACCCTGGCCGACGTGCTGGACGTGAGCGTGCTGGCGGCGGCTGCTGGCTCCGCAGGCAACTCGGGCATGCAGGCCCGTCGCTTCCCGGTGCTGGCCGGACGAGTGTTGTCGCTGACCGGTTGGCTGGGCGCATTCAAGCTCAAACGCGAGGTGGGCAACCCCATTGACCTGGATCTGTGCACCCGTTGCAACGCCTGTGTGGCCGCGTGCCCGGAAGGTGCCATTGGGCTGGACTACCAGGTGGACCTGGCAGCGTGCAAAAGCCACCGCCTGTGCGTGGAAAAGTGCGAGGTGGCCGGTGCCATCAACTTCGCCCGCAGCCCAGTGGAGCATGCCGACGACTTTGACCTGGTGCTGGACCTGCGCGCGAGCCCCGCCTTCACACAGCACGCGCCGCCCCAGGGCTACTGGCACATCAAGCCGGGGGCCGATCCATCGGCCTTGCTTGCCGCCGTGGTGGCCCTGCGCGATGCTGTGGGCGAGTTTGAAAAGCCCAAGTTCTTCAACTACCGCGCCTCGGTGTGCGCCCATGCCCGCAACACCACCGTGGGCTGCAACGCTTGCGTGGAGGTGTGCTCGGCGTCGGCCATCACGGGTGACGCCAAGCGCCAGCAGATCACCGTCAACCCCCATCTGTGTGTGGGCTGCGGGGCGTGCACCACCGTGTGCCCGACCGGTGCGCTGGCGTTTGCCTACCCCCGCGCGCCCGACCAGGGCGTGCGGGTCAAAACCCTGCTGTCGGCATATGCCCGCGCCGGGGGCAAGCAGGCCGCGCTGCTGCTGCACAGCCAGGAGGCCGGCTCTGCACTCATCAACGACCTGGGCCGTGCCGCCGTGCTCGACAAAACCGTGCGCGGCGTGCCCGCCCGCGTGTTGCCGCTGGCGGTGTGGCACACCGCGTCGGTGGGGCTCGAAGTGTGGCTGACCGCTTTGGCCCAAGGTGCCTCGCAGGTGTGGGTGCTGATGACCGGCGCAGAGGCCCCGCAGTACCGCGACGCAGTGCGTGCGCAAATGAATGTGGCCCAGGCCATCATGACCGGACTGGGGTTCAGCGGCCAACACCTGCCGCTGATCGAGGTGCGCGACGCCCGCGACCTGCCCGCGTTGGACGCCGCCCTGTCGGCCCCGCCCGCTCAAACCGTGGCCAAGGCCGCGAGCTTTGGCGTACAGGCCGACAAACGCACGGCCCTTGAATTTGCGCTGGACCACCTGATGCAGCACGCCCCCACAGCGACGGTGGCCGGTGCGGCCGTGCCGCTGCCCGCCGCCTCGCCACTGGGCACCGTGGTGGTGAATGCCGACACCTGCACCCTCTGCCTGAGCTGTGTCAGCGCCTGCCCTGCCGGGGCGTTGCAAGACAACCCCGACCGCCCGCAGTTGCGCTTCATTGAGAAAAACTGTGTGCAGTGCGGTCTGTGCGTCACCACTTGCCCCGAAAACGCCTTGACCTTGCAGCCCCGCTTGCTGCTGGGGTCTGAGCGCACGCGGGCACGCGTCATCAACGAAGCCCAGCCCTACCAGTGCGTGCGGTGCAGCAAGCCATTCGGTACGCTCAAGGGCATCGAGGCCATGCTGGGCAAACTCAGCGGGCACGCCATGTTCCGGGGTGACGCGCTGGAGCGCCTGAAAATGTGCGGCGACATCCACACCAACCCGAACGAAACCCGCATCACCGATCTGTGACCGGTGCCCCACACATGAACACCTCCGCCACGTCCCCGCTGCACACCGCGCCCCCTACCTCGTCTGCACTGGACGAAGAAACCGCCCGCGCCGAGTTGTATGGCCTGCTGGCCTCGCTTTACTACGCGCCACCCACGCCCGAGCTGCTGGCCCAGTTGCAGGTGGCTGCCACTGAGGCCCCAGCGGCCGGCGGTTTTTTGCAAGAACCCTGGCAGCAACTGGTGGGCGTGGCCCGGGGCATGACGGCGCCGCAAATTGCCGATGAGTTTGACGCGCTGTTTGGCGGCGTGGGCAAGCCCGAGGTGGTGGTGTACGGCTCGCACCACCTGTCAGGTTTCTTGAACGAGAAGCCGTTGGCCGAGCTGCGCACCGACCTCGTCCGCCTGGGCTTGGCCCGCGACGAGGCCATGCACGAAACCGAAGACCACATCGCCTACCTGTGCGAGGTGATGCGCTACCTGATTGCCAGCGACGACGTGGCCGTGGCCAACCTCACGCAGCAGCGCCAGTTCTTCACCGCCCACCTGCAACCCTGGGCGCCCGCGTTCTTCGATGGGTTGGCGTCGCACCCCAAGGCCCGCTTTTACGCGGCGTTGGCCACCTTGTCGGCCGCGTTTGTCAGCGTGGAGGCGCAGGGCTTTGATATGCTGGCCTGACTTTTAGGTAAAAAAGCCGCCTATCGCTTGATGATATTCAATTGTTTGCTATTGGGTAATCGTTCGCATCAGGCGCCGCCAGCGTCACGGTGAACACTGCGCCGGGGCCATCGGCCCGGTTGGCGGCGGTCAGGGTGCCGCTGTAGCGTTCCACCAGTCCCAGGCTGATCCACAGGCCCAGGCCGTTGCCTTCGCGGCGGGTGGTGAAAAACGGCTGAAACAGCTTGGCCAGCACGCCGTCGCTCAGCCCTGGGCCGGTGTCTTGGACCGCCAGCAGTGCACCGCCGGCCTGTCCATCGTCGCCCCAATCGCGCGTGGTCAGCGTCAGCGTGCCGCCTTGGGGCATGGCGTTGGCTGCGTTGATCAGCAGGTTGATCAGCACCTGCTGCAATTCCTGCCGGTTCATGGACACGGGCCGTGTGGCGTGCAGTTCGTTGATGACCACAATGCCTGAACTGGATAGCCGGTGGTTGACGAGCACCAGGCTGGCGCGCAGTTGGGCGTTCAGGTCCAGCGCTTCCACATAGCCAGCGTATTCCTCTGGCCTGGCATGTTGCAGCAGTTGCTGGACGATCAGGCGGATGCGCTCCACTTGTTCGTCCAGTAGTTTCATTTCAGTGGCCACGGGCGCTGCGGCAGGGCCGAGGGTTTCACGCATCAGGTCCAGGTTGCCTTGCATCACGGCAATGGGGTTGTTCACCTCATGCGCCACGCTGGCAGCGAGTTGGCCCATGACGGCGAGCTTTTCCGACTTCACCAGCTGCTGCTGTGCCTGCTTGAGCGACTCGTTGCTGGCGGCCAGCTCGGCGGTGCGCTCGGCCACGCGTTGGTCCAGCTCGCGGCCCCATCGCTCCAGCGACTGGGTTTTGTCGTCAATCACATCCAGCAACTGGTCGAGGTGGTGGGCCAGTGCGCCCAGTTCGTCGGGGGCGGGCAGCGGGCCCACGCGGGCTTGCGGCTCACCGTCTTCCACGCGCTGCATGGTGCGGTTCATTTGTTCCACGGGCTGAAAAATGCTGCGCGCCCAGCGCACCGAAAACACGGTGGCCAGCGCCATCACGGCCAGAAAAATCAGCGCCATCACGGCCAGCAAACCAAAGCGCACCAGCCGGAAGGGGCGCTCCAGGTAACCCACATACAACATGCCGATGCGCTGTTCGTCGGCGTCCAGCAGGGGCTGGTAGGCGCTCACATACCAGTCGTTCACCACAAAGGCGCGGTCCAGCCAAGTGTTGCCTTTGCCCAGCACCTCGTCGCGCACGGCACTCGACACGCGGGTGCCAATGGCGCGCTGGTCCTGGAACAGGCGCACGTTGGTGGTGATGCGCACATCGTCCAGAAAGAGCGTGGCCGTGCCCTGACTGCCAAACGGCAGCGAGCCCTCGGGGTACACCATGCGGTTGATGTGGTCGATGAAGGCCAGGTTCTGGTTCAGCAACACACCGCCTGTCAGCACTGCCAGCGCGCCGCCGTTGGGGTGGCGCACCACTCGCACGGCCACCCCCACCATGGCGCGGCTTTCCTGGGTTTGGTCTGTGTGGGCGGCGTTGGGTGTGTGCACCAGCGGTATGCCCAGGCGGTGGCCCAGAGCGGGGGCGAGTTGCTGAACGTCTTGCTCGCTCAGCACCACCAGTTGGCCTTTGGCCAGGGTCTCATGGCCTTGCAGCCGGCTGGCCAGGGGCGAGGGCAGGGGGGCGGTGTCGGTACCCGACAGCGGGGCACCGGCCAGGGTGTACAGGCGCAAAAAATCCAGCCCCAGTCGAGCACGCTCGGAGTCCAGCCAGGCGGTCAGCTCGGCGGGTGGGTGCGTCGGGCTATCCAGAAGTGCGCTGATGAGCGCGTGTGACGCGCCCACGGCCTGGGTGCCCAAGCCGACGTCGCCCAACACTTTGTCGAAGTAACCGTGGGCCACGGCCAGGTCGCTGCGCACTTTGGTGATCAACAGCCGGTCGTAGGTGGCGTTGCTCCACACGGTGAGGGCGACCACCAGCAGCGGAAACACCACCAGCAGTGGCCCCAATGCCATGGCCAGCAGCTTGTGCCGCACCGACTGGAAGCGCGACAGAACAGGCCATGCTTTGCGCCACCGGGACCGAGGCTGTGGTGTCTCACTCACACCTGATTCCACTCGGCCACGCGACGCTCCAGGGTGCGGCGCGACACCCCCAGCAGACGGGCGGCCTGGGTTTTGTCACCGCCCACCGATTCGAGCACCGTCTGAATGTGGCGCTTTTCAAGCGTGGCCAGGTCGGTGGTGGTGTGAGTGCTGGCTCCGTTGGGGGGCGGAGCAGGGTACAGGGCCGAGACGTTGATGCCCCCCAAAATCAGCGAGCGCTCGACGAAGTTGCGCAGCTCCTGGCAATTGCCAGGCCAGTCGTACTGATTGAGGAAGGCCATTTCTTCATCCGACACGGCAATGGGGCGGACCCCCAGCTTGGGAGCCAGTTCGCGCTGGAAGTGTTCCACCAGTGCGGGCAGGTCTTCTTTGTGTGTTCTCAAGGGAGGCAGTGTCAGGTCCACCACTTTCAGGCGGTAGCACAGGTCAGAACGAAAGTGTCCCTGGGCCACTGCCTCGTCCAGCCGCTGGGGGGTGGAAGCAATGATTCGCACGTTCATGGGCAGCCGCTGCTGCCCGCCCACCGGCTGAACGCTCAGGTCCTCCAGCGCGTGCACCAGCCGCGCTTGCACGGGCAGTGGCAGTTCGCACACGCCATCCAGAAACAGCGTGCCGCCCTGGGCGTAATAGAACAGACCATCGCGAGCCACCTTGCCCGTGGAGGGGCTGCCCAGGGCCTGACCAAACAGCTCCATTTCCATCAGTTCTGCGGACAGACTGCTGCATTTCACCGGCACAAAAGGCCCTGACGCACGGGGGCTGGCGGCGTGCAGTTCACGTGCCACCAGCTCTTTTCCAGTGCCCGATTCGCTTTGAAGAAGAACCGTGCTGGGGGCGTCGGCAGCCCGCTGCACGGCATTGCGCAGTTCGGACATGGCGCGCGATTGCCCCACCAGTGCGTAGGCTGAACGCTGTTGCTGGGCCAGCCCGCGCCGCAGAACGAAGTTTTCGCGCAGCAAGCGCGCACGCTCCACACATTGCTTGACCGAATTGAGTATCTGCGGCACCCGGAAGGGCTTGAGCATGAAGTCGGATGCGCCCGCCCGCAGCGCTTCAATGGCGGTGTCCAGGTCGGCAAACGCGGTGATCAAAATCACCTCGCCCAAAAAGCCTTGCGCGCGCAGTTCTTTCAGCCAGGTGACGCCGGTTTTGCCTGGCAGCGAGATGTCCAGAATGATCAGATCCACATGGTGGCTGGCCAGTATCTCGGCCCCCTCTTCTGCGCTGCCTGCACTCATCACAAAAGGGCAGCGCGGGGCCAGGGTTTTGACAAGGAAGTTGCGCATGCCCTGCTCGTCGTCAACGATCAGGATTCGGGTGCCAACGGTATGGTCATGCGTGAGAGGTGAGCGAATTCAGGTGTGATTTGACCGAGAAAAACACTGGGATATTGGATCTTTTTACGGGTGTTTTCCCTAGGTGCTATGCCTGGCAAGCGCTGCGGATTAAGCAGCAAGTTGTCGCGACATTTTGTCGTTTTGGCTATTGCCTGCTTGCCTCCGATGGGCGATGCCGGAAGCCAGTGTCAAACACTCGTCGTGCTTCTCCTCTGGAAACGGCCTGCAGAAGTACATGTGTACAGAGTTGCATAGGTTTCCATCCGTGGCATGGTTTTTGATTGCCTCAGGTGGATGGCACCGTCTGCTGGAATTCTTGCAGTGCCACCGTTACGAATGCTGGATGTACAGGTGCACCCGCCGCCCGCGCGGGGCTTGTTTCACTGCTCCTGGCGGCGTAAATTCGGGCGGCAGTTTGGTGCGTGCAATGTCCGTTGCCCCGACGGTGGTGGCCGCACACAACCCTTCCAGGAGACACACATGAGCAATCCGACCCGCCCTGCGCAGGGCTCCCTGAAACGCCGCGCTTTGTTCGCAGGTGCAGGCACCGCCGGTGCACTGGCTGCCGTGGCCACGTTGTTGCCCTCCGCCCCCGACGCTGATGTGCAGTCCGACGCCACCCCCAAAGCGCCCCCAGAGCGCGGTGGCGGTTATGCGCTGACCGACCACGTCAAGCAGTACTACCAGACCACCCGCATCTGAGCCCCAGGAGTTCAAGTATGTTGCTGACCAAAAAATCTTCCGGCGCCCACACAGGGGCGGCTTCTTCGATGGTGCGCCACCTCAGCAGAGGTCTGGCCAATGCCCTGCCCACCATGGATCGCCGTGGCTTTTTGCGCCGCTCCGGCCTTGGGGTCGGCGTTGGCCTGGCTGCCACTCAACTCACGCTGGTCAAAAAAGCCAAAGCCGCTGGCGGCGCTGGGGGCGATGCTTCTGGCAAGGTGGAAGTGCGCCGCACGGTGTGCACCCACTGCTCAGTGGGTTGCGCCACCGACGCCATCGTGGAAAACGGTGTGTGGGTGCGCCAGGAGGCCGTGTTTGATTCCCCCATCAACCTGGGTGCGCATTGCGCCAAAGGTGCGGCCTTGCGTGAGCATGGCCATGGCGAATACCGCCTGCGCACCCCCATGAAACTGGTGAATGGCAAGTACCAGAAAATCAGCTGGGACCAGGCTCTGGACGAGATCACAGCCAAGATGAAAGAGCTGCGCGCGGCCAGCGGCCCGGACAGCGTTTATTTTGTGGGCTCGTCCAAGCACAACAACGAGCAGGCGTATCTGCTGCGCAAGTTTGTCAGCTTCTGGGGCACCAACAACTGCGACCACCAGGCCCGCATTTGCCACTCCACCACAGTGGCGGGTGTGGCCAACACCTGGGGCTACGGGGCCATGACGAACTCGTACAACGACATGCAAAACAGCAAGGTCGCCCTGTACATCGGCTCCAATGCGGCAGAGGCGCACCCTGTGTCCATGCTGCACATGCTGCATGCCAAAGAACATGGCTGCAAGATGATCGTGGTGGACCCCCGCTTCACCCGCACGGCAGCCAAGGCTGACGAATTCGTGCGCATCCGATCGGGCACCGACATTCCGTTCCTGTTTGGTCTGTTGCACCACATCTTCAAGAACGGCTGGGAAGACAAAAAATACATCAATGACCGGGTGTTTGGCATGGACAAGATCCGTGACGAAGTGCTGGCCAAGTGGACACCCGACAAGGTGGAAGAGGCCTGCGGCGTCAAGGAAGACCAGATGTTCAAGGTCGCCAAGATGCTGCACGACAACAACCCCGGCACGGTGGTGTGGTGCATGGGCCAAACGCAGCACACCATCGGCAACGCCATGGTGCGTGCCTCGTGCATCTTGCAACTGGCGCTCGGCAACATCGGCAAAACCGGTGGTGGCACCAACATTTTCCGTGGCCATGACAACGTGCAGGGTGCCACCGATGTGGGCCCCAACCCAGACTCGCTGCCCGGCTATTACGGCCTTGCTGCGGGCTCCTGGAAACACTTCGCCGCTACCTGGGGGGTGGACTACGACTGGATCAAGGCCCAGTACGCTCCCGGCCAGATGGAGAAGCCCGGCATGACCGTGTCCCGCTGGATCGACGGTGTGCTGGAAAAGAACGAAATGGTCGACCAGGACAGCAACTTGCGCGGCGTGTTCTTCTGGGGCCACGCGCCCAACTCGCAGACCCGTGGCCTGGAAATGAAACGCGCCATGGACAAGCTCGACCTGCTGGTGGTGGTTGACCCGTACCCATCAGCCACCGCCGCCATGGCCGCCATGCCTGGCAAGGCCGAAGATTTGAACCCCAACCGCGCGGTGTACCTGTTGCCTGCGGCCACGCAGTTTGAAACCAGCGGGTCTTGCACGGCATCCAACCGTTCGTTGCAGTGGCGCGAGAAGGTCATTGAGCCGCTGTGGGAAAGCCGCTCCGATCACATGATCATGTATCAGTTTGCCGAGAAGCTGGGCTTTGCCAAAGAACTCGTCAAGAACTACAAGATGCAAACCGTCAAGGGCATGCAAGAGCCCGTGGTTGAAGACATCCTGCGCGAAATCAACAAGTGTGTCTGGACCATTGGCTACACCGGCCAAAGCCCTGAGCGCTTGAAGGCACACATGAAAAACATGGGCGCCTTCGACGCGAAAACCCTCAAGTGCAGAGGCAAAGTGGTGGACAAAGCCACTGGCTACGACATGAGCGGCGACTACTTCGGCTTGCCTTGGCCCTGCTACGGCACGCCTGAGATGAAGCACCCCGGCACCGCCAATCTGTATGACACCTCGCGCCATGTGATGGACGGCGGCGGCAACTTCC
Source organism: Hydrogenophaga sp. (assembly GCA_020048405.1). Lineage (GTDB taxonomy): Bacteria > Pseudomonadota > Gammaproteobacteria > Burkholderiales > Burkholderiaceae_C > UBA2334. The sequence goes on from JAIFMP010000119.1 coordinate 10,305, forward strand.
GCGCCAACTTTGGTGTGGAGCGCGAAGGTCAATCGTTGCTCGCAGAAGATGGCTCGCACTCCATGGGTGCCGACATCACCACTGGCTACCCCGAACTCGACCACGTTTTGCTGAAAAAGCTGGGCTGGTGGGACGAACTGACCGACGCGGAGAAAGCCAAGGCCGAAGGCAAAAACTGGAAGACCGACTCGTCGGGTGGCCAGATCCGCGTGTTCATGAAGAACCACGGTTGTCATCCGTTTGGCAACGCTAAAGCGCGTGCTGTGGTGTGGAATTTCCCCGATGCCATTCCGCAGCACCGCGAGCCCATTTACGGCACGCGGCCTGACATGGTGGCCAAGTACCCCACCCACGACGACCAGAAAAACCGCTGGCGTCTGCCCATTCTGTACAAGTCGCTCCAACAGAAGAACGTGGAAGACAAGCTGCACGAGAAATTCCCGCTCATCATGACGTCGGGCCGCTTGGTCGAATACGAAGGCGGCGGGGAAGAAACGCGTTCAAACCCCTGGTTGGCCGAGTTGCAGCAAGAGATGTTCATCGAGGTGAACCCAGCCGCTGCGTCCAGCCGTGGCTTCAAGAACGGCGACCGGGTGTGGGTGGTGACACCCACGGGGGCCCGCATCAATGTGCAGGCACTCGTGACCGAGCGCGTGGGTGCCGACACGGTGTTCATGCCGTTCCACTTCTCCGGGCGTTGGCAGGGTCAGGACATGAGAGCCTACTACCCTGAAGGTGCCATGCCCATGGTGCGCGGCGAGGCCATCAACACGGCCACGACCTATGGTTACGACATCGTGACCATGATGCAAGAGACCAAGACCCAGATCTGCAACATCGAGAAAGCGTAAGGACACACCATGGCACGCATGAAATTCATCTGTGACGCGGAGCGCTGCATCGAGTGCAACGGTTGCGTCACCGCCTGCAAAAACGAGAACGAGGTGCCCTGGGGCGTGAACCGCCGCCGCGTGGTCACACTCAACGACGGCCTGCCCGGCGAAAAGTCGATTTCAGTGGCCTGCATGCACTGCTCGGACGCACCCTGCATGGCCGTGTGCCCCGTCAACTGCTTTTACCGCACCGATGAAGGTGTGGTGTTGCACGACAAAGACGTTTGCATTGGTTGCGGCTACTGCAGCTACGCGTGTCCTTTTGGTGCCCCCCAGTTCCCCGGCCAAGGCGCCTTCGGTGTGCGCGGCAAGATGGACAAGTGCACCTTCTGCGCCGGTGGCCCGGAAGCCAACGGCAGCCAGGCCGAATTTGAAAAGTATGGGCGCAACCGACTGGCCGAGGGCAAATTGCCCGCCTGTGCCGAGATGTGTTCGACCAAGGCCTTGCTCGCCGGTGATGGCGATGTGGTGGCCGACATCCTGCGCAACCGCGTGGTCATGCGCGGCAAGGGTGCAGAGGTGTGGGGCTGGGGCACGGCTTACGGTTCCAAACAGGCGGGCCAACCGCCTGTGGCCAAGGAAGGCGGTGCATCATGAGCACGCGTCACACACTGACGGCGGCATTTGCGATGGGCTGCCTGGCTCTCATGGGTTGCAGTGAGAAACCTCAGACGCATGGCGAGCGCAGTGCCGCTAAAAAGGACGCGGCTCCGTACACAGGTGGTGAGAGCGGGAGATTTGTCTTGGACGGGTTCAAGTCCGGAGACCAAAACGCTTGGGCTCAGCACCTGAAGGCGCGTGCCAACAACACGCAAAGCGACTACACGCGCATTGCCAACTGACACGGGAGGCACCATGAAACGGTTGATGTCTCACGCACTCGCCTTGGCGTTGTGCCTGCCTGGTTTGGCCCTTGCGGCCGATACTCCGGCGCCTGCTGCACCCGCAGCGGTGAAAAGCGCCAATATTTTTGACGTCAAGCCCGACGCCAGCGAAGCCCCCGGCTACGCCACCCAAACCAACGGTGAGCGTTCCCAGGTGCAGCCCGGCAACAACGCGCCCATGTGGCGGCAGGTGGGCGCGGGCGTGACTGGCTACAGCAGCTTGCCAGTGACGCAGGCCCCTGAGGCTGGCAACCTCATCCAGCCGTTTGTGCAGTATCCCGGTTCCCGCGTGACCAACGCCGGTGAAGCTTGGCGGCAGGTGCGCAACCACTGGATCCTGCCCTACGGCGGATCACTGTTGTTGATTGCAGTGTTGGCTCTGGCGATCTTTTACAAGACCAAGGGTCCCTTGGGTGGGCATGTGCCATACAACGGCAAGAAGATCGAGCGGTTCACGCCGTTCGAGCGCGCGGCGCACTGGACCAATGCAGGGGCGTTTGTTGCATTGGCCGTGTCTGGCATCGTGATGGCGTTTGGCAAGTTTTTCATCCTGCCGGTCATCGGTGGCACGCTGTTCGGCTGGCTGACGTATGCGCTCAAAAACCTCCACAACTTTGTGGGGCCTTTGTTTGCGGTGTCCCTGGTCATCGTGATTGCCATGTTCATGAAAGACAACATCGCCAACCGCGCCGACTGGGTCTGGCTCAAGCGCGCCGGTGGCATGTTGGGTGACCATGAGGTGCCTTCGCACCGCTTCAACGCCGGTGAAAAAGGCATGTACTGGTGGGGGGTGGTGTTCCCTGGCGTATTGGTGGTGGCTTCAGGCCTTGTGCTCAACAAACTCGTACCGGGTTTGGGGGAAGTGCGTGGCGACATGCAGGTGGCACACATGGTGCACTCCGTGGCGGGCATCATCATGATGAGCATCCTGGTAGGCCACATCTACATGGGCACCATTGGCACCAAGGACGCCTACAAGGCCATGAAAACCGGCTACGTGGATGAGGGTTGGGCCAAAGAGCACCACGAGCTCTGGTACGACGATGTCAAGGCCGGAAAAATTCCGGCACAGCGCAGCGCACCCGGCTCGGTTGCCTCGGGTGCAGTGGCTGGCCAAACCGCTTCTGTCTGATTTTTTCCAGGTGAACCCCATGCGCAAATCCTTTGCTCTCTCTGCCACCCTGTTGTGTGGCGTTGCTGCAGCCGTGCTGAGCACTGCTGTGCAAGCCAAGTTGCCTGTCCCCCCGCAAACCGACGAAGCCAAGGCCAAAGCCGCCGAGGCTGCGGCCAAAACCGCACATGGCAACAAGGTGGAGGCCTTCAAGCTGTGCAAGTCGATGGACAAGGCTGCGGCCCACTATTTCAAAACCTCTGCAGCGGCCAAGAAAGACGTCAAGCCTGCTGTTGCCACCCCTGCATGTGCCGACCCTGGAGCATTTGTGGCGGCCGCGCCATCAGCCGCTGCACCAACAGCAGCAGCTGCCGCAGCCAAACCGGTAGAGGCTGCCAAGGTGTCGGACAAAAAGTCCTGAGCTTCCAGTCCTTCCTCATGCCACCTTGCGCGTTGTGGGGCGGGCAACACACTGGCCGCCACAAGCGGCCTTTTTCTTGTACCGTTGCCGGATTTTTGGAGATTCCCCCGGATGGTTCAACACACGTCAACGGACACTTGCCCCTCCAACGTGCATCCCATACTGACCCAGGCCCGCGCGCCGCTGACCTGCCAAACCACCGTGATGAACGAGTTCGGGCAGATGGTGGACCTCTCCATTCCCGCTGAGCGCCCCCTGACGGTGTACGTGGACAAGCGCGAGTTGGTCACTCTCATGACCTTGGGCGCACGGCCCGAGTGGCTGGTGCTGGGTTACCTGCGCAACCAGCGTCTGGTGTCCTCTCTTGCCGACATCGAGTCCGTCACTGTGGATTGGGACGTGGGCGCCGCGTCTGTCAAAACCCGCAGTGGCATCGACCACATCGAAGCCAAAACAGCGAAACGCGTGGTCACCACCGGTTGCGGCCAGGGCAGCATGTTCGGTGCGCTGATGGACGACGTGGCTGATTTGGTGCTGCCCCCCAACATCCGCCTGCGCCAAAGCCAGTTGCAGGCAGTGGTCAACGCCATCCGGCTGCAGGAGAGCACCTACAAGTCGGCTGGTTCGGTGCACGGTTGTGCCTTGTTCCGGGGGGACGAACTGCTGCTGTTTGTGGAAGACGTGGGCCGGCACAACGCGGTGGACACCATTGCCGGCTGGATGTGGCTGCAACAAAGTGCCACCGGCGAGCCCATGCGCGGCGAAGACAAAGTGTTCTACACCACCGGGCGGTTGACCAGTGAAATGGTCATCAAATCCGCCCAGATGGGGGTGCCCGTGGTGGTGTCGCGCAGCGGCATGACCCAAATGGGTCTGGAGGTGGCCCGCCAAGTGGGTTTGTGCGCCATCGGGCGAGCTACACACAAGCGCTTTCTGTGCTTTACCCATCCCGAACGATTGGTCATGGACGCGGTGTCTGAACCTGCGGTGGCGAGCGCCTAAACTCAGGGCAAACCCGCCCCCAGGCGATACAGTTTGCCTGGCCCCGCCGTTTCTGCTCACAAGGAGAAGCCCCATGAGCCGACAAGTCCACGTCATTGACCACCCCCTGGTACAGCACAAGCTGACCCTGATGCGCCGCAAGGACACCAGCACCAAAAGTTTTCGCGAACTGGTGCACGAGATCAGCGCCATGCTGGCCTACGAGATCACGCGCGACATGCCCATGCATGAGATCGAGATCGAAACGCCGCTGGAAACCATGAAGTCCCGCGTGATCGACGGCAAAAAAGTGGTGCTAGCCTCCATCCTGCGTGCGGGCAATGGTTTTCTGGATGGGATGCTGAACGTGATACCCGGTGCCCGCGTGGGTCACATCGGCCTGTACCGCGACCCAGATTCTTTGCAGGCGGTGGAGTACTACTTCAAGATGCCCCACGACATGCATGAGCGCGATGTCATCGTGCTTGACCCCATGCTGGCCACCGGCAACTCCGCCGTGGCTGCGGTGGACCGTCTCAAGCAAACCAACCCCCGCTCCATCCGGTTTGCCTGCCTGGTGACATGCCCGCAGGGCCTGAAAACCTTCCACGACCACCACCCTGACGTGCCCGTGTACACCCCTGCAGTGGACCGGGGGTTGAACAGCCACGGCTACATCGTGCCCGGTCTGGGTGATGCAGGTGACCGGATATTTGGAACCAAATAAATAAATAGCTGTCTACGCAATACCATCAAGCGTTAGAGGCCATTTTCATGCAAATTTCTTCCCGCCCGGGTCCGTTCACCCTGGCCCTGCGTTCGCTGTGGCGCGACTTTCGGGCCGGAGAGTTGCGGCTGTTGCTGGTGGCAGTCACGCTGGCAGTGGCTGCACTCACCTCGGTGGGATTTTTTGCCGACCGGCTGCAGGGTGGGCTCACCCGCGACGCACGCCAGCTCATCGGTGGTGACGCCGTGCTGGCCAGTGACAACGCGGCCCCCGACAACTTCATGGCCAAAGCCCAGAGTCTGGGCCTGCAAACCGCGCCCACGTTGAGTTTTCCCACCATGGGCCGCGCCCCTGAGGCGCAGGGAGGGGCCACCCGGCTGGTGGCCCTGAAGGCTGTCGGCCCTGGCTACCCGCTGCGCGGCCGCCTGTCGGTGGCTTCTGGTCCCGAGTTGCCCGGCCAGCCCACCCGCGACATTCCCGGCCCCGGCACCGTGTGGGTGGACGCTGGTGTGCTGGTGGCGCTCGATCTGGCCGTGGGCCAGCCCCTGCTGTTGGGTGATGCCACCCTCACCATCACACAGGTGTTGACTGCCGAGCCCGACCGTGGCGGTGGCTTCATGAGTTTTGCCCCCCGTGTGCTGCTGAACCAGGCCGACCTCGCAGCCACGGCGCTGGTGCAGCCCGCCAGCCGCATTTCCCACCGTTTTGCGGTGGCCGGTGACGGCACCGCTGGCAAAGCCGGTGACGAAGCCGTGCGCCAGTTCACCACCTGGGCGCAGGCTGAGCTGGACGCGGGCAACGTGCGCGGCGCGCGGCTGGAGTCATTGGAGGCCGGTCGGCCCGAGATGCAACGCACGCTGGAGCGTGCCGAAAAATTCCTGAACCTGGTGGCCCTGCTGGCCGCGCTGCTCAGTGCTGTGGCCGTGGCCATTGCCGCACGCGGGTTTGCCGCTCGCCACCTGGACGACTGCGCCATGCTGCGTGTGCTGGGCCTGAGTCAGCGCACCATGGCCTGGGCCTATGCCCTGGAGTTTTTGGCCGTGGGCGTGGTGGCCAGTGCGCTGGGCGTGGCGCTGGGCTTTGCCGTGCACCATGTGTTTGTGGCCCTGTTGGGCGGGCTGGTGCAGGTGGCGTTGCCTGCAGCCAGCTTGTGGCCGGTGTTGTTCGGGCTCGGTCTGGGCCTCACGCTGATGATGGCGTTTGGTCTGCCACCGGTGCTGCAGCTGGCGCAGGTGCCACCGTTGCGCGTCATTCGGCGCGATGTGGGCAACATCAAGCCTGCATCCTTGGCCGTGTTGGGCCTGGGTGTGGCGGGTTTTGCCGGGTTGTTGCTGGCCGTCAGCCGCGACCTCACGCTGGGCCTGCTGGCCGTGGGCGGGTTTGCTGCTGCCGTGGGCGTGTTTGCCCTGGCCAGCTACGCAGCGGTGCGCGTGCTTCGCGCCAGCGTGAACGAAAGCACCGCCCCGCGCTGGCTCATGCTGGCCACCCGCCAGCTGTGCGCCCGGCCCGGCTACGCAGTAGTGCAGGTCAGCGCCTTGGCCGTGGGCCTGCTGGCGCTGGTGTTGCTGGTGCTGCTGCGCACCGACCTGATTGCCAGCTGGCGCCAGGCCACCCCGCCCGATGCGCCCAACCGCTTTGTGATCAACATCCAGCCCGACCAGGCGGAGGCCTTCCAGTCTAGGCTGACGGCGGCCGGCGTGGCCAAGTACGACTGGTACCCCATGATGCGCGGCCGCCTGGTGGCCATCAATGGCCAGACGGTCAACCCCGACAACTTCCCCACCGAGCGTGGCCGCCGCCTGGCCGAGCGAGAGTTCAACCTGTCTCATGCCGCCGAGCAACCCGCCCACAACGAAGTGGTTGCCGGCCAATGGACGGTCAACGAAGCCGACGGCACCAGCGTGGAAGAAGGCTTGGCCCAAGAGCTGGGCCTGAAGCTGGGTGACTCGCTGTCGTTTGACATGGCCGGCCAGGTCAGCACCACGCGCATCACCAGCCTGCGCAAGGTGGACTGGGGCAGCCTGCACGTCAACTTCTTCGTGATGTACCCCGTGGCCCAGATGGCCGATGTGCCGGTGACCTACATCAGCGCCTTCCGTGCCCCCGGTGCGTCGCCAGCCAAATTCGACAACGCGCTGGTGCGCGAATTCCCCAACATCACCAACGTGGACATGAGCAGCACCATTGCCCAGGTGCAGCAGGTGCTGGGGCAGGTGATTCGGGCCATCGAGTTTCTGTTTGGTTTCACGCTGGCCGCCGGGCTGGTGGTGCTGTTTGCCGCCGTCACGGCCACGCGGGCCGAGCGTGAGCGCGAGTTCGCCATCATGCGGGCCCTGCTGCGCCAGGTGCAACGGGCCGAACTGGTGGGCGTGGGTTTGCTGGCGGGGAGTCTGGCATCGGTGGTGGCCTCGGCCGTGGGTTGGGCGCTGGCCAAGTACGCGTTTGAGTTCCAGTGGAACCCATCGCCTTGGGTGCCCGTGCTGGGCGCACTCGCCGGTGCCGTGCTGGCGCTGGGCGCGGGCTGGTGGGGCTTGCGCAGTGTGCTGAACACGCCCGTGGTGGCCACGCTGCGTCGGGCAGCCACCTGACTTCTTGCCCGTTTGCGCCTACAGTGTTCCCATGCACATCCAAGAACCCCCTCCCAAAAATGAATCGGGCACCGCCTTTGCCACGCCGTTTGAATGGATCGGCGGCGAGCCACGGGTGCAGGCCCTGGTGGACCGTTTTTACGACCTGATGGACCTGGAACCCGGCTACGCTGCCTTGCGCGCCAGCCACGGCAACACGCTGGAGGAAGCGCGCCAAAAGCTGTTCTGGTTTCTGTGCGGCTGGTTGGGCGGCCCGCAGCACTACACCGAGCGCTTCGGCCACCCGCGGCTGCGGATGCGGCACATGCCGTTTTCCATCGGCATCCTGGAGCGAGACCAATGAGGTGGGGGTAGACCCGGCGCTTCGCAGCCGCCTGAAAGACAGCTTTTTTCAGACGGCAGACTGGATGCGCAACCGGGGGGTGTAAGCCCTCAACGTTTGCTCACCACCCAGGCGCCAGCAGCACCACCAGCGCACCGGCCCCACCGTCTGACGCGCGGGCCTGCACAAAGGCCAACACCTCGTTTTTCTGCACCAGCCAGCGCTGCACCTTGTTTTTGAGCACGGGGGTCTTGCCGGGCGAGCCCAGGCCTTTGCCGTGCACCACGCGCACGCAGCGCCAACCCACCTTGTGCGCTTCGCGCAAAAACTGGCCCAGTGCCACGCGCGCTTCGTCGCTGCGAAGGCCGTGCAAATCCAGTTGTCCTTGCAGGCTCCAGCGGCCCCGCCTCAACTGGCGGATCACGTCGAGCCCCATGCCGGGGCGGCGGTAGCTCAGGGCCTCGTCGGTGTCGAGCAGGCTCTCCACATCGAACTCGTCGGAAATGGCCTCGTGCATGACGGCCTGTTCATCCAGCTCGCGCTGGCGGGCCACGGGCAGGGCGCGGGCACGCTCCAGCAGCGCGCGCCGCTGCACCCGCAGGGGCGATACGGGGCCCACGGTCAGGGCAAACAGGTTGCGCTCGGCTTCTGCGCGCCGTTCAGCCTCCTCCCGGGCAGCGCGAGCAGCCGCCACGGCCTGGGCCCGCTGCTGGAGCACCTGCCGGATGGTGCCGAGTTGCGCTTGCGCGGTGTTCACACCAACCCCAGTTCTGCCATGCTGGTGGTCCCGCTGGCCGTCACCACAAAGTGGTCGAGCACGTTCACGTCCACCAGGGCGAGCGTGGTTTTGAGTGTGCGGGTCAGCGCCGTGTCGGCGCTCGACGGCGTGGCGCTGCCGCTGGGGTGGTTATGGGCCAGCACCACGGCGGCGGCCTGGTGGTGCAGGGCGCGCAACACCACCTCGCGGGGGTACACGCTGGTTTGCGTCAGCGTGCCGCGAAACAGCTCTTCAAACGCCAGCAGCCGGTGCTGGCTGTCCAGGAACAGCACGGCAAACACCTCGTGGGTTTTGGCACCCAGTTGCAGTTGCAGGTAGTCGCGCACGGCCTGTGGGCCGTCGAACAAGGGCTTTTGCTTCAGCTCCTGCGCCAGGGCACGGCGGGCCAGCTCCAGCACGGCCACCACCTCCGCGCGTTTGGCCGGGCCCAGGCCTTTGATGGTTTTCAGGGCATCGGCGGGGGTGTGCAAGAGCCCGGCCACACCGCCGAACTGGGTCAGCAGCTCTTCGGCCAAGGCCACCACGTTTTTGCCCGGAATGCCGGTGCGCAGCAGCAGTGCCAGCAATTCGGCATCGCTGAGCGCGCCAGGGCCACGCGAGAGCAACTTTTCGCGGGGGCGGGAATCTTCTGGCAGGTGTTTCAGTTGCATGGCGGGGGTGGCACGCAGGTTGGCCTGCTTTCTACAATAGGGGCAGTTTAGCCACGGTGCTGGTCCCGTGCCTGGCCATCGGTTATGGCCTTTCTTCACCCTACACACCCATGCCCCACGTTGAACCCGCGTCGTTTCTGACGCTGCATTACCGCTTGTCCGGTCTGAACGGGCAGGACATCGTCAATACCTTTGGCGGCGCACCCGCCACGCTCAGCCTGGGAACGGGCGAGTTGTCACCTGCATTGGAAGCCCGCCTGCTGGGCTTGGCTGAAGGCACCCACACCACATTCGAGATGGCCCCCGGCGAAGCCTTTGGCGACCGCCAGCCCGACATGCAACAGTGGGTGGCGCGCAAGCTGCTCAATGAACTGGGCGACCCGCAGGAAACCTACCAACCCGGCCATGTGGTGCAGTTCCCCACGCCCAACGGCCAGGGCACCTATGCCGGCGCCGTGCGCGAGGTGCCCTGGCCGGCCAGGCCGTGCGGTTTGAAGTGCAACTGATCGGGGTGCTGTGATGAACCTGGACATCACACTGGCCGAACCGCGCGGCTTCTGCGCGGGGGTGGACCGTGCCATTGAAATCGTGGAGAAAGCCTTGGCGAAGTTTGGTGCGCCCATCTATGTGCGCCACGAAATCGTGCACAACACCCATGTGGTGAACGACCTGAAGCAACGTGGCGCCATCTTCATTGAAGACCTGGCTGATGTGCCTCCGGGTGCCACTCTGGTGTTTTCTGCCCACGGTGTGAGCAAGGCTGTGCAGGCCGAGGCGGCGCAGCGCGGCTTTCAGGTGTTCGACGCCACCTGCCCACTGGTGACCAAGGTCCATGTGGAGGTGGCCAAACTGGCCAAAGAGGGCTTCGAGTTCATCATGATTGGCCACAAAGGCCACCCCGAGGTGGAAGGCACCATGGGGCAGCTGACCGAAGGCATTCATCTGGTGGAAGACGTGGCCGATGTGGCCCGCGTGCAGCCCCGCCAGACCGAGCGCCTGGCGGTGGTGACACAAACCACCCTCAGCGTGGACGATGCAGCTGAGATCACCGCTGCCGTCACAGCGCGGTTTCCCGCCATCCGCGCGCCCAAACAACAAGACATTTGCTACGCCACCCAAAACCGGCAAGACGCTGTGAAGGTGCTCAGCCCCCAAGTGGACGTGGTGGTGGTGGTGGGCAGCCCCACCAGCAGCAACAGCAACCGCCTGCGCGAACTGGCCGCCATACATGGTGGACGACGCGTCCGAGCTGAACCCAGAGTGGTTCGTGGGCAAGCAGCGCGTGGGCCTCACCGCCGGGGCCTCTGCCCCCGAACTGCTGGTGCAAGGCGTGGTGCAGCGTCTGCGCGAGTTGGGTGCTGTGGCTGTGCGCAAAATGGACGGCATTGAAGAAACCATTCAATTCCCGCTGCCCAAGGGCTTGCGCCTGAATGAAGATGAATAACCAATAGCTGTAAAGCCATATCCATCAAGCGGTAGAGGCCAAAAAAGCT
>JAIFMP010000069.1 GCA_020048405.1 Hydrogenophaga sp.
ATACCGCATGGGCAACAACTTTGCAGAAATCCACATCGGCAAGAATCAGTTGAAGATTCACTTGCGACCGATTGACTTTGTCGACCCCAAAGGGTTGGTCGAAAAGATTCCGGACGGCTACAACTGGACCATGGACCGGCGCGTGTACCTCAAGTCCGCCAGCGAACTGGAATATGTGGTGGGGTTGATTGAGCAGTCTTATAAAAATGTGATTTAGCTACCAACGAACGCGTAGCAACATCAAGTGTTGCGCTGTGCGCCGGTGGCTTCCGAACCGTACCCATAAAAGTCAGGAGGTTCTGAGACAAAACGGGTTTGAGACGGGTTTTTGGCCTGTCCCGTGACTGCCGCAGTCAGGAGCCCAAAGCAAAAAACCCCGCACGGGGCGGGGCTTCAGGCAACTTCCATTTGCGTATAGCCAGTTGGAAGTCAATGTACTGGCGGAGCAGGAGTCCTACAAACATGACATTTCACGACACCACCTGATCCCCAAAGAAACAACAAAAACCATTGATTTAAAACGACTTATTGCCACTCACTCGACTCAACTGGTGACACAGCGTATCATCGACTCTCACGCCAAGTGGTGACACAAATGGTGACACAGGAGCTGGAATGCCATTGAACGTCAAGCAAGTTGAGAAGCTGGTTCGTGAAGCCAAGCCTGGTGCAACCGCAGACGGCGGTGGACTCTATTTGAGGATTACCACCACCGGCAATGCCTCCTGGCAGTACCGCTACCAGTTGCACGGCAACCGCCGTACCATGGGCCTCGGTGCATGCTCCGCTGTCACCCTGGCAGATGCCCGGAGCAAAGCCGCCGACGCACTGACACTGGTCAAAAGCGGCAGAGACCCACTCAACGAGCGCGAAGCCCAAGCACTGCAAGTCGCCAAACAATCCACCACATTCAAAGATGTGGCTGACGACTACATTGCCAGCCACCGCCATGGCTGGAAAAACACCAAGCATGCTCAGCAGTGGGAAAACACCCTGGCCCAGTACGTCCACCCGCAGTTGGGAAACAAGCAGGTCGATGCCATCACGACCAACGATGTGCTGACCGTCTTGAAACCCATCTGGCAAACCAAAGCAGAAACCGCCACCCGCATCAGAAGCCGCATCGAACTGGTGATTGACGCAGCCAAAGCACAAAGCCTGTCAGAAGCACCCAACCCCGCCAGATGGAAGGGCCATCTCGACAAGTTGCTGCCCAGGCGAACCAAAGCAAGCAAAGGCCACCACGCAGCCCTCGACTACCTGCAGATGCCAGCCTTCTATCAAAGGCTGATGGCCGAGCGTGACTCCCTGTCAGCCACCGCATTGGCCATCACCATCCTGACGGCCTGCCGCACATCCGAAGTGCTCCTGGCCCAGTGGTCCGAAATCGACCTGGATTCAATTCTGTGGGTGATCCCGGCCACACGCATGAAAGCAGGCAACGAACACCGTGTGCCATTGACTGCCGAAGTCGTGTCACTCCTGGAGCGCTTGCCCACGCGAGAGGGTTACCTTTTCCCCGGTGCCAGGCAAGGCAAACCCCTTTCAAACATGGCCATGACCATGGTGCTGCGCAAGCTGGGCCGTGACGACCTCACCGTGCATGGTTTCCGCTCCACCTTCCGGGACTGGGCAGCCGAAACAACCAACCACCCCAACATGGTCTGTGAAATGGCTCTGGCCCACACCATCAGCAATGCAGCCGAAGCAGCCTATCGACGTGGTGACCTCATGGAACGACGCAGAATGCTGATGACTGATTGGGCCAACTACATCACCGCCCCAGCTCAGGTTACTGGTGCATAAAAACACACCAGCACGACAACCGATTTACCCAAGGCAGTTGGCCCCCAAATTCTCAAAGAGGAGATCAAAAACCATGAGTGGCTATGACGAAAAGAGTTGCAGCGTGCTGGAGAAACCGTACTACAAGCCGATAGAGGCAGCATTGCGATGGTGCGGTCTCATTGAGCATGAGACCGCAATTTTGCAGAAAACTGGAAAAGCAGTGGTTCCCCCAGCCGATGCTTTTCCGCAATGGCCGTGCCTTCGAGCGAATGCTGAAAAGATTTACGAGGCAACAGAAACAGGCGAGTTGCCCGGTTACCGCGACGGGCGCAGCGTTGACAACAATGGCTCAGCTCAAACTGCAAGGAAGTCTCTTTTCCCCAATTCAAACAGCGCCAATGTTCGTCCCGATCCGATCAGCAAGGAGCGCCTGACTGTCAAGCACACAGAGCTCAGAGTCTGGATGGCGAAGCACTATCCAGACCAAAAGCCAGCATTTTTATTTGATGAAACTGAACGCACCACGCACCAAGCCATCAACGCTGATTCGTTTACAGCTTTGCAAGTTGATAGGGACGCAATTCAGGTGCAACTGGCCACCGCGACAGCCGACCTTGGCACGTTAAGGCAAAGCTTGGCTGCCATCAGCAAAGAACGCGACAAATTGGCGAACAAGGTCGCGAATGGAGTACCTGCACATCCACGTTCAGAAACTGCCTACCTGAACACCATTGGCGTGCTCTTGGAGTTCATTCAAACTCCAAAACCAGAACGTGATAGCGAAGCAAAAATCATACAAGAAATGGTGCTTAACTACTCCGATAAGCCAGGCATCAGCGAACGCAATCTCCAAAGTTACTTTGCTGCTGCAAAGAGAAGCTTGCTCACCCCCTGATACCGCAATTGCGGCATTCAGCACCGCAGTTGCGGTGACTTGAAGAGTTGGAAAACTGATATTCGGAGCCTTCGTAACACCCGGAGGCACCAGATGCCAAACCTACTCACCACACCTCAGCCTACAGCCCCTGCAACCGTAACTGCAAACTTCACGCACGCAGCATCTCTCGACTCGTTCACCGAGAGCACCAGCCGGTCAAAAGCGCCACCACACTCACTGCCCCCGCCTGAAGCATTCGCTGAACTTTCAGACAGTGCGTGGCTTCGTCAAAAGCAACTGCTTCGGAGCAACAAGAACCCCGTAGGTCTCCTGCCCTTTTCAGGGCCGACGCTATGGCGAAAAGTGGCAGCAGGGTCCTTCCCCAAACCAAAGAAATTGAGCGCCAGGGTAACGGCCTGGCAAGTCGGCGAGGTCCGCGCCTGGCTTGCAGCCCAAGCTGCCGCATGAGGAGCACACACCATGTTCTCCAAAAACACCCCAATGAGCACGGCTGCCAAAAACGTTGCTGCACACCTTGCAAAGGCTCTCAAGCCCGTCCAGCAAGCCAAGCCTCTCAGTGACCCCACCGCTCAACTTGTCGCAACCACACCGAGACCGTCTTCTCTGCCGAAAGAACCGTCCCGCGTAGCTGAATTGTTAGCTGCCTTTGCAGCCACCACCAACACCAGAAACAACGCCAACTTGAAAGGCAAAAAATAATGATCTCGTTGACAGAAGAAACCAAGAAACCAACTGCCTTCGCAAGACTTCTTCGCGTTCTGATGGAGAACCAACACCAGCATTCCAGCACCATCTTTTTACTGGGCCACGGCATCTTGAGCCCCGCCCCTGGCATAGCCCGCCTCAAAGCAGCAGGGGTGCAGATTGACACCATCTATAAGACGGTCGTTGACGCAAACGGAGTCACCCACAAAAACGTGGCGCACTACAAAATTGTCGGAGGCGTTGCACCATGAACAACTCCCAGCCACCAGCGGATTCACCCAACATCACATCGAACCAACAAGAAGAAGCAACTGCAACAGTCCTCCCAGACGCATCCAATGTTTCCGCACCCACCATCATCAAAGGGCACTTTGATCCCATACCTGGCAGTTCTGACGCAGTGCTCGTCTGCGATAGCCACGCAGTAGGTGCCAGTCTGCATGAAGTAACCGGCTACGCGGTCGCCGTAGCAATCCATGCTGACAACCTCGAAGCCGTGGCGTTGGCACTGAAAGCGGAGTTTCCAGATGTGCCCATCATCATTGCCGCTGACAACGACAACCAAACTCCCGGCCAACCCAACTTGACCGCTGCAATCAATGCTGCACAGCTTGTCGGCTGTCCGGTAGCCATACCGGACTTTGGAGCCAACAAAGAAAGCCACCTGAAGAGCTTTCACGACCTGCACCAACTGTCGGGGCTGGAAGCCGTCAAACGCTGTATCGATGCTGTGCTACCTGCACCTCTTGCCAACCCTGCTACGGTGGCTCCAGCTGGGCAAGTCCGTACCTCCACCAGCACAGCCCTTCGCAGTGCCCCTGTCCCTGATCCTGCATGCCTGTATGGGCTGGTGGGTGACATTGCTCGAGCTGGCAGCCACAACACCGAGGCCAACCCCTACGCTGTCGCTGCCTCAGCCATTGCCTACCTGGGTGCTGCATTGGGGCGTGGCCCGTACTTTCCCATTGGTGACGATCTCCACCACCCCCGCTTGTTCTGGCTTCATGTCGGTCGTTCGGGGGTTGGCCGAAAAGGCACTGCCAAGAAACTCATGAAACGCATTCATGAGGTGCTGAAAGCGAAAGATGAACTGTTGGCACCTCAGCATCACACTGGTGGGCTTTCCAGCCGTGAAGGTTTGGCCATGCTCATCCACGACGGCTACAAAAACGACAAAACCGATGTGCCGCCTGTCGTTGACAAACGCCTGCTGGTCACTGAGTCAGAGTTTGCCAACGTACTGCACCAAACCAAGCGCGATGGCAACACATTGAGCACAGCCATGCGGGATGCATGGGATGGCAACAGCATCCAACCTGCTGTCAAAACTTCACGTGTGTGGGCCACCGATCCCCACATCTCCATCATCGGCGACATCACACCTTCCGAGTTGCTAGACCTGATGGCGAAACGCGAAATGACCAACGGTTTTGCCAATCGCTTCATCTTCTTCTACGCCGAGGGGGACAAGGTCAATGCATTCCCCCAACCCACACCCGACAACGTGGTCGAAGCACTGGCAGACCGTGTTGCAGAGGTTCTGCGCTATGCAGGAGCCAATAACCACGGCAGCAACAACGTGTTACGCATGGAGCTTTCGGCAGATGCTGCATCGGTCTATGACGGACTTTACGGTGGTGAACTGAGTGACCGTTCAGGTGGTGAACGCATTGTCGCCCTACTGGTTCGCCGTGCCCCCATGCTGCTGCGCCTGGCCATGCTGTTTGCCCTCACAGACCAGACCCACATCATTACCGTGGATCACATCAACGCCGCCATGGCATGGGTGAGGTACTGGGTCGATTCGGTCAAGTTCATTTTTGGGGCACATACCAATCCAGGAACCAGCAATACAAAGCCAACCATCACACAGCGCATCGTTGATCACCTGACTGCACACGGCCCGACTACCCGTTCAGACTTGGTCAAAAACTGCTTCGGCAAACACATCACGAAAGCAGAACTGGACTTGGCATTGAATGAACTGTTGAGCACGACACCCCCGAGGATTCAGGCAACAACCCAGCCACCACCCAACGGACAAGGTGGTCATCCAGTCACGGTTTACTCACTTGTGCCACCTGCCCCGACAGCCAGCTCAGCGAACACCGCGAGCACTGCGAGCACTGCGAATTGTGCTAACTCAGCCAACTCTGCACCGGGCGCTGCTGGTTCCGTTTGACGTGCGAAACCTGCGAACTTTGCGAACTGCGGAATCAGCCCGACAACCTGACAAACCACAGTTCGCAAGATTCGCACACTCCGCAGACCCAACAGCAAAAAGCAGGAGCCAACCCGACCAGGATCACACTTCGCAGACTTCGCACATTTCGCACGATTCGCGGAACCAACAGAAGAAAACCGAGTGCCGATCCTGTCTGCCCCGGCCACCATCGCGGCCATGCCGAGCACGCTGCCATCAGAACGGCGCTTTGCGCTGGTGGCAACGTGCTCAACATCACCGCTCACCATCACGCCAGTCTGTAGGTCACAACAGTGGCTACGGCAGCAACTGCCATAGCCATGCACCACCAGGCTGTCGCTTGGCAACCTCGACCATTGCGGCCATGTGCAGTTGCCAGTCGCTGTGCTTGGTGGCACCCACACATCACCGCTTTACCCTGTTCGCTTCTTTTGTTGGTTCAGTCAGTGGGCACGGCATGCTGCCCTGCCCAAGCACCACAAAGCTGTCGCCTGGTGTGCGTGGCAGTTGTGGTCATCGCACGCTGCGGCAACACGCTTCGCTTTTACATAACGCCGCACTGCATAAAGTGCATGCCAGTCAGTCGCCAAGCTCCTTTGGTGGTCATGCACCGCTTGCGCGCCCTATCGGGTTTACGCAGCAGGCGTTATGCAAAGTTGCCTACGCTGGGGCGGTCGCCAGTCGTCGGCGCTCCCCGGTCGCTTCGCGCCCTACGCGCCGCCACCTGTCGCCCTTTGGGTGTCCCTGCATGGTGGCTTTGGTCAGGCGCTTTGCGCAGTGCTTTCAGTCAGCGGCTTCGCCGTGTCATTGGTGTTGGCCCCCGCCCACCCTTGGCGCTCGCTTGCTTCGCAAGCATCGCCTGCGCGGTCTGCCCGTCCGCCCCCTAAGGGGGCTCCCTCAGAACCGCGCATCAAATCAACCGCCCCAAAACATCACTTCATGAAGTCTAGCGATATTCCGCATTGGGTTCCTACGCTTGCCGCATCGGCATAGGGCTTTAGCTTTTGAACGATGCGCCCAAAAGTTTCGTATCTGAGGGCGTTCTCACTTTTCTTACCAAGGAGTTCTAGCGTGGAATCTTCAAACGACTTGCCACTAGCAGTCAAACTAATTATTTGAGATGTAATATTGATACCCCATTTTAAGTCATCACAAAACAGCGCATCACTTTGGTAAGCAAAACCATTGGACTTTGTGAAAACCCCAACTGGAGTGCTTGTTAAGCCATTTGTAATCTGTATGATTTTTTGTATTTGCGACGCCGCGTCCAATGTGGTGGGGGCCGCTTCTTGGCCTAGATTAGTTACAGATATTCGAGGCAATGTAAACTCAGCATTTTCATTCAAGAGAATTTTCTTGAATACATAACCTGACTCCTGCACCCAATCACTTACTTGTCTAGCATATGCAGTGTTCTTAAATATATCCCCTTCACGCTTCATGAAGAATGTGTAAGAAAATGATTTTTCCAAATGCTGATTCCCGTAAATTTCAACAACGAGGGCATTGTTCGGAATACTATCTAGACGATTAGCAAGAGATGTAAGATTATCTTTCGTCCACTTGCGGGTGCTGTCTTTTGCAGTTGCCACTCTATCTTTCAAGTCACGCACTTGATATGTTTTGGCACAAAAGTAAGTTAGCGCATTTTCATCGTTTCCAAAATCGTTAACCACTGACTCACTGTCGCTTGACTTGCATTGATTCCCACCCCATCTTATTCGAATGGAGTTTGGAGTAAACGTCACGACTAGCGCAAATATTGGATTTTCGGCGGGCTTACTATTGATTAATGTTAGAGATATTTTTGGCGCAGAATTGGATCTTCCACCCGTCAACGGTATCACACCATCTATTCTGTTTGTAACAATCCACTCGCCTGGCGGCAACGGTATTGTTTTTGACAAAAATCCAAGAGAGATACCATTTGATATGGTTGTACCTGTCGTTATATCTCTGTAGCTTGTTTGGGCATTAATTGTCGTCCCAAACAAAACAGCAGCAATAAAAACAAAAACTCTTTTTAAGTTGATCATTTTTTCTCCCAAATCACTATGCTATTAATAATTACAGGAAGCCCATTCCAGTCCTATTTGCATAGTACACATCACCAGTGGTCGTTTTTGACCAAGATACAGTTCCAATGAGATCGCCACTCGTATTTACAACCTTGCAAGTCCAGCTTGCATTCATTGCTTTGTATTGAGTGACTTGCGCCGGCGGGGTGCTTGTTTCAGTTTGGCAGAGAGTTCCGACTGATCCACTAGCCTCGAAAAACCAATACAAGTATGATTTACCCAGCAGCCTGCTTTTGTTTGTATCTGAGTAGTATGCGTTTGTTCCAGCGTAGCCTGCATCACCGTTTTTTACATATTTTGGTATTGCTGAAGTTCTAGTATCAGCCAGTATGAGTTCTCCTCTTGAGTTTATTGCCCCATATGCCGCCAAATTGGATGGATTGAGAAAAATAGTTGATGTTGCTCGAGATGTTTCTTGTTGCTGGGCATTCAGTTGGATCGTCGTTGATGTATAACTATATGCATCCTTGCCCAAAAATTTTGTTGTAGTTGTTGACTTTGCACTTTTCTTATTAACGATGTAAGGTGAGACGGTGTCTAGTGGCCGCGTCGTAGATAACTGATCCAATGTCCAGTAAACATCAAATGGAACAGAATAATTCGACGTCAAATATCTATTGCTTGTCTTTGATATGTCAAAGTAATTCGCTGTACTGCTTGGCTGTGGTGCTGATGTTGTTGTATCGATTTCATCTTCCATATCGATGTATATGTAGTCGAAATATTCATCCTCTCCACCACCACCGCATCCAGCCAATAAGACTGTCGCCGCAAAAATACTAGATGAAAGCTTAAAAAGCTTATTGCGCATAATTGATCCCTGAGCTTTGTGTTGACAACATCTGGTGCTGTTGGAGCGTCATGATAGCAATGAACGACGCTGCAGTAACAACCGTTATCGCATTTCTTGTTATCTTGGATGGGTGATGTAGTTCGCATCGCCATTGAGATTGACGGTTACGACAAACGTGGCACAGGTATGGGCATGTCCCATGCTGACTTCATCGACTGGCAACGCCGCCAGGCTGCACTCACCTCGCAAGGTTGGTACGTGCTGCGTTTTGCGAACCGCGATGTGCGTGACGAACCGCAACGCTGTGCAGAACACATCAGCCTGTTGCTCAGAGGTTCACGCGCCAAGCTTCAAAACCGTGGCTTGAGCGATGAAGACAAAAAACGCCTGGATGAGTTGAACCAAAAACAAAACAGCCAGTTTGAACAACTCAGTCAGCAAACGGTGTCCACCCAAAATGCGGTGAAGGCAATAGCTGCGCTCGTGTTGGTGTTGACCCTTGCCGTGGTTTGGCAAAGCGGTGTGTTCAGCAGCAAGCCTGCACCTTTGGTCACACAGGAATCAGCCAGCACCAGCGCGTATCAACCCACGCGGATGGGGCCAGAGCAACCACCACAGCCAGCCCCTACAACCACGGCAAAGCTCCCTGCCAAACCTGACAAACTCCCTCCACCTGAGCAGCCACCTCAAACATACCCGCAGCAAAAGCAACAGGCCGTGCCACTGGGGGCTTCTTGCGAGAACCCCATCAACTGGCAGAACGTGGGGCAACACATTGGCAACACGGTGTCAGTGCGTGGCCCTGTCATGACCGTGGCACAGAAAGAGGGCATTCGTGGCAACCCAACTTGGATTGAAGTAGGTGCGGCGTACCCAAATCCAAAACGACTCAAGGTCGTCATCTGGATTGAAGACAAACCCCGTTTTCCAATGGTGATGCCTGGCCTGCTGGATGGTCAAAACGTGTGCATCACTGGTCTGGTGACCGACTACAAGGGGGTAGCGCAAATTGTCATGCGTGATGTTGAGCAACTCAGTCTGTCGCAGTAGAACCAAAGAAAAAAGACCACAGAACCTGTTTTCGCAAACCGATACTCAGCCGATAGCCTTGTTCACAAAGACCGTTCGCCAAGGCCCTGAGCTTCAATGTTCTGTGGAACCCTGTGGCATGTTTTGACGTATCGAAGTTGCCAACTTTCTTTGTCTTCTTGGTTCAAAATTTTCACAATGCGAAATTGTAAGTTGAATTTTTCAACAAAATTGGCGATACACAGCCGATAAGCTGAAGCCAGATTTCCCAAGCGTCACTCGGGTTCTGAAATTTTCTCAGCTAGGTCTGACGGCACTGTGCATGAAGTCATCAATGCATGGTGACCCCACCCCCCCCGGTTGTCGTGGTCTAAATATTTTTTTGCTTCTTGTTGGTTCGTGGTCAGTCTCCAGCACCTTCCAGCCCTGACAGCGCGGTTAGCTGGTTGCTCGCAGACCGTGACTGGTGATCTTCTTGGTTCTCAACTATGGCTACACCTGGTTGATTCAGCAGTGTGCAGTGGATGCACTCTCAGCCATGTGGTGACATAAGTGGTGACACAGCAAACCCCAGAAAGCAAAAAACCCAAGTGAATCAATCACTTGGGTTTTTATACTGGCGGAGCAGGAGGGATTCGAACCCTCGATGAGGCTCTACACCCCATACTCCCTTAGCAGGGGAGCACCTTCGGCCACTCGGTCACCACTCCAATCCCACAATTATGCCTCAAAAGAAAGCGCCTAAAGCCCGGCGGCGTAGTGCAACCTGCCTCCCACGCGTTCGACACGCCCTGCCGTGTCCGCGTGTGACGCAGCGAGCCACTTGGCTCAGCAATTCATCCAGTTGGGCTGTGCTGGGCGCAGCACCGGCAGCAGACAGCAACCAATGGCGCAACAAGTTGGCCTGCCGCGCACGGGGCAATGACTGCAGCTTTTTCAGCTCTGGGGGGGCACCCACGTGGCGCAAGTCGTCTTGGGCCAGCTCAAACAGGAGCCCCGTCGCCTCTGCAGCGTGCCGCGCCGTGCGGGACAACGTTGCCACGATGGAAGGAAACTCTGCCTCAAGCTTTGGCAGCACCCGGTGCCGAATGCGGTTGCGGGTGAATGCCAGATCGCGGTTGGTGGGGTCTTCCACAAAGCTGACGCCAGATGCGTCCAGCCATTGTCGGATGACCGCCCCACGCACCGCCAACAAAGGCCTCCCAAACAAGACACCGTGCTTCAGGCTGAGTTCGCCCATGGCAGACAAACCGGGTAGCCCGGCGCCGCGTGTCAATGCAAGCAGCACGGTTTCAGCCTGGTCGTCGGCGTGATGGCCCAG
>JAIFMP010000181.1 GCA_020048405.1 Hydrogenophaga sp.
CGGTGGTGGCGCCGTCGCACAGCGCGGCCAGCAGCAACACGCGGTTGGAAATGCTTTTGGAGCCAGGCAGGGTGACCTCGCCACTGGCGTGCGCAAGCGGCGGAAGGTCCAGGAAAGCGGTGTTGAACATGTGTGCAGGAGCGCCCGCAATGGCGCCCAGGGGGCTCAGTTGTCGGTGGGCTGCCAGCCAGAGCGGGCATCACTGGCCTGTGCAATCAGGCGGGCCAAGGCGTCGGCGTCGCCCCGTTTGATGTGGGTTTCCAGTGCGTACAGAGCCTTCTGGAAATGTTGTGTCTGCTCCAGCAACTCGTCTTTGTTGGCGGCAAAAATGTCGCGCCACACTTTCGGGTCGCTGGCGGCAATGCGTGTGAAGTCCCTGAAGCCCGGACCGGCCAGCGACAGGAAACTGTCACGCTGTGCCTGCGAGTTGATGCCGTTCATGAACGCAAATGCCAATAAATGGGGCAGGTGGCTGACCGCAGCGTAAGCGCCATCGTGGGCCTCGGGCGACATGTGCCGTACCTTGCAGCCCAGCGCCGCCCAGAGCTTGTCGGCATTGGCCAGATGGGCCGTGAGGGTGCGCTCGATGGGCCGAAGTAGAGATCGGCGTCAGCGTGCTCTACCCCTGCGGACTCTTTGCCGGCAATGGGGTGTGCGGGCACGAAAGACCCCAGTTGTTGCCCCAGGGAGCGGCGGGCGGCTTCCACCACGTCGCGTTTGGTGGACCCCACGTCCATCACCAGGGTCTTGGGTGTCACGAGGTGCCGGATGGCCTTGAACGTGGCCTCGGTGGCGGCCACGGGCACTGCCAGCAGCACGATGTCTGCACCCGACACGGCCAGCAGGGCAGACGGCGCTTCGACGTCGATCACCCCCATTTGCCGGGCCTTGTCGGTCGTGGACGGTGATTTGCTGTAACCCACCACACGCTTGACCAGGCCAGCTTTCTTCATGGCCAGCGCAAACGAGCCACCCATGAGCCCACAACCGATCAGTCCCAACTGTTCAAACATGCCGGTTCCTCAAGGTTCAGTCAGATGTGGGGTAAGAGCCCAGCACTTTGTAAAAGGCGCACAGGCCCTGCAACTCCTGAAGCGCCGCAGCCACATGGGGTTGGCTGATGTGGCCTTGAAGGTCGATGTAGAAGTAGTACTCCCACTGGCCGGACTTGGCAGGGCGCGACTCGAAGCGCGTCATGGACACGCCGTTGTTTTTCAATGGCACCAGCAGGTCGTGTACGGCGCCGGGCCGGTTGGGCACCGACACCACCAGACTGGTGGTGTCTTTGGCCGAAGCGGGCGGTGTGGCCAGCGTCTGCGGCAGCGTGATGACTGCAAAGCGGGTGCGGTTGTAGGCCTCGTCCTGAATGGCATGGGCCACGATGTGCAGGCCGAACTGGGACGCAGCTCGCTCACTGGCCAGGCCAGCCCAAGCCGGGTTGGTGGCGGCCAGCCGGGCCCCTTCCGCGTTGCTCGACACGGCGCGGCGTTCTGCGTTGGGCAGGTGCTGGGTCAGCCAGCCCTGGCATTGGGCCAGCGCTTGAGGATGGGCCATGACGACTTCAATGCCGTCCAGCGTGTTGGTCTGGCGCAGCAGGTTGTGGCGCACCAGCAAACTCACCTCACCGATCACATGCACGGGTGAGCGCAGAAACAGGTCGAGCGAGCGGGTTCCATGCCCACCACGCCGTACTGCGCAGTGCCCGCAGCCGTGGCGTGGAACACCTCGTCGAAGTTGGCGCAGTAAATGAAGTTGGCCGCGCTGCCAAAGTAGTCGATCCCGGCCTGCTCGCAAAACGTGCCTTGCGGGCCCAGCACCGCCACGCGTTGAGGCGCTTCCAGGGCCAGGCAGGCCGACATGATTTCGCGCCAGATTGACGCCACGTGCTGGTTCAGAAGCGGGCCTTCGTTGGCGTTTTCAATTTTCTGGATGACCTGTGCCACCCGGTCCGGGCGGTAGAACGGCGTGCCTTCGGCGCGCTTCACTTCGCCCACTTGCTCTGCCACGCGGGCGCGCTGGTTCAGCAGCGAGAGCAACTGGCGGTCCAGGCTGTCGATCTGCACGCGCAGTGGCGCCAGTGCATCGCTTTGAACGACGGATGCAGTGGTGTTTGGCTTGGATTCGCTCATGCCTGGGTCCGTTCAAACTCTTGCAGGTATGCCACCAGCGCCTGCACACCTTCCAGCGGCATGGCGTTGTAGATGCTGGCGCGCATGCCGCCAGCCGATTTGTGGCCCTTGATGTTCAACAGGCCGCGCGCCTTGGCACCAGCCAGAAAGGCGGCATTGAGCGGGTGTTCGGCATCCAGCAACGGCTGACCGTCGTCGCCTTTGAGGAAAAACGGCACATTCATGCGCGAACGGCAGTTGGCTTCCACCTTGTTTTCGTACAGGCCCGAGGCATCAATGGCACCGTACAGCAGCGTGGATTTGGCAATCGCCGAGGCCTCCATGGCAGCCACGCCACCCTGGTCCTTCAGCCACTGGAACACCAGCCCGGCCATGTAGATGCCAAAGGTGGGTGGGGTGTTGTACATGGACTGGTTGGCAGCCACGTTCTTGTAGTTGAACGCGCTGGGGCAAATGGCCATGGCCTGGTCCAGCAGGTCGTCGCGCACAAAGGCCAGGGTCAGGCCAGCAGGCCCCAGGTTTTTCTGCGCGCCGGCAAAGGCCACGCCAACCTTGTCCCACTCGACCGGGCGCGATGCGATGTGGCTGGAACAGTCCACCACCAGCGGGGCATCGCTACCCAGCGCCTTGAGGTCTGGCAGGGCATGGAACTCAACGCCAAACACCGTTTCGTTGCTGCAAATGTGAACATAGCGCGGGTTGCTTGACAGCTGCCAGGTGGCGGGGTCGGGCAACTGGCGGTGCTGGTTGCTTTCGTTGCTGGCCGCCACGTGGACCTGTGAGTACTTGCGTGCTTCCTTGGCCGATTTCTGGCTCCAGCCCCCGGTGATGACGAAATCGGTGTGGACCTCGCCACTTGGAGCTGCACCGGCCAGCGGGCCGCACAGGTTCATGGGGACGATGGCGTTTTCACCCAGGCCGCCCCCTTGCATGAAAAGGATGTGGAACTCACCCGGCACGGCCAACAGGTCGCGAAGGTCGCGCTCTGCTTTCTCCAAGATGGAGGTGAACTCCTTACCCCGGTGGCTCATTTCCATCACACCCATGCCGCTGCCGTTCCAGTCCAGCATGTCGCGGGCAGCCTCGGTCAGCACCGTCTCGGGCATAGTGGCGGGGCCGGGGGCGAAGTTGTAGGGTCTTTTATGCACGAAAACGGCCTTTACCGCTTGATGGATATGAACTGTCAGCTACGCTTTATTCTGCGGTGTCTGTGTCGGTACCGGTGTCAGCTTCGGGCGTGGCTGAGCCGTCGGCACCGGTTTCCGCGTCTGCAGCATCGTTTTCCACAATGCGTTGCAGGCCGCTGAGCTGCGCG
This sequence comes from Hydrogenophaga sp., assembly GCA_020048405.1. Taxonomy (GTDB): domain Bacteria; phylum Pseudomonadota; class Gammaproteobacteria; order Burkholderiales; family Burkholderiaceae_C; genus UBA2334. The sequence goes on from JAIFMP010000181.1 coordinate 3,445, forward strand.
CCATCGTCCAGCGCCATCAACGTCACGCCTTGGGTGGCCCGGCCAAGTTCGCGGATCTCGCTCACGCGGGTGCGCACCAGTACACCCTTGTCGGTGATGAGCATGATTTCGTCGTCGGCATGCACCAGCGTGGCAGCCACGACCTTGCCGTTGCGCTCGCTCTGCTGGATGGCGATCATGCCTTTGGTGCCCCGGCCATGGCGGGTGTATTCGGTGATGTTGGTACGTTTGCCGTAGCCGTTCTGGGTGGCGGTCAGCACGCTTTGCTGCTCGTCTTCGGCCACCAGCATGGCGATCACGCTTTGGCCATCTTCCAGCATCATGCCGCGCACGCCACGCGCGTTGCGGCCCATGGGGCGCACATCGTTTTCGTCAAAGCGCACGGCCTTGCCGCCGTCGCTGAACAGCATCACATCGTGTTGGCCATCGGTCAGGGCGGCGCCAATCAGAAAGTCGCCTTCGTCCAAGTCCACGGCAATGATGCCGGCCTTGCGTGGGTTGGAGAACTCGTCGAGTGCGGTTTTCTTCACGGTGCCCATGCGGGTGGCCATGAAGATGTACTGCTCGCCGGTGAGAGCCAGCACCACGGTGATTTTTTCGCCCTCTTGCAGCGGGAACATGTTGACGATGGGGCGGCCGCGTGAGCCGCGTGAGCCCGACGGCACTTCCCACACCTTGAGCCAATACAGGCGGCCCCGGTTGGAAAAACACAGGATGTAGTCGTGGGTGTTGGCAATGAAGAGCTGGTCAATCCAGTCGTCTTCTTTGGTGGCGGTGGCCTGTTTGCCGCGCCCGCCGCGCTTCTGCGCGCGGTATTCGCTCAGCGGCTGGCTCTTGATGTAGCCACTGTGGCTGAGCGTGACCACCATGTCGGTGGGGGTGATCAGGTCTTCGGTGCTGAGGTCCTGGGCGCTGTGCTCTATGAAGCTGCGGCGCGCGCCCAATTTGGTTTGCCCGAACTCACTGCGAATGGCTGTCAGTTCGTCACCAATGATGGTGGAAACGCGCTCGGGCTTGGCCAGGATGTCGAGCAGGTCGTCGATCTCGGCCATCACTTCTTTGTATTCACCGACGATCTTGTCCTGTTCCAGACCCGTCAGGCGCTGCAGGCGCATCTGCAGAATTTCCTGCGCTTGGGTGTCGCTCAGGCGGTACAGGCCGTCGTTGCCCATGCCGAATTCACGTTCCAGCCCGTCGGGGCGGTAGTCGTCTGCGTTCACCACGCCGCCATCGGCCCGGGTCCGGGTGAGCATTTCGCGCACCAGCTTGCTGTCCCAGCTCTTGCTCATCAGCCCGGCCTTGGCCACAGGCGGGGTGGGCGCGTTGCGGATGATGGCAATGAAATCGTCGATGTTGGCCAGCGCCACGGCCAGGCCTTCCAGCACGTGGCCACGTTCGCGCGCCTTGCGCAGCGTGAACACCGTGCGGCGGGTGACCACTTCGCGGCGGTGCTGTCTTTCAGGTTGCACAAACGCGGCTGGCCGTCGATCAGCGCCACCATGTTGATGCCGAAGGTGTCTTGCAACTGAGTTTGCTTGTACAGGTTGTTCAGCACCACCTCAGGCACTTCACCGCGTTTCAGTTCGATCACCAGGCGCATGCCTGATTTGTCCGACTCGTCCTGAATGTGGCTGATGCCCTCGATTTTTTTCTCGTGCACCAGCTCGGCCATGCGCTCCTGCAGCGTCTTTTTGTTCACCTGGTACGGCAGTTCGTCCACGATGATGGCTTGGCGTTGGCCCTTGTCGATGTCTTCGAAATGGCACTTGGCCCGCATGACCACGCGGCCTCGCCCCGTGCGGTAGCCGTCTTTCACACCCGACATGCCGTAGATGATGCCGGCGGTGGGAAAGTCTGGCGCCGGGATGATTTCCATCAGGTCATCGATGCTGGCCTCGGGGTGCTTCAGCAGGTGCAGGCACGCGTCCACCACCTCGTTCAGGTTGTGCGGCGGAATGTTGGTGGCCATGCCCACCGCAATGCCGGCCGAGCCGTTTACCAGCAGGTTGGGCAGTTTGCTGGGAAGCACCAAGGGCTCTTTTTCAGAGCCGTCGTAGTTGGGCCCGAAATCGACGGTTTCCTTGTCGATGTCGCCCAGCATTTCGTGTGCAATTTTGGCCAGCCGGATTTCTGTGTAACGCATGGCGGCCGCGTTATCGCCGTCCACCGAACCAAAGTTACCTTGGCCATCCACCAGCATGTGACGCAGTGAAAAGTCTTGCGCCATGCGGACGATGGTGTCGTAAACCGCCGTGTCCCCGTGCGGGTGGTACTTACCAATCACATCGCCCACGATACGGGCCGACTTTTTATACGGCCGGTTCCAGTCGTTGTTCAGCTCGTGCATGGCAAACAGCACGCGGCGGTGCACGGGCTTCAGGCCATCGCGTGCATCGGGCAGGGCACGGCCCACGATCACGCTCATGGCGTAATCCAGGTAGCTGCGGCGCATCTCCTCTTCCAGGCTGATGGGCAGGGTTTCTTTGGCGAACTGGGTCATGCTGTGAAGGCTGGGTGGCCGGGGTGGGGTCAACAGACCATTTTAGTTCGACTGATCAGTGGGCCCTTTTGGTGTTCAAGTGTCTCGTTAAGGCAACAAAACGGGGCGGGCCTCACGGCGTTGATCGCGTGTGTCCTACCGAACATGGGGGTTGGGTTTCGTTGTGGCAGAATCATCTGCACCGTTGGGTGTGGAAAGTTCCCAGCGCGAGTCAATCAAATTCAATCGCAGTCTTTCTGCCGCTTTCACACAGAGGAAACCCATGAAGAAGCTCAACAAAGTCGCCGTGTTGTTCGCAACCGCTGCCCTGGCAACTGCCGCAGGTGCTCAAACCATCGACAACTGGAAGAACGGTTCCGGTGATCTGGTGTGGAAAAACGGCACCAACGAACTGTGCTGGCGCGATGCCAACTGGACACCCGCCACCGCCGCCCCTGGCTGCGACGGCGCGATCGTGCCTAAGGCCGCCCCCGCTGCTGCTCCAGCTCCAGCTCCTGCCCCTGCTGCCGCGCCTGCCGCTCCCGCAGCAAAGGCAGCTGTCCCAGCTCCTGCTCCTGCCGCTGCTGCCAAGGTCACTTACGCTGCCGACGCATTCTTCGACTTCGACAAAGCCGTGCTGAAGGCCGAAGGCAAAGCCAAGCTGGACGATCTGGTGGGTAAAGTTGGCGGCATCAACCTGGAAGTGATCATTGCCGTCGGTCACACCGACGCCACTGGCGCTGATGGTTACAACCAGAAACTGTCCGTCAAGCGTTCTGAAGCCGTCAAGGCTTACTTGGTGTCCAAGGGCATCGAGAAAAACCGCGTCTACACCGAAGGCAAGGGCGAAGCCCAGCCTGTGGCTGACAACAAGACCAAAGAAGGCCGCGCCAAGAACCGTCGCGTGGAAATTGAAGTGGTCGGTACACGCCCCAACAAGTAAGCCATCCCGGCTTGCCACAGAAACCGCGCTCAGGCGCGGTTTTTTTATGTCCGGGTCTTTGGGTGTGAAGGGTCATGGCGATAATTCTGTCATGACCCAACAACTCAATGTCGATCCAGTTGAAGTCGCGAAATTTTCCGACCTGGCCCACCGCTGGTGGGACACCGAAAGCGAATTCAAACCCCTGCACCAGATCAACCCTTTGCGCCTGGGGTGGATTCAGGAACACGTGGCCCTGTCAGGCAAACGGGCGCTCGATGTGGGTTGCGGTGGCGGCATTCTGTCGGATGCGATGGCCCGCGCCGGTGCACAGGTTCTGGGTATCGACATGTCGGCCAAGGCCCTCGGCGTGGCCAGACTGCACGCGCTGGAGGCCAATACCCAAGGCGTGGAATACCGGGAGGTCAGCGCCGAGCAACTGGCTGCCGAATGTCCGGCCACGTTCGATGTGGTCACCTGCATGGAAATGCTGGAACACGTGCCCGACCCCGGCTCTGTGGTTCGTGCGTGTGCAAGAACCGCAATCCCAAGTCTTTTTTGTTTGCCATAGTGGGTGCCGAGTACGTGTTGGGGATGTTGCCCAAAGGCACACACGAGTACGGCAAATTCATCACGCCCGACGAGCTCGCACGCTTCGCCCGCGAAACGCGGTTGGATGTGCAGCGCATAAAGGGATTGGAGTACAACCCCCTGACCGGCCGGTATTGGCTGAGTGCCGACACCTCGGTCAACTACATGGTGGCCACCCTCAGGCAAGAGGTCTGAACATGCAGTCAACCCTCAAAGCGGTGTTGTTTGACCTGGACGGCACCCTCATTGACAGCGCCCAAGATCTGGGAGCAGCCGCCGAAAAGGTGCGTGCCCTCCGTGGCTTGCCTCCTTTGGGTCTGGACGCCTACCGAAGCATGGCAGGAGCAGGCGCCCGTGGCATGCTGGGCGTTGCGTTGGGCGTGGCCCCCGATTCGCACGATTACGAGTCGCTGAAAGACGAGTTCCTGGCCAACTATGAAGCCGCCATGGCGGTCCACACCCGGGCGTTTGACGGTGTCTCCGAGTTGCTGGATGGTTTGCGCACGCGTGGGCTGGCTTGGGGCATCGTCACCAACAAAGCAGAGCGGTTCACGTTGCCACTGGTGCGCATGCTGCCCGTGTTGTCTCAAGCGGCGGCGGTGGTGGGGGGTGACACCACCCCATTTCCCAAACCACACCCTGCGCCCTTGCTGGAAGCTGCCTCGCGCTTGCAACTGTTGCCGGAGCAATGCCTGTATGTCGGGGACGATGAACGTGACATCGTCGCGGGCCGCGCGGCCGGTATGCGAACGGTGGCCGCACAGTACGGGTACTTGGGCGCCGCAGCAGACACCGGCAGCTGGGGAGCGGACTATTTCATCGATGCGCCCCTGGACCTCTTGAAAATCCTCGATGTGGCTTAAACTCATGAGCTTGGGGCTGCACTGGTTTCGACGTGGGTTCGGACGCGCAGCAGGGCATGTCGA
>JAIFMP010000135.1 GCA_020048405.1 Hydrogenophaga sp.
ATGAACAGGCTGAAGATGCCGATGGCCAGCACGCTGATGGCCATCATGCCGGCGCTGCTGCCCACAAACACGTTGATCACGCTGCCCACCAATAGCACAACAGCACCCACCATGAGCCACTTGCCCATGCCTTCCACGCTGCGCTTGATCACGCTGGCCAGACTTGCCATCACGAAAAACACGCCTGCAGTGCCGCCAAAGGCCGTCATGATCAACTCTGCGCCGTTGGACTTGCCGAGAATGACTGCGATCAGGCGCGACAGCATCAGGCCCATGAAGAACGTGAACGCCAGAAGAATGGGCACGCCCGCTGCCGAGTTCTTGTTCTTTTCAATGGCCCACATGAAGCCGAACGCCCCGCCCATGAACACTGCCAGGCCCAGAAACCCAGAGAGTTGAGCTGTGATACCCGTGACCACGCCCACCCAGGCACCGGCCACGGTGGGCAGCAGGCTCAGGGCCAGCAGCCAGTAGGTGTTGCGCAGCACCTTGTTGCGCGCATCGGCCGACAGCACGGTGCCGTGGCCGTAAGAAAAGACGTTGTCGTTCATGGTGGGGTCTCCAGAGGTTGAATACAAAAAACGCGGTGGAAGGCCGCCCGCCGGGCCGCGTGCCCAGCGATGCGGCGCATTCTAGAGAAAAGCGCTGCGTTGCGTGGCACACGGGGTTCAGACCGGCGGGAGCCGAAAAAGTTCTATGACTTGCGTGTGGGTAATTCCGCCCCACAGTCGGTGATTGCGCCGCTAAGCTCACGGGTTGTATACAACATTGCGCAAGGCTGAACCATGAAAACCAAACCCACTCTTGAACTGTCCGACGTCAAAGCGATTGCCGCTGCCGCCGAAGCAGAGGCCCTGAAAAACGGCTGGGCTGTGACCATTGCCATTGCAGACGAAGGAGGTCACCTGCTGTGGCTGCAGCGCCTGGACGGCGCAGCTCCCCTGTCTGCCCACATTGCACCCGCCAAAGCCAATACGTCTGTGATGGGCCGCCGCGAAAGCAAAGGCTACGAAGACGTCATCAACGGTGGCCGCACATCGTTTCTGAGTGCGCCTTTCATCCAGGGCATGCTGGAAGGCGGCGTGCCCATCATGAAAGACGGGTTTTGCCTGGGCGCTGTGGGGGTGAGCGGCGTGAAATCGAACGAAGACGCGCAAGTTGCCAAGGCAGGCATCGCCGCCATCGGTCTGTAAACGCGGAGCTGCGGCGGGCTTACTTCGTCAGGATGAGTTTGCCCAGCCGGGTGGCCTGCAGGCGATAGGTCGTGCCGTTGTGGGTGATGGCCACGGTTGAGTGCCCTTGCATCAGCTGCTGGCTAGAGAGTGCCGGTGGTGCCTCATGTCTGCCTTGCGCAGCTGCCATTGCTGGTGCGGCGGCATAAGTGTCAGGGCCGTAGTCACTGAGACAAGTCTGAGGGCTCATTTCGCGGGCTCCGTCACAAAACCAATCTTTTTCATCCCGGCCTGCTGTGCGGCAGCCATGGCCTGCGCCACGCGCTCGTAGCGCACTGCGCGGTCGCCGCGGATGTGCAGGTCGGGCTGCGGGTTTTGCGCTGCAGCGGCGGCCAGGTGGCCTTGCAATTCGTTGTCGCTGGCCAGCTTCTGTTCGTTCCAGAAATACGCACCGTCGGCGTCCACGCTCAGGCGCACGGTTTCGGGTTTGACCAGCTCTTTTTCGTTGCTGGCGCGGGGCAGGTCGATGTTGACCGCGTGTTTCATCACCGGCACGGTGATGATGAACACGATCAGCAACACCAGCATTACGTCGATGAGCGGAATCATGTTGATCTCGCTGAGCATCTCGTTGTCGTCGTTGTCTGAAAAACCGCCGTGGGCCATGTGTGTGCTCTTTCAGGGTTTGCGCAGGGTCACCACCGCAGGGGCGGGTGATGCGCTGGGGGCCGGGCCAGCGGTGTGCCCGCCCTGGGTGACACGGGCGCCGGTCACAAACAGGGCATGCAGGTCGTGGCCGAAGCGGTTGAGCTTGTGCAGCACACCCTTGTTGCCGCGCACCAGCGCGTTGTAGCCCAGCACGGCTGGGATGGCCACGGCCAGGCCCAGCGCCGTCATGATGAGCGCTTCGCCAATGGGGCCTGCCACCTTGTCGATGGTGGCCTGGCCTGCTGCGCCGATGCCCAGCAGCGCGTGGTAGATGCCCCAGACGGTGCCGAACAGGCCCACAAACGGAGCGGTGGATCCCACCGAGGCCAGCACCGCCATGCCGCCCTGCAGCTTGGCCGTGAACTCGTCGATGCTGTTGCGAAGCTCGCGCGTCACCCAGTCACTCACGTCCAGTTGGTCGTGCAGCTGTGGCCGGGGGGCTGTGTTGCCGGGGCGGGCGGTGGGGTCGTCGTTGCGCAGGATGTGCCGGGTGGCTTCACGCCCGGTCTCGGCCAGCTGGCGAAAGGGGTTGTTGGCCTCGGTGCCCAGTTGGCGCAGCCCATCTTCAAAGTCAGTCGCGTGCCAGAACGCTTCAGAGCCCTGGGCCTGTTGGCGGTGGGTGCGCAAGTCAAGCACCTTGATGAGGATGACCAGCCAGCTGGCCAGTGACATGCCCAACAAAATGACCGCCACTGCACGGGTGACCCAGTCGCCTTGTGACCACACGTGGGCCAGTCCGAATTGCGTTTCCATCGAAAAATCTCCAAAAAACAAATAGCTTAAAAACCAATGGCAGAAAGCGGTGGAAGCATTTTTGTATCAAAAATACCGCTCTTCACTCCAGCACGAAGTTGATGGGCACGTTGAACCACATGGCCTTGGGCTCGCCGTTCACCTTGCCGGGCAGGTACTTCCAGGCCTGCACGGTTTTCAGGGCCGTCTGGTCCAGGCGGTCGTAGCCGCTGCTGGTGCGGATTTCGGCCTGGGTGGCATTGCCATCGGTTTCAATGAACACGCGCACCACCACTTTGCCCTGTTCACCCAAGCGTTTGCTCAGGGGGGGATACGCCGGGGCCCGGTTGTTGAGGTAGTCGGCGTTGCTGTCGGGTAGCTGGATGCGGGGCGGTGCCGGTGGGGCCGGGGGCGCGGGTGGTGCCACGGAGGGTGGCGCGGGTGGTTGCGGCGTTGTCACGCCGGTCACGGCGTTGGCAGCTGGCTCGGCAGACAACACGGCCACGGGCATAGGAGGCGGAGGCAGCGGAGTGGGCTGGGGCTTTTGCTGTACCGGCTGGGGTTGGAGCTTGGGTTTGGTCTGCTGGGGTGGGGGAGGTGGGGGCTCGACCTTGGGTTGCGCAGGCTCGATGAACTGCGCGAGCACTTCCACTGGCACCACCACCTCCACTGCGCGGCGCAACTGCCCGCTTTGCAGGGCGTAAAGGCCAGCCACATGCATGCCCACCACGGCCACGGCGAGCGTGGCGTTGCGCGAGAGGCGGCGAGGAACGGTGGCCATGGTTGGAAACGGTGCAGAAACGGCAGACATGCGAAGCTTACTGGGACAACAGCGCAGCAGATGGCGCCCTGTGGTGTGGGTTGAGTGGTGTGCAGGCCGAAGGTTGATTGCTGCATTTTAAATGCGAATGGATCGCATTTGATGTGGGTGGGTATTGTTTTTCACTGAACAGGTGTGCCGGGCGAATGTCAGCGGGCGTGGCGCAGCCACACAGCGCCAGCGCAATGTCGAACTCGTCGCGCAACAGGCGGATGACATGCGCCACACCCACCGCACCCGCGTGGGCCAGCCCGTACACATACGGTTTGCCCACCAGCACGGCGTGTGCACCCATGGCCAGGGCTTTGAACACGTCGGTGCCCCGGCGAATGCCGCCATCGGCCAGCACCGCCATGTGGGCGCCCACGGCCTGGGCCACTGCGGGCAGGGCGTGGGCGGTGGGCAGGCAGGTGTCGAGCGTGCGCCCGGCGTGGTTGGAGACGATCACGCCCGCCACTCCGGCATCGAGCGCCTGGCGCGCATCGTCGGGGTGAAGAATGCCCTTCAGCAGCACAGGCAGCCGTGTGGTCTGTACCAGCCAGCGCACATCGGCCCAGGTGGGGGCGTGTTGCAACAGCCCCCCAATCGTCGACGCGTCACCTGGCGGGGTGGTGCTGCAGGAGTCTGTGGCAGGCAGGTTGACGGCGCGAATGCCGGGGGGCAGGCTAAACCCGGCGCGGCGTTCGCGGTCGCGGGCACCGTGTACCGGGGCGTCCACCGTCAGCACAATGGCCTGGTAACCGGCGGCTTCGGCGCGGGCCAGCAACTGCAGGTTGGCGTCGCGCCGGGGTTGCAGGTACAGCTGGAACCACAGGGGGCCAGGGCTGTCGCCGGCCGGGTCGCTTGCCATGCGGTGGTAAGCGTGTGCCACATCTTCCAGCGGCGTGCTGGCCTGTGTGCTCAGAACCAGCCCTGCACCCTGGGCGGCGGCAGCCAGCGCGGTGGCCAACTCGCCATCGGGGTGGGCCATGCGCTGGTAGGCCACTGGGGCCAGCAGCACCGGATGGGCGAGGGTGCGGCCCAGCAACTGCACCTGGCTATGGCCCCCTTGCAGGGGTTGCAGCACACGGGGCAGCAACTGCAGCCCCTGCCACGCTGACACATTGGCTCGCAGTGTCAGTTCGTCGGCCGCGCCACCTGCAAAGTAGGCCCAGGCGTTGTCGTCCAGTGCCTCGCGGGCAGCGGCTTCGTGGTCGGCCAGGTTGACGATGTGCGGGGGGATGGGCTGCAGGGTTTGCATGTTCAGGTCTCGGCCCACATGCGCAGCAGGTTGTGGTAAGTGCCGGTGAGCCTGGTGGCCTCGGCGGTTTCGCCCTCGCGCTGGCGCAGGGCCAGCAGGGCCATGTCCATGTCGAACAGCAGGCGGCGCTGCTCGTCGCTGCGTACCATGCTTTGCACCCACAGAAAGCTGGCCAGGCGCTGGCCGCGGGTGACCGGCGTGACCTGGTGCAGGCTGGTGCCGGGGTACAGCACGGCATGGCCGGCGGGCAGCTTCACGCCGCGTGTGCCGTAGGTGTCGCTGATGGTCAGTTCGCCGCCGTCGTAGTCGTCAGGGTCGTTCAAAAACACGGTGCATGACACATCGGTTCGCACGCATTCGGTTCCGCCGCCATCCATCGGTTTCAGCCTGATGGCGTTGTCGATGTGGTTGCCATACGTGTTGGCCGTGCCGCTGTAGCGGTTGACCCGCGGCGTAAAGATGCGCAGGGGCAGGGCGGCGCTGAAGAACAGCGCCGAGCGGTTGAGCCCACCCAGCACCATCTGGCTGATGGCCGTGGCCGCTTCACAGCCGTGCGGCAACTGCTCGTTGTTTTTTGCCGTGCGTGCTTGCGGCCCCGCGCTGTGGGCACCGTCTTCCCACGGAGCGCAGGACAGCAGTTGGCGGGCAGTGGCCAGTTGGTCGGCGCTGAGAATGTCGGGCAGGGTGATCAGCATGACATCAGAACCTGATGTTGGCCGTCACCTGCAACATGCGGCCCGCGCCGGGAATGTAGTGGCCTGAATACAGCGAATCTGCGCACAGCTTGTTGGTGATGTTGGTCAGGTTGGCCTTTATGGTCAGGCGGTCAAAGTCGAACTTGTATTCGGCCATCAGGTCGGCCGTGACCCAGCTCGGCACTTCCCAGCCCGGGTTGCGGTTGGGGGTCTGGCGCCCCCGGAAATTGAGGCCACCACCCACGCGCAGTTGGGGTGTGAGTTGGTAGGTGGTCCATACCGTGCCCGAGTGGTAGGGCGTGAGGCTGGGGCGGGTGCCCTGGCCCTCTGAGCCCGCCACACCCTCGTCGATGTTGGCCACGGGCATCCACATGTAGGAGCCAAACACCTCCCACTTGCGGCTTAGGCGGCCGGTCACGTCTACCTCGGCCCCGGCCACGTGCCGTTTGCCCGACAGGGTGACCAAATTCACCAGTGGGTCGGTGTTGCGCTCGTGCAGTTTGGTGCTGCGAAAGAGCGCAAAGCGGGTGGTCCACTGCCGGTCAGCCGAGTCCAGCTTGCCACCGAATTCGACGTTGATGGCCTGCTCGGGCGGGGTGTTGACGTTGGTGGCCCCCAGCGAATACGCGTCGCCCGAGGTGTTGAACGACGTGGCCGCTGAAGCGTGGTAGCTGTGCAGCGCGTTGGGCTGGTACAGCACACCCAGGCGTTTGCTGACTTCAGATACCTTCATGCGGTAGCTGGTGGTGGTGACAGGGCCTGCCGCGTTGTTGGGAATGGCGTAGGTGGCGTAATCACCTGTGAGGTGGTCGTAGCGCAAACCGGCCAGCACCTTCCAGTTCGGGGCCACCTGCACCAGGTCTTGCACGTACAGACCAAAACCTTTGGACTTGTAGCGGCTGGTTTCGCGCAGGGTGCGCAGGCTTTCGTTGATGGATGCACCGTCGTTCTCGCGGCCCACGGTGGTGGTGGGTTTGGTGAGCACCACGCCACCCTGGGCCGCGCTCAGAGCGCCGAAGACCACTTTTTCCTCCTGCGCAAAGTCGGCACCGGCTTGCAACTCGTGCTTGAAGCCCAAGGCCTCGAACTTGCCGCTGAAGTCGCTCTGCGCGTACAGGTTGTCCAGGTTCTGGACTTTGAGTTGTGTGCCGCGTGTGATCACCGTGTTCGGGCCAAAGGTTGCCAAACTGACCGCTGCGCCCCCGGGCTGTGTGGCCGCGGCGCCAAAGCGCACAGTGCCTGCGCGCTGGTCGCGCTCGTAGGCACCCTTGCGCACCTTGGTGGTGATCTCGTTGTCGCGGTCAAACCGGTGGGTGTGGCTCAGCGTCACATGGGTGGCCTGGCCCGCATTGCGGTCGCTGGCCATGCCGTAGTAGGCCGAAGGGTCCAGCGGCAGCACGGTGGTGGCGCTGGCGGGCGAGGCGGTGGTGGGGCGTATCCACGGCATGCCGTAATTCATGCCGTTCTGGTTGTCCAGGTGGTACAGGCTGGCGCTGAATTCGTCGCGTTCGCCAATGCCGTGGCGGTAGGTGGCGGCAATGCCTTTTTTGTCGATGCTGGAGCCCGCGCCGTTGTTGTCGGCCTGGGTGGCCATGGCGTTCAGGCGCAGGGCCGCGTTATCGCTGGTTTGGATGTTGAAGTCGCCCACTACCCGCTTGTAGCCGTGGCTGCCCACCGTCAGGTCCACCTGATGTTCGTCAATGAGGCGGGGCACCTTGTTGACCATGTTCACCGCACCGCCCGTGGAGCCACGCCCGAACAGCAATGACGCGGAGCCGCGCAGCACTTCCACACGGTCCAGCGCAAAGGTGTCGCGGTCGTAAAACGCCGGGTCGCGCATCCCGTCCACAAACACGTCGCCGGTGCTTTGCAGCGCAAAACCACGCAGGCGAATGTCTTCTTCACCGCCCTCGGCCGCCAGAAAGCTGATGCCACCGGTGGTCTTCAACACCTCTTTCATGGTGTCCAGGTTGCGGTCGTCCATCAGCTTTTCGGTCACGACGGTCACCGACTGCGGGATGTCGCGCAGCAACTGCTTGCCTTTGCCAATGGCGGTTTCGGTGGCGCGGATGCTGTCTTTGCCCTCAGGCGCTTCGGCCGCTTCTTTGACCGTCACGGTGGACAGGGTTTTGCCACCGTCGGCAGGGGCGGTTTGGGCCATGGCCCCCACCGAACCTGCCAGCAACATCGCCCCCAGCGGCAGCAGGGCTGCATGCGAAGAAGTGTTTTTGGTAGCTGAATAAGCTTGACCAGCAAGCGCTGAAGGCACTTTTTGGCCTGAATGTGAACGGCGAGGCATGGGGTGTGGTGTCCATCAGAGAGTTGTCGGCTGGCTGATGACACCCGCGCCAAACGGTGGTGCGCATGGCGGGTCAGTGGCTGGCTGGTGCTGAATTATTGCACGCAATTGCGAACCATTCTCAATTGATGAATGAGTCACACGCAGTGCAGTCCGCCGAACTCTGAACAGCCACAATCGTCACTCCGGTCAATGAGTGTGATTTGCAGGAGCGACAAACGATGTTCAAGAACCTTTCCCGCTGGTGGGCCAGACGCAATGCCCCCAACCCTGTGGAAGCCGCGCTGATGGCACAGACCGAAACCGCCGAGCAGGCCATGGTGGGCCTGGCCAAAGCCTTTGTGCTGGACCAGCAGCGCCGCGAAGCCGAGGCCCGCCGCTCCGCCAGCTTCCGCCGCTGGGTGATGGGTGTGCTGGTGGTGGGCTCGGTGGGCGTGTACGCCGCCCTGGCAGCCAAGGCACTGCTGCCCATGCCCGCTGTCATTGCGCGCGAGCCAGCAGTTGGGGTGGTGAGGGTGGAAGGGCAAATCAGTGCCGACGCCAAGCTTGCCTCCGCCAAACTGGTGGTGCCTGCACTCAAGCGCGCGTTTGAAGACGACAACGTGCAGCGCGTGCTGATATACATCGACTCACCGGGCGGCGCCCCGGTGGAGGCCGAGCGCATCATGGACGCGGTGACCGAACTGCGCAAAAAGCACCCCAAACCCGTGCAAGCCGTCATTGGCAACCTGGGTGCGTCGGCCGGCTACATGGTGGCCTTGTCGGCAGACGAGATCATCAGTGCCAAGTACTCGCTGGTGGGCTCGATCGGGGCCATTTTGCAAAGCTGGGACGTGCACCGCGTGCTGGAAAAATACGACGTCAAGGCCAAAACCTACGCCTCGGGCAACCTCAAAGGCATGCTCAACCCGTTTGAGCCAGGCACGCCCGAAGGCGAGGCCAAGGCCCAGGCGCTGGTGGACGAACTGGGTCGTCAGTTTGAAACCCTGCTGGTGGAGCGGCGCGGCAAACGCCTGACCCAGCCCGCTGGAACGTACACCACCGGCGAAGTGTGGGGCGGCCAAGACGCGCTGGCTCTGGGGCTGGTCGACAGCAATGGCACCCTGGAAACGCTGATGGCCCAGCACCCCGACCTGAAGCTGGTGAACTTCGGCCCCTTCGAGCGCAGCAGCGGCTTGCTGCCCGACTTTCTGCGCTCGTTCAACGACATCGCGGTGGCATTGACCGAGGGGGTGGCGCTGCTCAAAGGGCAGGCAGTTGCTGTGCCCCGCTGAAAATGGATATTTTTTATGCCTCTGGCGCTTGACTGGTATGGGTTTGTAGCTGCGAAAAATACAGGCCCATTCACACCAATAGGTCGCTCGCCACACCTTGCCAACCCACGCTGGCCAACTCCACCGGGGCATCGCTACCAGTGCTGGGGTACAACTCCCAGCGGTTTGCTGCGTTGCGCCTGAACACTTCCACCCGAGGAGTGTCGGTATCGATCAGCACGTATTCCTGCAGACTGTCCAGCAGCCGGTAGTGAGCAAACTTGCCACCCCGGTCAAACGCGGCGGTGCTGGGGGACAACACCTCTGCAATGAGCATGGGCTCGTTCACGCTGTGGGTGGTGCCGTCTGACAGGTCGGAGGGCTGGCAAGCCACCACCACATCGAGGTAAAAAAAACTGTTGCTGGCTTTCACCTGCACTTTGACATCCGACACAAATGCCCGGCACGGGCTGCCTTTGAGGTGCTGTCGCAGGGTGGATCCAGTGGCAAGTGTGGCCGCGTTGTGTTCCAACGTGCCCCCGGCCATGGCATACACCTCACCACCGATGAATTCGCTGCGCGTTTCTTGCGCGGCTTCCCACGCAAGGTAGTCGGCTGCGGTGAGTGGGGTGTGGGGCTGTGGAAGAGACATGGCCGGATTTTGGCACCAACCCAGCAAAAAGCCACCCACCCGCCCGGTGCACACGTTGGGCAGGTGGGTGGCTTTGGTTTGGACGTGGCAAGGTCAAGCTGCCACAGGCGTGCGGATGAGGTGGTCAAACGCGCTCAGAGCCGCCTTGGAGCCTTCACCAGCAGCAATCACGATCTGCTTGTAAGGCACGGTGGTGCAGTCACCGGCGGCAAACACGCCGGGCACGTTGGTGTGGTTCTTCGCATCCACCTCGATTTCGCCAAAGCGGCTGAGGTTGACTGTGCCCTTCAGAAACTCGGTGTTGGGCACCAGGCCAATTTGCACAAACACACCTTCCAATGGCACCAGGGTTTCTTCGGCGGTCACGCGGTCTTTGAAGCGCAGGCCGTTAACCTTTTCGCCGTCGCCGGTGATTTCGGTGGTTTGGGCGTTGACGTGGATGGTCACGTTGGGCAGGCTTTTCAGCTTGTTCACCAGCACGGCATCGGCCTTGAGCTGGTCGGCAAACTCCACCAGCGTCACGTGGCTGACGATACCGGCCAAATCAATGGCAGCTTCCACGCCCGAGTTGCCTCCGCCGATCACGCTCACGCGCTTGCCCTTGAACAGCGGGCCGTCGCAGTGCGGGCAGTAGGCCACGCCCTTGTTGCGGTACTCGGCTTCGCCGGGGCAGTTCACGTTGCGCCAGCGCGCACCGGTGCTGAGGATCACGCTGCGGCTTTTCAGCACGCCGCCATTGGCCAGGTGCACTTCCACCAGGCCGCCTTCCTGGGCGGCAGGCACCAGTTTGGAAGCCAGCTGCAGGTTCATGATGTCCACGCCGTAGTGGCGCACCTGGGCTTCCAGTGCGGCAGCAAACTTGGGGCCGTCGGTTTCCAGCACGGAGATGTAGTTTTCAATGGCCATGGTGTCGTTGGTCTGGCCGCCAAAACGCTCAGCCGCCACACCCACCCGGATGCCTTTGCGGGCTGCGTACACCGCAGCGGCTGCACCGGCAGGGCCACCGCCCACGATGAGCACTTCATACGGGTCTTTGGCCGACAGCTTGGCTGCGTCTTTGGCGGCCGCGCCGGTGTCGATCTTGGCCACGATTTCTTCCACCAGCATGCGGCCTGAGCCGAACGGCTCTCCGTTCAGGAATGTGCTGGGCACGGCCATGATCTGGCGCTCGTTCACCTCGGTCTGGAACATGCCGCCTTCAATGACCGTGGCCTTGACCTTTGGGTTGAGGATGGCCATGAGGCTGAGTGCCTGCACCACGTCGGGGCAGTTGTGGCAGCTCAGGCTCATGTAGACCTCGAAGTTGAAGTCACCGTCCAGGCCCTTGATCTGTTCGATCACATCGGCCTCCACCTTGGGTGGGTGGCCACCTGTCCACAGCAGCGCCAGTACCAGCGAGGTGAACTCGTGGCCCAGGGGCAAACCGGCGAAGGTCAGGTTCAGCGCGGGGCCACTCCCTTTTGCTGCTTCAGGGCGCACCAGGTTGAACGAAGGCTTGCGGGCGTTGGTGCCGTCAAACCGGGCGGAAATTTTGCCGCCAGAGGCCTCCACGATGTCGGCCAGCAGTTGTTTCACCTCCGTGTCGGTTTCGGTGGGTGCGGCGGGGTTGGCCAGGCTGGCCACCAGCTCGAACGGCTGGGTCACGCGCTGCAGGTAGGCCTGGAGTTGGGCTTTGAGGGTGTCGTCGAGCATGGTGAAGTCCTGTGAGAGAAAGGTTGAAAACGTTGAATGGTGTAAATATAGACGCTGGCTATTGATTTATCTATTTATAATTTTGAAAGCTATCAATAGTCAAAATCCATCGCCTGTTTGCGGTTGCATGGGTGTGCCGCAACAGGCGAAAAAAAGGGCTGCAC
Source organism: Hydrogenophaga sp. (assembly GCA_020048405.1). GTDB lineage: Bacteria > Pseudomonadota > Gammaproteobacteria > Burkholderiales > Burkholderiaceae_C > UBA2334. The sequence continues at coordinate 11,428 of JAIFMP010000135.1, forward strand.
CTGGCAGCCCTTGTGGGTGGTGGCGCTGGCCGGGGCCAGCGTGGGCACACCTCAGATCTTGCCGACCAGGTCGAGGGAAGGAGCAATGGTCTTGGCGCCTTCGTTCCACTTGGCGGGGCACACCTGGCCTGGGTTGGCGGCGGTGTACTGGGCAGCCTTCAGCTTGCGCAGGGTTTCTTTCACGTCGCGGGCGATTTCGTTGGAATGCACTTCCATGGTCTTGATCATGCCGTCTGGGTTGATCACGAAGGTACCGCGCAGTGCCAGGCCTTCTTCAGGGATGTGCACGCCAAACGCGTTGGTCAGTGCGTGGGTGGGGTCGCCCACCAGAGGGAACTTGGCCTTGCCCACGGCGGGGGAGGTCTCGTGCCACACCTTGTGTGAGAAGTGGGTGTCGGTGGTGACGATGTACACCTCGGCACCGGCTTTCTGGAATTCGGCGTAGTTGTCGGCAGCGTCTTCCACTTCGGTGGGGCAGTTGAAGGTGAAAGCGGCGGGCATGAAAATCAGCACGGACCACTTGCCCTTCAGGCTGGCGTCGGACACTTCGATGAATTTGCCGTTGTGGAAGGCTTGGGTTTTGAAGGGTTGAACTTGTGTGTTGATCAGGGACATGAGCGGCTCCGTTGAGGATGGTTGGGAAACAAACAAAGGGTGCTGGATGACAGCATGCAATGAAGTATAGGGATGTTCTATCGCATCAACGCTTTGTTATTCCTAAGCTATTGATAGCTTTTCTGTATTGGATTTACACGCGTTGGTCACAAGCGCGTGCGCAGCGAGCAGCATTGTTCTTGGTCAATAAACAATAGCTGCCTGTGCAATATCCATATGCTCAAAAGGCTTAAAAGCCTGATAATTTATCTTCCATCAGAAGGGGAACAGCCGGAAGCACACGATGGCCACCAGGGTGGGTGGCAGCGCGCCCAAGAACAGGCTGAGTGGCGATATCGCCCCCTCGTGGAAGGTGCCTTTCAAAATGGAGGCGCCAGCGGGGTTGGGGGCGTTGGCAATGATGGTCAGGCCACCACCCGTGACGGCACCGGTCAGCACGGCGTATTTGAATTCAGGTGTGAGCCCTTCCACCAGCGAGGCCAGGTAGGTCAGGGCTGCGTTGTCGGTGATGGCCGTCAGCGCTGTGGCCCCAAAGTAGACCGTGGTGGCATCCATGCTCAGCAGAGCAGGCTGCAGCCACCATTGCTGCATACCGCCCAACACCACCAGCCCACCCAGGAAGAAGGCCACCAGCAGGCCTTCGCGCAGGATCAGGCGTTCCTGGTAGGCCGGGTATGCCGTGGCCACGCCCATGAACAACAAAAAAATAGCAATGAATGCAGCAGGGTGGTGCGAAAAGACCACAATTGCCACAATAAATGCCAGATGCAACCACACACTCCAGGCAGGTACACCGGTGTAAGGTGACTTGGCCGAGTGGCCCATGGCATTCAGCTCTTTGGCAAACAGGAAGGTCAGCACGCCTGCGTTGATGAACACGGCAATGGCTGCTTTCCAGCCCACGTGGGTCAACATCCACACGATGTCCAGGTTCCACTTGGCGGCCACCATCAACACTGGCGGTGCAGCAAAGTTGGTCAGCGTGCCACCAATGGAAACGTTGACAAACAGCGCCCCTATCGCGGCGTATTGCAAGCGGCGCGATGCCTTGGCAAAAATGGTGTCCTTCATCAGCAAGGCAGCCAGCGTCATGGCCGCTGGCACGATGCCCAGCACCGTGAAAAAGAACGCCAGTGGTTTGGGCAAGGGGATCACGCGCACCAACCCTTGCACCGCCGCAGACGACACCTGCAGCACCGGCTTGCTGGCCGCCACCACCATGATGGCGAACACAAACAGCGGTTCGGTGAAGTTGCGGCCATCCAGGTAGGCCATGGCATTGCTGAAGCCTTCCAGCACGCCCATCACCGCCATGAACAACATGGCCCACACACCAAACACAATTTCCACCTCCGCCAGCAGGTGCCATACGCCAGCGTGGGCCGGGCGCGTGTGCGCCAGGTGCTCAAAGAACTTGGTCGAGAACGTGTGTATCAGTGCCAGGGCGAACAAGGCCGCTGCCACGGCTTGAATGGTGGTGGGATTCATGGGCTGTATGTCTCGTTGTGGGTTCCCGCACCGGCAGTGCAGGGCGGCGGATTGTAGGGTGCAACCGCGCCTTGAATACTCAAGCGCAATCAGGCGTGCAAGCGCTCGAACGGTAGGTTCTGCTTCACCAGGATCACGGTACAGGGTGCGTCCATGGCAACCTTGATGGGCACCGTGGCCACAAATCTTTGCATCTGAATGCCGTGAGTGGCTGCACCCATGACGATCATGCTGACATGGTTGCCTTCCGCATAGCGAACCAATGCACCTGCTACGTCGTTGGACTCAAGGACGTGAAAAGACGTTTGGTGACCTTCCAAATCCAGCGGCTCAGCCCACTGACGCAGCATCGCAAGATGCCGGCGGTGCACACTCGTTTCGCTGTGCTCGCTTTGGGTGCTGCTGGTATCGCCCGGCGATATGACCGTGACACACGCCAAACGGGCGCCGGGGCGGATGCCCAGCGACCGTCCGACGGCTTGGCGGAGTGAATACAGCGTGACGTCGGTCACATCGTGATGAGGCACCGCCACCATCAGGATGGGCACTTCGTCGATTTGCTGAGACGGCATGGGGCTGGGCTGGTAATGTTTGCCAGCTGCCTTGATCCATCGCTTGAAGTGTTCCTTGAAGCCTGTGCCCTGTGTTCTTTTCCCTCGGGCCGTTACCTTGACCTGCGTTGGGTTTGCCAGGTCCAATGCCAAATGGGCCGCCGATGGATACCTGAGGGCTGCCTCATGCTCCAGGCACTTGAGCACGACCTCTTGCAACCACTCGGGCAAATCAGGCCTGTGTGCACGCAAGGGCTTAGGGTCCATCCAAAGTCGTTGGCGCATTCCCCCGGCCGTGGTTGGTGCACCGAACGGCAATTCGCCGGTTGCCAACTCATAGAGCATCACGCCGAGCGCAAATACATCGCTGCGTGGATCGCCTCGAACGCCAACCACCTGCTCAGGTGCTATCCAAGCCGGAGAGCCGACTGCCTTGCGCAACTCTTCGGCCAGCAAATCAGGGTAGTGGGCATGACAAGACAGCCCGAAGTCCAGCAACACCGCTGAGCCATCGGGCTTGATCAGAACGTTGGCCGGTTTGAGGTCGAGGTGGCAGGCGTTTTGGCGGTGCAGGCTGTGCAAAGCACGTGCAATGGCTTCCCCCAACTGGGCGACAGTGCTTGCATCGAGTGGGGTGTGTGCGACGCCGGGTTTGGCAAGCCAATGGTCGAGGGTCTTGCCTGGCACGTGCTCCATGACAAGGTGCGGTACGTTGTCCAGATCACCCGCTGCCACAAACCGGGGCACATGTGGCCCGGTCAATACCTGCATCAACTGATGCTCGACTTCGAAACTGACGATGTTCTCTGCGCCATCACCCGCAGTCATGCGCGGGATTTTCATCACCATCGGAAAACCAGGATCGATGGCTCCCTTGGCGTAATGAACGGCGTAAATGTGTGCCATTCCTCCGGCGTGAATGCATGCGTCGATGACAAAACCATCGAGTTCCGCGCCGGGTTGCAGCAGTTTCATCGTCCTTCTTCCAGCCTTTTGGCAAAGTATTCGGGGAGACCGGCTCGACGCACTGCGGCGGCGGCACCGCGGTGAAAGGTCAAACGGCTCTGCGCCATGTCAAACAATGCGTACATCGTCAGCGGCTTGCCGTCCCGTGGTTGACCGACGGAGCCGACAGTGGCAATCCACTGACGGTGCGCCGGTGTGGGAATGGGTACCCCTGGCGTCGGCGAAAAAGCCATGAGGCCACGGCCATTGCCGCGGTAATAGAGCGTCTGCTCATGCACGTGTCCGCCAAACACGTAACGGATGTCTGGATCTGTGGTGGCAGCTTCAAGGCTGGCAAGCGCACTTCGGGTGTCATCCACATAGCGCCACTTGAGGGGTGTGTCGGCGCTGGCATGCACAAAAAAAGTGTTCCCCAGTTTGGCAGTCACCGGCAGATCTGACAGGAATCGACGTTGGTCAACGCTGAGCTGCGCGTGGGTCCATTCAGCGGTTGCTTCGCCTTGCAGATTGCTTTGTGCAGGTGGGGTCACGGCCATGGCATCGTGGTTGCCCTGAACAACCAGCGCACCTTGTGCGACGTATTCCTGGATTCGCTCGAGTACCGGTACCGGGTCACCCCCGTAGCCCACCAGGTCACCCAGAAATGCCCATTCCTGCGCTCCTTGTTCCGTGGCGTGCGCCAAGCAGGCCTCCAGGGCCTGAAGGTTGGCATGTATGTCGGAAAGCAAAGCCAGTTTCATACGATGCCCAGCGAAGATGTTTCAGTTGTTGCCCAAGAGTTCTTTGAGCGGTCGGACCGCTTCCGCACCCAGAGCATCGGTGAGCTTGGGGAGCAGTGCCACCAGATCATCTTTGTTCAGTGCGGCTTCCACCGCCAGATTCAGGCGAAACCCCCTGAGGCCCAATTGAGCTGACAGTTGAGTTGCCAAGCGTGTAGCCTGCGTGAACACCTGTGCGTCGGTTTTCAGGTCAGGCACGGCCTGGGCCACTGCGGCAGGATCTGATTGAGGTGCCGCTGCGGGTGGTTGGAGAAAACCTTTGGTCAGAAGGTCTTCAATGTCTGCTTCAACGATCCCCAGCCCTGATGTGGCCTTCAATACGTCGGCCAGCGTGCGCTGGCCATCGAACAGAATGAAAACGGCTCTTTGCCGAGCACTCAAGTCGGAAGAGCGTTGCTTGAATGCGTTTTGCCCTGCCTCAGTTTTGGCGTAGCGCATGGAGTTGGTCTGAAAGCCCCGAGGCAGGCAAATGCAAATTTATTTTTTATCAGCTTCTGCAGCAGCGGGTGCTGGTGCCGCAGCGGGAGCTGCTGCGGGCGCTGCAGCTGGAGCAGCTGCTGGCTCGGTTTTGGCTGGTGGGTGTTCTTCAATGCCGTGCTTCTCACCACCCATGTCGATATCGCCACCCTTCATGAGGATGAAGATGGCCAAAGCGGAGAAAACGATGAAACCCAGGAAAATTTTGATCATGATGTACTGAAGTTGAAAGAACAAAACCCACGTCGTGAGAGCATGGGTTTTGTTGATTTTGCCGATGATTCATGGAGGAGGTGGGATATCCCCTCCCGCCACTCAGTCTTGGCTGTAAATGTCGTTGTCTTTGGTTTCGCGGACGAACAACATGCCAATCACGAGGCTCATGCCTGCAATGATGATGGGGTACCACAGTCCGTAATACATGTTGCCGTTCTGCGCAACCATCGCGAAGGCAATGGTGGGCATCAGACCACCGAACCAGCCGTTACCGATGTGGTAGGGCAGGGACATCGATGTGTAGCGAATGCGTGTTGGGAACATTTCAACCAGCATGGCGGCGATGGGGCCGTACACCATGGTCACGTAGATCACCAGCACGGTCAAGATCATGATGATCTTCAGCTTGTCCACGCGGGCAGGATCTGCCTTAGGAGGATAGCCAGCAGCCTTGAGGGCTTCAGACACGTCTTTCTTGAAAGCGGCGATGTTCTTGACAGATTCTGCGTCGAACTTGCTGCTCACAACCGTACCCGTGGGCGCGGCGATTTCCTTGTCGCCGATCTTCACGATGGCGGGGCCTGCAGCGGCAGAGACAGCGTTGTCGTAGCTCACAGAGTTTTGTGCCAGGAAGCGCTTGGCGATGTCGCAAGACTTGGTGAAGTCGATTTCGCGGGCCACGGGGTTGCCCTGGAAGGAGCAGTCGCCAGCGGCGGCCGTCACCACGATCTTGTTTTTCTCTTGAGCTTCTGCCAATGCTGGGTTTGCTGCTTGGGTAAGCGCGCTAAACAGCGGGAAGTAAGTCAGGATAGCAAGCACCAGACCAGCCATGATGATGGGCTTGCGGCCGATTTTGTCGGACAAGGTACCGAAAATCACGAAGAACGGTGTGCCGATGATCAGGGACACAGCCACCAAAATGTTGGCGGTGGAACCATCCACTTTCAGCACGCTGGTCAGGAAGAACAGCGCATAGAACTGGCCCGAGTACCACACCACAGCCTGACCGGCCACCAGACCAAACAGGGCCAGCAGAACCACTTTCAGGTTTTTCCACTGACCGAAAGCTTCGGACAGGGGGGCTTTGGAGGTCTTGCCTTCAGCCTTCATCTTCTGGAAGGCGGGGGATTCGTTCATGGAGAGACGAATCCACACAGATACGGCCAACAACAAGATGGACACGATGAAAGGCACGCGCCATCCCCAGTCACCAAAAGCCTCTTCACCGACGATGGTGCGGGTGCCCAGAATGACCATCAGCGACAGGAACAAGCCCAAAGTGGCGGTGGTTTGAATCCAGGCGGTGTATGCGCCGCGACGGCCATCAGGCGCGTGTTCGGCCACATAGGTAGCGGCGCCACCGTACTCACCACCCAGTGCCAGACCTTGGAGCATGCGCAAGCAGATCAGGATGACGGGAGCGGCCACGCCGATAGACGCGTAGTTGGGCAGGATACCCACGATGAATGTCGCACCGCCCATCAACAAGATGGTGACCAGGAAGGTGTACTTGCGACCGATCATGTCGCCCAGGCGGCCAAAGAACAGGGCACCAAATGGACGGACGATGAAGCCAGCAGCAAAGGCCAACAAGGCGAAAATGAACGCAGCGGCAGGGTCAAGACCACTGAAGAACTGCTTCGCGATGATGGCTGCCAAAGAGCCGTACAGGTAAAAGTCATACCACTCGAACACGGTACCCAACGATGAAGCAAAAATCACTTTGCGTTCTTCGGCAGACATCGGGCGAATTTCAGTTTGCGCCATGAATAAGTCTCCTGTTAAAAAACAATTTGGTGCCCCTCGATGGACACCTGAGGGCTATTCTTGGAAGCGCGCCTGACGGTGTTCTGACGAAAACAGGCAGTTGCGATCCAAAATAATTACCCCTTGCTTACAAAATAAGTGGTAACCCTTGGTTTTCGTTTCGCATGGTGAATTCTGGGTTTTCCTTGATTTTGCTCAACTCAGTAGACCAATCGGTCGGGCCTGATTTCCTGCAGGATGGTGGTGGAGATTTCTTCGATCGATTTGGTGGTGGTCGACAACCAGCGGATGCCTTCGCGGCGCATCATGGCTTCTGCTTCGGCCACCTCGTGGCGGCAGTTTTCCAGCGATGCGTAGCGTGAGTTGGGCCGGCGTTCGTTGCGAATTTCGCTCAGACGCTCTGGCTGAATGGTCAGCCCGAAGATTTTTTTGCGGTGCGGTACCAAGGCGGGTGGCATCTTGCGGCGATCAAAGTCTTCGGGAATCAGGGGGTAGTTGCTGGCCTTCAGCCCGTATTGCATGGCCAGATATAGCGATGTGGGCGTTTTGCCGCTGCGGCTGACGCCCACCAAAATCACATCGGAGCCCGCCAGGTCGCGGTCGCTTTGGCCGTCGTCGTGGGCCAGCGAGAAGTTGATGGCTTCAATGCGGTCGTGGTATTCGCGGCTTTTGGATGCGTCAGAGAACCTGCCCACGCGGTGGTTCGATTTGATGCCCAGCTCGGCCTCCAGCGGGGCTACAAAGGTGCCAAACATGTCGAGCATCAGGCCCTGGCTCTGCTCGTTGATGACGGCCAGCACGTCCATGTTGACGAGCGTGGTGAACACGATGGGCTTGCGTCCCTCGACCTGCGCCGTGTGGTTGATTTCGCGCACCACGTTGTGTGCCTTGTCCACGCTGTCTGTGAACGGCATGCGGATCAACCGGTGGTGGGACTCGAACTGGTTCAGGATGGCTTTGGCAAAGGTTTCGGCTGTGATACCGGTGCCATCGGAAATCAGGAAAACGGTGCGGTTGGGCATGGTGGTGTGTTGAGTTTGCAAAGTTGAGTGGCTGGTGCTGGGGGGCAAAAGTGCCGCTGTGAACCTGACAGAATGACGCGGAAGGCTGGGGCTCGTCCGGTTGTGTGCAGAACGTTCACGGTGTTTCATCCAAATTTATGTCACCCATCGCATCTTTTCGGCCCCGGTTGCTTGACGATCTGAAAGCTTACACGCGGGCCAGCTTCTTGCGCGACTTGGGGGCCGGGGCCACCGTGGGCATCGTTGCATTGCCGCTGGCCATGGCGTTTGCGATTGCCAGTGGCCTCAAGCCCGAGGCCGGGTTGTGGACCGCCATCATTGCGGGCTTTCTGATTTCTGCACTGGGTGGCTCGTCGGTGCAGATTGGTGGGCCGGCAGGTGCGTTCATCGTCATCGTGTACGGCATCGTCGAGCGCTATGGCGTCGCCAACCTGCTGATTTCCACGGCCAGTGCGGGTGTGCTGTTGTTTTTGCTGGGGCTGTTCAAACTCGGCTCTTTGGTGCGCTATGTGCCGGTCAGTGTGGTGATTGGCTTCACCAACGGCATTGCTGTGTTGATTGCCCTCTCTCAGTTGCGCGACTGGCTGGGCCTGTCGATCGACAAGATGCCGGGTGATTTTTTCAGCCAGATCAAGGTGCTGGGCCAGGCCATGGGCAGCTTCAACCCCTATGCCTGTGCGCTGGGGGTGGCCTGTGTGGTGGGGCTGTTTGCCTGGCCCCGGCTGTGGGGCGTGGACTCTGCCTTTCGCAAGCGGCTCGACGGACTGGGCACCTTGAGTGCGTTGAAAGAAACCTCGCGCATGCCCGCGCCCGTCATTGCGTTGGTGAGCCTCTCGCTGGTGGCATGGGTGTTCAGCTTGCCGGTCGAGACCATCGGCTCGCGTTTTGGTGGCATTCCCCAGGGGGTGCCGGGCTTTGCCTTGCCTGATTTCAGCTGGGAAACCGCGAAGCAATTGGTGTCGCCCACGCTGACCATTGCCATGTTGGGTGCCATCGAGTCATTGTTGTGCGCGCGGGTGGCCGACCAACTGTCTGATTTCCCCAAACACGATCCCAACCAGGAACTGATGGCGCAGGGCGCAGCCAATTTTGTGGTGCCGTTTTTTGGCGGCATGCCCGCCACGGGCACCATTGCACGCACCGTGACCAACATCCGTTCGGGCGCTGTGTCACCTGTGGCCGGCATGGTGCACGCCGTCACGCTGGCGGTGGTGGTGCTGGCGGGGGCGCCTCTGGCCGCTCACATTCCGCTGGCGGTGCTGGCTGGCGTTCTGCTGTTTGTGGCCTGGAACATGGGCGAGTGGCGCGAGTTTGGCCGGCTGCGCCATTACTCCAGACATTACCGCCTGATGATGCTGTCCACGTTTTTTGTGACGGTCATTTTTGACCTCACGGTGGCGG
>JAIFMP010000147.1 GCA_020048405.1 Hydrogenophaga sp.
CCAGGGCCACGGGCCATGGCCGTGACCGAGGCACCGGCCAGCAAAACGGCGGCCGAAGCGGCCAAAAGGCGTTGGGTCAGTTTGTTCATGGTCATTCTTTCAATGTGAAACCAGGCAGTGCGTCTGCCACCGTTCCCTTGTCAGCGGCTGGTGCCGTTGTGGGATGGATGAACTGTGAACCCCGCATGTAATGCGCAGTTGGCTGCTGTGTGATGCTGTGTAAAGTTTTGGCAAGCAGTGGTTTCAAGCCACCGCATAGCCTTCTTCGGCAATGGCAGCAGCCAAGGCTTCACGTGGCTGGCTGCTGTGGATCTCCACGTGGTTGTGGGTGCGGTCGGCGGTCACTTGGGCTTGGGGGTCCAGCTGTTTCACGGCTTGCACCACTGCTTTTTCGCAATGGCCACAGGTCATGCCGGTGACGGTGAATGTGTGAATAGGGGTGTGTGACACAGCCAAAGCCTTTCAAGGGGGTTAATCTGGTGGTTATGAACCCCCATTTTGAAACAGACACCGCCTCAGATACCACCGCACCTGTGTGCGATGTGGGTGTGGGCGGCATGACATGCGCTTCGTGCGTGGGTCGTGTGGAGCGGGTGTTGAAAAAACTGCCTGGCGTGGCCGAGGCGACTGTGAACCTGGCAACTGAATCGGCCCGTGTCACCTGGCAACCTGGCGCGGTGCCCCCGGCCGAATGGGCCGACCTGCCCGCCCGTGTGGCCCGCAGCGTGCGCGATGCCGGTTACGAAGCCCGGGCGGTGGACACACCGGACGCCGACGCCACCCCCCCCACCCGGCTGGGCATTCGCACCGATGTGTGGCCCGTTTTGTTGGGTCTGTTGCTGTCGGCCCCGCTGGTGCTGCCCATGCTGGGTGACCTGGCAGGCAAACACTGGATGCTACCGGGCTGGCTGCAATTTGCGCTGGCCACGCCGGTTCAGTTTGGGCTGGGTGCGGTGTTTTACCGCTCGGCCTGGCACGCCCTGAAAAACCGAACTGGCAACATGGAACTGTTGGTGTCCATTGGCACCACGGCTGGTTGGGCCTTGTCCACCTGGATCTGGTGGAAGGCCGAACCTGGCGATATGGTGCACCTGTACTTTGAGGTGCTGCTGGGCAAATGGCTGGAAGCACGCGCCAAACGACAGACCACCAGTGCCATCCGCGCCCTGCAAAGCCTGCGCCCCGATGTGGCCCACCTGTTGCCCGATGGCGTGCGCCGCACCGACGCCATCGACGTACTCGTGGCCGAGCTGCTGCCCGGCGACACTGTGCTGGTGCGCGCCGGCGAACGCTTTCCGGCCGATGGCCGCGTGGCAGACGGCCACACCCAGGCCGACGAGTCCATGCTCACTGGTGAAAGCATGCCCGTGGCCAAAGGCGTGGGCGATGCCGTCACCGGCGGCAGCTTGAACGGCGACGGTGTGGTGCAAGTGGCCGTTTCGGCTGTTGGCACGCAAAGCACGCTGCACAGAATCATTGCGCTGGTGCAAGACGCCCAAACCGGCAAAGACAAGGTGGCTGCCGTGTTTGTGCCCGTGGTGCTGGCCATTGCCTTGGTCACTTGTGTGGGCTGGCTGGCACATGGTGCCAGCACTGAACAGGCCCTGCTGAACGCCGTGGCCGTGCTGGTGATTGCCTGCCCCTGCGCGCTGGGGCTGGCCACACCGGCCGCCATCATGGCGGGCACCGGTGTGGCGGCACAACACGGCATCCTGATCAAAGACGCCGTGGCGCTGGAACTGGCCCACCGGGTGGACGTGGTGGCTTTCGACAAAACCGGCACCCTCACCCAAGGCCAACCTGTGTTGACCGAACTCGTGCCTGCACCGGGTGTGGATGCTTCCCACACCCTTGCACTGGCGGCCCGGCTGTTGGCCGACAGCGAACACCCCCTGGCCCACGCTGTGCGGGTGGCCGCCGCCGCACAACAACCAGCGGCTGACGCCGCAGTGGTGCCCGAGTTGGTGGAGGTGGCCAACGTGCCCGGCCGGGGCACCCAGGCCCGCTGGCCCATGGGCCTGTTGGAAGGGGGCCAAACCCTGCCCGTGCGCCTGGGCAGCTTGCGCTGGATGACCGAGCTGGGCTTGCAACTGGGCAGCCTGCAAGTGAAAGCCTTGCAACTGCAGCAAGCAGGGGCCAGCGTGTCGGCACTGGCCGTGGGGCCTCAGGTGCTGGCCCTGCTGGCGTTTGGTGACGAGCCCAAGCCCGGAGCGGCCGATACCATCCGTCGCTTGAAAGCACGGGGCATCAAGGTGGTGATGATCTCTGGCGACAACGCCGGTGCCGCCCAGGCCATGGCCGAACGCCTGGGCTTCAATCCACACTTGATGGATGCCCGCATGGAAGGCGTGGGCGAGGTGCTGGCCGAGGTGTTGCCCGGCGACAAGGCCGCGCACGTGACCGCCCTGAAACAAGGCGGCCACACCGTGTGCATGGTGGGCGACGGCATCAACGACGCCCCTGCCCTGGCCGCTGCCGACGTGGGCATGGCCATGAGCAACCCCCACACAGGCACGGGCAGCGGGGGCTCTGACGTGGCCATGCACGCCGCCGGCATCACCCTGATGCGTGGCGACCCCGCACTGGTGGCGCAGGCGCTGGACATATCGCGCCGCACCGTGGCCAAAATCCGCCAGAACCTGTTTTGGGCCTTTGCCTACAACGTAGCGGGCATTCCGCTGGCCGCGCTGGGCTACCTCAACCCCATGCTGGCCGGGGCGGCCATGGCATTCAGCTCGGTCACGGTGGTGAGCAACGCCTTGCTGCTGAAACGTTGGCGCCCTGACTGACTTCGTTCAAAAGTGGCTTTGCACAACCCTGTGTACAAAATTGGCACAACTTACAGGTTATCCACAGAAATGTGAGCAACTCAAGACTTGTTCATGTCTGTGCGACAGCAGAAAAGCGCACTTGGCCACACCATTGAACGTGCTGTAAGTGCTTGTCAGGTCAAACAAAAACAAGGTTGTCCACCGAAAGTCGTGTCCCTCTACTACTACTGCTAATTTGAAATAGAAATTAAAGATAAGAAAGAAACAGCATGGTCTCTGGGAGCGGCGATTTCGCTGGGTATCACCCGGTTTGCGTATGGTTTGCTGCTGCCGCCTATGCGGGCCGATTTGGGCTGGAGCTACACGCTGGCCGGTGCCATGAACACGGCGAATGCCGCTGGGTACTTGCTCGGTGCCCTCAGTGCCCCGTGGCTGATGCGCCGGGCCGGCGTGCCGCATGTGCTGGTGGGTGCGTCGCTGCTGGCCAGTGTGTTCATGGCGGGCAGCGGGTTTTTCACGGGCGCGGCACCGTTGCTGGCGCAGCGCCTGTTGGCCGGGGTGACCAGTGCCTGGGTGTTTGTGGCCTGTGGCCTGCTGGCCGCACGCCTGGGCCAGTGGTACCCCACTCGCAGCGGGCTGATGCTGGGCGTGGTGTACGGCGGCGTGGGCTGGGGCATTGTGTTGTCGGCCCTGGCGGTGCCCGGTGTGCTGACCGCACACAGCCATGAACCGCATGGCTGGGCCTGGGCGTGGTGGTGGCTGGCGCTGGCCTGTGTGATGGCCACGGCTGCGCTGGTGTGGCCCGCACATTTTTTCAAGCAAAAAGAGGCTCTAATGCTTGATGATATTGCTGTAGCAGCTATCAATCATTCAGCTACTTCACCCGCACCCCAGGCCCACAGCACGGTGTATTGGGTGCGCAAGCTGGGTTTTGCCATGGCGGGGTACGCGTGTTTTGGTATCGGATACATCGGGTACATGACGTTTGTGATCGCGCTGTTGCGCGATCAAGGGGTGGCCCCGGCCGACATCACGCTGTTCTATGCACTGTTGGGGGCGGCGGTGGTGGCTTCAGGCCGGTTGTGGGCGGGCTTGCTGGACGGTGCCAAGGGCGGGGGTGCCCTGTCGTTGCTCAATGGCTTGCTGGGTGTGGCCACGGTGTTGCCTGCGGTCACCACCGCCTGGCCGCTGCTGCTGTTGTCGGGCGTGTTGTTTGGGGCGGTGTTTTTGTCGGTGGTGGCGTCTACCACGGCGCTGGTGCGCCACAACCTGCCGGTGGCGCAGTGGCCGGTGGGCATCAGCGCGTTCACCATCGTGTTTGCGGTGGGGCAAATCTTTGGGCCGTCTGCTGTGGGCTGGATCGCCGACGGCCCTGGCGGCCTGGCCCGTGGGCTGTTGTGTTCGGCCCTGGCGCTCTGGCTGGGGGCACTGTTGGCCTGGCGCCAGAAGCCCTTGGTTGTGCCTGCCTGAGTGCAATTGGCTCCTTGTACAGGCCTTGAAAGCGGTAAGGTCTGCAACCAATTGACCGGTATTTGAAGGAGAAACCTCCATGAGCCTGGGTGACTTTGCCTATGCCAACCACAGCAACCGCTTTTTGGGTGCCGCCTCGCTGCACGAGCGTCCGCACGCGCCTTTTGTCGTGGCCGGTGTGCCGTTCGACGGCGCGGTCACCAACCGCCCCGGTGCCCGTTTTGGCCCGCAGACCATCCGCACCGCCAGCCTCATGTTGTGCGACGGCATTCACCCGCTGTTCAACGTGTCGCCGCTGGCCCATGTGGCCGACGCAGGCGACATGCGCCTGCCCAATGCCTCACCCCTGCCCGAGGTGCGCGGTCACATCGAGCGTCAGGCCTCAGCGTTGATGGCGCAGCACCACAGCGTGTTTCTGGGGGGCGACCACTCTGTCACGCTGGCGCTGTTGCGTGCGGCCAAAGAGCGGTTTGGCAATGGCGAACCGCTGGCTCTGGTGCACTTTGATGCGCACTGCGACACCTGGACCGACCACTTTGGCGAGCCCTCAGGCCACGGCACCTGGACATACGAAGCCATCCGCGAAGACCTGGTCAGCGCCAGCCACACCGTGCAAATTGGCCTGCGCTCCAGCGGCGTGCGCGAAGCCCGCGAATATGTGCAAGACATGGGCGGCCTGATTTACACCGCCCGCCAGCTGCGGGGCAAAGACGGCGAGGGGCTGGCAGACGTCATCGCAGCCATTCACCAGCGCATTGGCCACCGCCCTTGCTACCTGACGCTGGACATTGACGTGCTTGACCCTGCGTTTGCCCCCGGCACCGGCACGCCCGAGCCCGGCGGCCTGACCAGCAGCCAGTTGTTCACCTTCATGGAAGGGCTGGCCCCGCTCAACACCGTGGCCATGGACTGTGTGGAAGTGGCCCCCGCCTACGACCACGCTGAGCTGACCACCAACGCCGCTGCCACCGCCGTGTGGACCTACCTGAGTGGCCAAACGGCCAAGCACCTGTCAGCGCAGCCGCAGCAGGCCATCGAGATGTTTCCCAACCGCCGTTTGCCCGGGGTGCAGCCATGAGCGGCGGCCTGCTGGCATCTGACACACGGCTCAACCAGCAAAGTTACTACGAGGCCAGTGTGGACCGTGGCCCCGGCTGGGCACCGTTGGCAGGCAAACTGCAAACCGACGTGGCGGTGGTGGGCGGCGGCTTTGCAGGGCTGTGTGCGGCCATTGAATTGCGGCAACGCGGATACAGCGTCGTGCTGCTGGAGGCCGACCGCGTCTGCAGCGGTGCCTCGGGCCGCAACGGGGGCCAAGCCATCGTGGGGTATGCCAGCGGGCAAGGTCCGTTCGAGAACCAGTTGGGCGAAGCCGATGCCCGCCGTGCCTGGGACATGTCGCTGCAGGCCATCCAGGTGTTGGATGGGCACATCAACCGCTTTGGCATCGCCTGCGACCGGGTCAACGGTTACCTGTACGTGGCCGATTCGCCGGGCAAAGCCCGAACCTTGTTGGCCGACATGGAAGACACCGAGCGCCACTACGGGCTCAAGGCCGATGTGGCCACCGGTGCCGACGTGGCCCGCCACATCGACAGCCCGCTGTACCACGCGGCGGCTTACGAAACCACCTCAGGCCACCTGCACCCGCTCAAGTACGGCATGGGCCTGGCCCGCGCGGCGCAAGGGCTTGGCGTGAAACTGTTCGAGCAGTCGCCGGTCACGGCGCTGCAGCGGGGCCCCAAGCCTGTGCTGCGCACCGCCCAGGGTGAGGTGCACGCCGCCCAGGTGGTGCTGGCGGGCAACTGCATGCTGCCCGAGTTCGGTCCGCAGGTGGCCCCCGAGATTGCGCCGCGCATCATGCCCGTGGGCACCTACATCATTGGTACCGAGCCGCTGCCGCCGGAGCTGTGCGCCCAGCTGATTCCCCGCAACGCGGCGGTGTGCGACAACAACTTTGTGCTGGACTATTTCCGCTTCAGCGCCGACCACCGCCTGCTGTTTGGCGGGCGCGTGAGCTACACCACCCAAACGCCCAAGAATTTGAAAGAAATCATGCGCCAGCGCATGGTGCAAGTGTTCCCGGCACTACAAAAAGTGGGGGTCGATTTTGTGTGGGGCGGGTTTGTGGACATCAGCATGAACCGCGCCCCCGACTTTGGCCGCCTGGGCACCAATGTGTATTACCTGCAAGGCTTCAGCGGCCACGGGGTGGCTCTCACGGCCTTGGCCGGCCAACTCGTGGCTGAGGCGGTGGCCGGAGACAGCCAGCGGTTTGACGTGTTCGCCCGTTTGCAGCACCGACAGTTTCCGGGCGGGCCGCTGCTGCGCACCCCCACGCTGGCATTGGGCATGCTGTGGCACCGGTTGATGGATGTGGTGCGTTGAAGGTTGGTCAAACGCGCTGAAAATACAGACATCCAGCGGGCTGTGCATCGGTGTAACACCCCGCGTGTGTCTGGCTTTGAAGTTCGGGGTGCTTGCAATGAAATCGGGTTGGTTCAGTTTCACATCGTTGTCTCAAGTGGTGGGTGCGTTGGCTTTGGTGGGCCTGCTGTTGTACGGCTGGAGCACGGGTCAGCAGTTGCCGTTGTGGCCTGCGGTGCTGGTGGTGGGCGTCAACGTGGTGCTTGCAGTGCGGCTGGTGCTTGAGATCAAGGCCCGGCGCTCGGGGGCAGGGTCAGACGCGGAAAACCGCCACCGATAGTTTCAACTCCTGGCAACCAGCCCGCAGGTTGTCGGCTGCGGCGCTGGCCTGCTCCACCATCGCGGCGTTTTGCTGCGTCACGTTGTCCAGGTGAACGATGGCGGTGTTGATTTGTGCCAGCCCGTTGGCCTGTTCGTGGGTGGCGTGGCGGATTTCCTCTACCACCGACTGGGTGGTCCGGATTTCCCGGACGATTTCGTTCATGGTTCCGCTGGCACCCTTCATCTGGTTCACACCGACGTTCACCTGCTGAACGGAGGTTTGGATCAGGTCCTTGATTTCCTTCGCAGCTGCTGCGCTGCGCTGTGCCAGTGCGCGGACCTCGCCAGCCACCACGGCAAAACCCCGGCCCTGTTCACCGGCCCTCGCAGCTTCAACCGCCGCATTGAGCGCCAGGATGTTGGTCTGAAAAGCGATGCTGTCGATCACTCCGATGATGTCGGCGATTTGGCTGGATGAGCGCTCGATGGCTTGCATGGACCCGCTCACAGTCTGAATGGCCCCCTGGCCGTCCGACGCAATCCCGACACTGCGCTGGGTCTGAGTGGCGACGGAATCTGCGTTGTCCGAGGTGTGCCGCACGGTGGCCGACAGCTGTTCCATGGAGGCGGCTGTCTCTTGCAGACTGCTGGCCTGGGTTTCGGTGCGCTGGCTCAGGTCCAGGCTGGCACCGGCGATTTCTTCCGCTGCCTGAGAAAAACCCTCCACTTCGTGGCGAACGTCGCCCACGACCGCTCGCAGGTTGACCTGAATCTGGGTGAGGCTGCGAATGAGGCTCGCAATCGGTTCCGGGCCGCTGGGCTGCAGGCCTTGTGTGAGGTTGCACGCCGCCACATCCCGGGCCAGGACACCCGCCTCACGCAGCGGCCGATCGACGTTGGCGCTGAACCACCACAGGATGAGCGCCGAGCCCAGCACCATGGTGCCGGACTCGAGTATGACGGCGAGGTGTTCGGAAACGAACAGAAGCGATGTCAAACTGAGGGAGAGGGTCAGTAACAGCAGCATGCCCAGCCTGAAGGTGGCCGTGCTGCGCGACCAGCGGTCCAGCCAGCCCATGACACCGCTGCGCTGCACATGGCCCTGGTGGAGCCTGATACCGCTGTCACCTGCCTGCATGTGGGCGTACAGCGCCTCGGCGGCCTGAATCTGCTGGCTTGAGGGCTTGGTGCGAACCGACATGTAGCCCGAAGGTTTGCCGTTGTCCATGATGGGGGTCACGTTCGCCTGCACCCAATAGTGGTCGCCGTTTTTGCGGCGGTTTTTCACCATACCTGTCCAGGGCAGACCGCTGCCGATGGTGCGCCACATGTCGCGGTAGGCCTCGGGAGGCATGTCCGGGTGGCGGACCAGGTTGTGAGGCTGGCCAATCAGTTCGTCGTATGTGAACCCGCTGACTTCGACGAACGCCTTGTTGCAGTGTGTGATTTCGCCTTTGCTGTTGGTGGACGACACCAGCATGAGGTGAGCGGGGTAGTCGTATTCTTTTTGGCTCACCGGGTGATTGATGCGCATGGTGCAGACCTTCCCAACGTTGTAAATCTGGAATAAGCGTACCCCATAATGTCCTGGACAAATGAAGGACGGTTCCCTACTTTGCGGAGCTTTACAACGGGTTCAAGTTCAGAAGGACTCCACGGCCGATGTCAGCACCCCTTCGCCCCCAATCCGCACGGTCAATGCATTGCGCCAATACCGGCCCGTGCCGCGCAATCGCAGCCAGCGGCGCATACCCGTAACCCACCACCAGCCCTCGCACATCGGTGCGGGCCAGGCAGTAGGCCGACAGGGGCCGCACGATCAGGTTCACTTTGGCGGCTTGCAGGGCCAGGGCCTGGTCGTCTGCGTTCGGCGGCAGGCGCAGGCACAGGTGCAGGCCTTGCTCGGCACCGGCAATCCACGGCCCGTCTGAATGGCCCAGCACCGGCTGCAAAGCGGCCACCAGCGCCCGCCGTCGTTCGGCATAAGCCTGGCGGGCTTTGCGCAGGGCGCTGGCGAAGTGGCCCATTTCAATGAACTCAGCCAGCGCCGCCTGCAGCGGCATCTGGCCAGGGCGGTTCAGGTCGTAGTGGGCCTGCTTGAACGCCGCCACCAGCGCCTTGGGCACCACCAGGTAGCCCAGCTTCAAGCCGGGGTACAGCACTTTGGAGAAGGTGCCCATGTACAACACGCGGCCATCGGCATCCAGCCCCTGCAATGACGACACGGGCGGGCCGCTGAAGCGGAATTCGCTGTCGTAGTCGTCTTCCAGCACCCAGGCGTTGTGCTGGCGTGCGGCTTGCAGCAGAGCCTGGCGGCGGGCCAGGCTCATGACCGCCCCGGTGGGGTACTGGTGGGAGGGCGTGGCGTACACCAGCCGGGGCGGGTGCTGGTGGTCGTGGGCTTGCGGGGCAATGCCTTCACCGTCCACCGGCACAGGGTGCAACGCCAGGCCGGTTGCCATGAAGGCCTTGACCGCGCCCCAGTAGGCGGGGTCTTCCACCCACACGGTGTCGCCGTGGTCGGCCAGCAGTTGGGCGCACAGTTCCAGCGACTGTTGGGTACCGCTGGTGATGATGACCTGGTCGGGCTCCAGTTGCACGCTGCGGAACACGCGCAGGTAGTCGGCCACGGCGCGGCGCAGAGGGCCGTGGCCGCCGCAGTCGTTGTAGTCGAGCATGTCGGGCCGGGTGTGGCGCCAGTGCTTGTTTTGCAGGCGCTGCCACAGCGCCACGGGGAAGGCGCTGAAGTCTGCCGGACCGGGGGTGAAGGGCTGCACTTCCAGCTGGCTGGCATTGAAGCTGTGGGCCAACGCTTCGCCGCGCACAGACAACCGCCGGTTGCTCCCCGGTGGCGCCGTGCCGGAGCGCTGGCGGCGCGGGGCGGCGCTGGGCACGCTGTCGGCCACGAAGGTGCCACTGCCCACCTGGCTGACCAAATAGCCTTCCACCGTGAGCTGCCCAATGGCCGCCATGACGGTGTTGCGCGACAGGTTCAGGTCTTGCGCCAGGTCGCGGCTGGAGGGCAATCGCTCGCCTGCGCCCAGTTTGCCGTCGAGCATGGCGCGGCGCAGGGCTTCATACAACTGGCGGTTGAGTGGCAGCGGGCTGTGGGCCCCGCCGTTGGCGGGGGTGGACAAACGGGCCAGTTCGGCCAGCAGGAATTCGGACAGCATGTTCAGTCCAGGAGAAGCATCAAGTGGTACCTCCATGGTGCCACGAATGGAGCCATTGCCCAGCCAATTCAGCGGGCACAATGGCTGTGAACACAGGAGTTTTGTGCATGAATGTGCCTTCCGCTTCTCAAACACGCCCCTTGGTGTGGTTGCCCGCTGACCATCGGCTGCTGGGCGACGATCAACACCGCATGCCCTACCTGGTGCTGGGCGACAAATACGCCCGTGCCGTGAAGGTGGGGGCTGCGGCCCAGCCCGTCATGTTCCCGCTGGCAGAGGCCAGCCAGATTCCCGCGCTGCTGGCGCTGGTTGACGGGGTGATGTTGACCGGCTCGCCGTCCAACGTGCACCCCAGTCACTTCGATGAACCCGTGGCCGACCCCAGCCTGCCACTGGACCCCGAGCGCGACGGCCTGACGCTCGCGCTCATCAAGGCCTGTGTGTCCCAGGGCGTGCCGCTGATGGGCATTTGCCGGGGTTACCAGGAAATCAACGTGGCCTTTGGCGGCAGCTTGCACCAGCAGGTGCAGGTGGTGCCCGGCATGATGGACCACCGCGACCCTCCCACCGAGCCACCCGAGGTGCAATACGCGCCCGTGCACCCCATTGCCATCGTGCCGGGCTCGTGCCTGGCCGCTTGGGCAGGGGGCACCACGGCGCGCGTCAATTCGTTGCACGGCCAGGGCGTGAACCGGTTGGGCACGGGCTTGCGTGCCCTGGCCCACGCGCCCGACGGGCTGGTGGAGTCGTTTGAAATTGAAGGCGCCCGCAGCTTTGCGGTGGCCATGCAGTGGCACCCCGAGTGGCGCTGCTGGGAAAACCCGTTCTACACAGCCATCTTCAAGGCATTTGGCGAGGCTTGCGAAGCCCGCCGTCGGGGGAGGCCCAAGGGAGGTTGACGCGCTGCCCTGCCCCCTTGCGTCTCAACTCCGATAGCCTTTTATGACCGCTGCCAAAACCAACCTGACTTTCAACGACCTTGAACACTGGCTCAACGCCCGCCGCGTGACCGAAGTGGAATGCCTGGTGCCCGACCTGACTGGAGTGGCCCGGGGCAAAATTTTGCCGCGTGGCAAGTTCACCGAAGACCGCGGCATGCGTCTGCCGCAGGCCATCGTGGGCATGGGTGTGACAGGGGAATTTCCGCAAAGCGGCCCCTACTACGACGTGGTAGACCCCACCGACCGCGACATGCAGCTGCGCCCCGACCCCAGTACCGTGCGCATCGTGCCCTGGGCCACCGACCCCACCGCACAGGTGATACACGACTGCTTTGACAACGATGGCAAGCTGGTGCCGTTTGCCCCTCGCAGTGTGCTGCGCCGCGTGTGCGATCTTTACGAGGCCGAGGGCCTGAGCCCGGTGGTGGCACCCGAACTGGAGTTCTACCTGACGGCCCGCAACACCGACCCCAACGTGCCCCTGAAGCCGCCCATTGGCCGCAGCGGTCGGGCCGAAACCTCGCGGCAGGCCTACAGCATTGATGCGGTGAACGAGTTCGACCCACTGTTCGAAGAAATTTACGACTACTGCGACAAGATGGAGCTGAACGTGGACACGCTGATCCACGAAATCGGTGCCGGGCAGATGGAAATCAACTTCTTCCACGCCCACCCGCTGGGGCTGGCCGACGAGGTGTTTTTCTTCAAACGCACGGTTCGCGAGGCTGCGCTGCGTCACGACATGTATGCCACCTTCATGGCCAAGCCCATCGAGGGCGAGCCTGGTAGCGCCATGCATGTGCACCAGAGCATCGTGAACAAGGAGACCGGCAAGAACATTTTCAGCAATGCCGATGGCAGTGCGTCTGACGCATTTTTCCACTACATCGGTGGGCTGCAACGGTATGTGCCTGCCGCGATGGCGTTGGCCGCGCCGTATGTGAACAGCTACCGCCGCCTGAGCCGACACACCGCAGCGCCCATCAACATCGAGTGGGGGTTTGACAACCGCACGGTGGGCATCCGTTCGCCCATTTCGCCGCCGCAGGCGCGCCGGGTGGAGAACCGAGTGATCGGGGCAGATGCCAATCCCTACGTGGCCATGGCGATGACACTGGCTTGCGGATATTTGGGGTTGAAAAACAAGATTCAGCCCAAGCCTGAAATGAAGGGTGATGCTTACCTGGCCCCTTACTCATTGCCCCGCAGCCTGGGTGAAGCACTGGACTGGCTGCGCAAAGAGACTGACTTGCACGACATCCTGGGCAAAGAGTTCGTCACCATCTACACCGAGATCAAAGAGCTTGAATTTGCCGAGTTCATGAAGGTGATTTCACCCTGGGAACGCGAACATCTGCTGTTGCATGTTTAATAAATTAGATAGCTGTTATCGCTTATCTGATAAGCGATAAAGCCATAAAAGATACTTTAAATTGAACGGAAAGTCGCCATGAACGCACCCCTGAGCACCCATGAAATTCAAGCGCTGGACAGCGCGCACTTCATTCACCCCTTCACCGACCACGGCGACCTGGCCACGCGCGGTGCGCGGGTGATTGACCGGGCCGAAGGCATCTACATCTGGGACAGCGAGGGTCAGCGCATGCTGGACGGCATGAGCGGCCTGTGGTGCGTGAACGCGGGCTACGGCCGCAAAGAGCTGGCCGACGCTGCGCAGGCGCAGATGATGAAGCTGCCGTTCTACAACAGCTTCTTTCAAACCACCAACGTGCCCGCGGTGCAACTGGCCACCAAGCTGGCGTCCCTGGCACCCACGGTGGGCGGGCGCAGTTTTCAGCACGTGTTCTATTCCAGCAGCGGCAGCGAAAGCAACGACTCCAACGTGCGCATGGTGCGCCGCTACTGGGATTTGCTGGGCCAGCCGCAGCGCAAGGTCATCATCAGCCGCCACAACGCCTACCACGGCAGCACCATGGCGGGCGCGTCGCTCGGCGGCATGAGCGGCATGCACGCGCAGGGCGATTTGCCCATTCCCAACATCACGCACATTGGCCAGCCCTACTACTTTGAAGAAGGCCTGC